>JBEKPM010000068.1:0-13629 GCA_049520735.1 Bathyarchaeia archaeon | reverse complement strand
CAAAGCGGCCTTCTTATCGTAGCGGGCAACCAAACCAACGGTTTTGAACACGAAATCCACGGCTCAGTAAAATACCGTCACCTTAGTCTATATTAACCCTTTCAATGAAGCAATCTCCCTTTTCGCATTTTCTTACCTTTTTTGTTTCAAAGGAGTGGACGGTTGCCGGTTACCCAATACGGAAGGCTCTCATTGAAACCGAACCATTCTGAAAACCTTCATGGATGAACTCCAACTTCTCTTCCTTCCTTCGGAGCGCAACCGCGTAAATCATCGGCAAATAATGATCGAGAGTTGGAACCGCATAAACAGCTTCTTTCCCAATGCCGCGGTAATCTGTAAGCCTGGCATGATTGCCTGAAACTAGCAATTGTTTGATTTCGGCGTCAAATTTAACAGCCCACTCAAACGGTTTAGCGTCAGTGTCAAAATCGATAAGCCCCAAGTTGTGAACAATGTTCCCGCTTCCGATTATAAGAACACCTTTCTCTCGTAAAGGAGCAAGCTCTGAACCTAGCTTGTAATGAAACTCCATAGATTTCGGGTTCCAATTGTTGTGGGGCGAGTAGTCTAAGCTCATTTCAAAAACTGGAACATCAGCGGCGGGGTACATATGCTTCAAGACCGCCCAGGCGGCGTGATCTAGTCCCCAGTTTCCGCATCTTATCTGCGTCGACTTTACGGTTTTGATTGCTAGTTCAGCGTCTGTTGGCGAACCGGGGCTTGGATAGTTTAAACGGTAAAGTTCGTCTGGGAAACCATAGAAGTCATAGATGGTTTTTGGGTTGGCGACGCATGTGACGTAAGTGCCGTCTGTTAGCCAGTGCGCGGATATCACAAGTATCGCTTGAGGCTTAGGAAGCTCTTTGGCTGCTTTGATGAGGCTTTTGGTGTAGCTGTTGTTTAACACTATGTTCATAGGTGAACCATGTCCGATGAAAAGAACAGGCATAGTGGTCATCAAATCACTCTAAATTGAATAGCCGTCTGGAACTACTTATCCATTTTCGCCAACTTTTTTGGTAACGAGAAATTTTCTGGTGAATAATCCATTGGGTGACAGCGGTTAATTATTGGTTGGCAAACCTCAAAAAAGCCCTCTGTGAAAGCACCGAAAAACAAAAGACAGAAAACCCACCTTCCCACATAGTTCTTTGTCTTGGTGATCGGGTTTGGCTTTGGACTGCTTTGTTCCTGGAAAAACAATCTTGATAGATTCTTCAGGATGGAGTGATCTGTTGTTAGGCGTGGTTATAGGGGCTCTTAAGCCTCCACATGCCATGTTGATGGAGCGTAGAATCCCTACGTCTTCTTTTCAGCCGCCAAACTTCAAGAACAAGAAATACCTCGATGACGCGGTCAAAATTGCGGATGAGATTGTAGCAGTCATGCAGCCCGACAGTGAAACCTGCTTCAAGGTTTGCCAAGAATACGTCTTGAGCAGCGTTATCGAACACTTGGAAAGACAGGGCTTTACAGTCCAAAAAGTTGAGTCGCCACCCGAGCTTAAACAGATGGTTGAAAACGGCTACATCAGATGGTGCGAAGAAAAAGGAGTGCCCAAGGAAATTTTCAAAGAAAAAAGACGTTTCTGCCCGTTTCTGGAGTGGGTGGCTGAAAAGCCTCATTTGAGAGAAAGCCTCGTGAAGACTGGTTGGGCAAGTTGGGAACAGAGGTGGCGGGAAGAAATATTCAAAAAACCACTGAACTTGAGTGGTGTGTGAATTCTGTAACAGCCTTACACAAACGTCTTTAGGCTGCAACCCTACATTGTCAGCAGAAGCACAAAAAGCATTGACGTGTAGGAGGACCCAACAGACGTGACCGAATATGAGAAAGATGCTAGAAAAGCGGTTTGGTGTGAGTACGCCTTAGCTGAGACGGGCTTAGGAGAATTTGAATTAAGTACCCGTGAATGTGCAGGTTCGCCTTGTCCTAAATCTATTTTTTGTGATCCCACAATCTACGTGAAGTGCCCGCAACGTTTGAAGTACCAAAAAGAGGGTGTTTCGGCGAGTCAAATTGAACCCAAAAAGGTTTTCGTCCGCGTCCGTTCAAAACAAGAATCTTCGCCTAAATTCACTGGTATGGGCTGTAACGGATGTCAATATAAAGGTGGTTCCTACTGTTGGGGTCAATGCACATACAACATTTGGAAGCGGAAGCCTGATTGGTAAAGCACATCGCATCGAAAACATAACCTCTACCGAAATACCACAGAAAAAGTTAACTATTTGGTTGTTGCGCTAGTCGGTTTTGTCTTTATTGGCACATTTCCCTGTTCTAGCATGTACGCGAATCGTTTGATAAACCATTTCTTGACGAATTCAACCAAGAGAATGTAGGCAATTATCAGTCCTGCTAAGGCTGGGTAGAATGTTGCAGGCGGCGGCACAAATTGGAATATGGCTCCTAGAGGTGTGTAGGGCAACGCGAACGCGATAGCAACTACAGCTAAGCTACTTATTAGCAAGTACTTGCCTGGTTTGCTCTTGTAAAACGGCGTCTTTCTGGTTCTTAAGACAAAGACCACTAGAGTTTGTGTTGCGAGAGATTCCACAAACCATGCGGTTTGAAATACGTGAGTTGATGCCTGGAAGACAAAGAGCAATAGGAAGAAAGTTAGAAAATCAAAGATGGAGCTCACGGGTCCCATGACCACCATGAACCTTCTAATGTAGGAGATGTCGAGCCTTTTGGGTTTTTCAATGTATTCTTCGTCAACGTTGTCCGTAGGGATAGTGGCTTCGGAGAGATCATACATGAGGTTGTTCAGTAGAATCTGAATTGCCGTCATAGGCAGAAAGCTCAAAAACAAAGACGCGCCGGCTACGCTGAACATAGTGCCAAAGTTTGAGCTGACGCCCATCATTATGTACTTCATGGTGTTGCCGAAAGTTTTTCTGCCCTCCAACACGCCTTGATCGAGCACAGTTAGGTCGGGTCGCAGAAGGATGAGGTCCGCAGATTCTTTCGCAACGTCAACGGCATTCTCGACTGAGATTCCCACGTCCGCCGTTTTCAAGGAAGGAGCGTCGTTTATGCCATCGCCCATGTATCCCACCACGTGCCCGTTTGAACGTAAAGCCTTGATTACGCTGTCCTTCTGAGCTGGATTGACGCGGGCAAAAATGTTATTGTCCTCAACCACCCGAGATAAGGCGTCGTCTTGAAGCTGAGCAATATCATTCCCAAGAATGATGCCTTTTATGTTAAAACCTAACTGTTCACAAGTTGTTTTTGTAACTAACTCGTTGTCCCCTGTGACTATTTTGAGTTCTACCCCATCTCGGGCTAACAATCGGATAGATTCTTTAGCGCTTTCTTTAGGCGGATCAAGAAAAGACAGGAAACCCAGAAAAACCATTTCGGTTTCGTCGCCTATTGAGTAGTGAGTTTTGTCGTCTATGACTTTTTTGTATGCGACTGCCAAAACTCTGTATCCCTGAACGCTTAGGTCCATATATTTCTGATTAAACATGCTTTGGCAAACGTTGGCGAAATCGCTGGCTTTTTCGTCAGTTTCGCAATATGTGCAGATTTTTTGGATTTCTTCGGGCGCGCCTTTGGAGATCAAAAGTCTTTGTCCTTCGTATTCAACGACCACCGAGACGCGTCGTCGGATAAAGTCAAATGGGATCTCATCGATTTTTGTGATGCTGCTGACATCTATGGGCTTGTACTGGAGTACAGCATCATCTAAAGGGCTTTTCAGCCCTGCTTCCAAAGCGCTGTTAATGTAGCCGTAAGTCAATACTTTCGGAGCTTGCTTTCCCTCTAAGTCTTCGTAATTGTTTAGGGTCAGCTTGTTTTCGGTTAGCGTGCCGGTTTTGTCTGTGCATAAAACGTCCATGTTGCCAAAGTTCTGTATAGCCGCCAACCTTTTTACGATAACACCTTTTTGGGACATTGCTACGGCGCCTCTGGACAGGTTAATGGACATTATCATGGGCAAGAGTTCTGGTGTTAGGCCTACCGCAAGTGCAACTGCGAAGAGAAGTGAATCTAGTATGCTGCGGCTGCCCGAATAGAAGAAGGCGTTAACGAAAAACACGAAAAGCACTAGAAAAAGTGTGACTTCAGTCATTAAAGCTCCGAAACGCCGAAGTCCCTTCTCAAACTCGGTTTCAGTTGCCTTGCCAACAAGTTCTTTGGCGATTCCGCCGTACTGCGTTGAGCTCCCAGTTTTCACCGCAACCGCAGTTCCAGTCCCGCTAACCACCGATGTTCCCAAGAAAACATAGTTGCTCCAACCGGTTACTTCGGCTGTGGTTGTCGAAAGAGGATTAGCGTTCTTTTCAACTGGAAACGCTTCACCCGTAAGGGCCGATTGGTTGAGGTTCAAATCCTTCGTGCTGATTAACCTGCAATCAGCAGGAACTAGGTCTCCTGCCATCAGATACACGATATCTCCTGGAACTATTTCAGAGAGTTTTACTTCGTGTTTGAGACCATCTCTGAGAGCTGTCGCCTTTGTCGTTACTCTTTCTTTGAGTGCTTCAGCAGCATTCTGAGCTTTGGTTTCTTGGTACACATCGAGAACTATGCTGATAAGAACAATCGAGAAAATTATAATAGCGTTGGTATACTCTTTTACAAACCCAGAGATCAAAGCTGCAATCAGAAGTATGAGTACAAGCGGATTTCTCAGGTGATACAGAATTTCAATAAGCCCTGTACGTTTTTGTTTTTCAGCAAGCTCATTGGGGCCATAAGTTGCAAGGCGGCTTTGAACTTCCTGTGACGATAATCCAGATTGGGACGTCTTAAGCCGCGCTAGAACTTCGTCAACTGGCAGAGTTAGGAGGTCCTGATTTTCCGCCATCAAATCAACAACGGTCGAAATGTTCTTAAAAGAACTATTTTACATTACATTATTAAATTTTAGATGCACTGGATTTTGGCCTGGAAAAAAGCATGCATTGCGAATGGTATTTCGTTAAGTTAAGCTGCCGTTTCTCATGATCTCCGCTGATCGATCAACGTAGGTAACGGTTATTGTTGGATCAGCAATCAACAAGTCTACGTGGCATCTAACGTTGCCTGGAGCAAGATGACAGGTGCCTCTTAATTTTTCGTCTTCCAACATGTTCCCAGTTATCCTTGCCTTATTGTTCAAGCCTATCCCAATCTCTTCCAAAACCGTCGGCAACCCATATTTTTTCTGAGAAGCCAGCAAATCTTCTCGAATACAATCAAGACCGTGATCCTCGCATTGGAAATCAGTTAGGACGCCGTCTTTGAATTGAACAATAATGGGTTTTCCAGGATTTATTTTCCCCGGATAGCCGCCTGCAGTTACATCGCAGACTATTTTGCCGTTTGCTTTTTGTTTCACAGGATAATTCTGGGTTTCTTCCCTTCCGGTTTCAGTGTTTACAACCTTGATGATTTTTCCTTTCTGTGACCAAACTTCCCCTACGGGCAAGTTACCGAATTTTCCAGGTCCACCGTAAACGTTAGGGGGAACAATTATGCAGTCCGTGTCAAACTTCACCTGTTCTGAGACTTCTACTTCTATGTCCGTGCCTCGGGGCGCAGTTATGTGGATTTTCTTTATGTTTTGAAGTTTTTGAAGTATTTTTTCTGATTCTTCAGCCATTTTTCTGTAGTTGCATTGCAGAGGTCCATTTAATGCCATGTCTAATGTTATGCCTGGAGAATGAGCCCAGCTTATTGGGACTTGCTCGATGGTTTGATGCAACAACTCTATTCTTGCACCGACCTCTTCCAAGTTCCACTCTGGATTTTGGCTGTAGTCAAAGAGGCCTAATCCAGCTTTCGGGGTCTCTTCCCGAAGTAGTGTCATGAGTTTTAGTGGAAAATGCTTGTAAGGCTTATTTGCTGTCAGGTCAAAACTTCTAACCGCTAATCCATTGTTTTCTGCAGCTTTCTTTGCAGCCCCGGCTAGTACGGGCGAGTTTCGGTTTACAATTAGGTAATTGTCATGGGGTTTTAGTTTTTGACAGTATTGCATGAATTCCTCAAATTTGCCCACGACTTTGTTGAGATCTTTTGAATCTATTCTTTGCACGTTAATCATCCTTTTCCGACGATAAATTTCTCGCATGCAAGAAAGTCATCTACGAACAGATGACCCCTTTTAACTCTAAGATGTCAAACAACTAACAATCTATTAACTTATTTGAATTACTGACGTACTGAGTAGTTGAGTCTGCTTATTCTTCCGTCATCATCAACGTCAAAGTGGATACTACCCCGTCAGTACCCCTGATTTGATGCGAAACGACTTCCTTAAGTTCCTCAGGCGTTTTTGCTTTGACTCTAATAACAACGTCATACACTCCATAGGCAACGTAGGCTTCTTCGACAGATGGCAGAGCCTTAAGTTGCTGCAACACTTTTGCTTCTGAGCCAGGCGCAACGTTAAGAAACATAAATGCACGTACCATTAGCTATCACTTCTCAACGTTTTGTTTCACCAGCCTTATCGATGTTAAAAATGTTGTGCTGCCAAGCTAACTAAATCGATATTCCACGCGATATTATGCTCTGCTAACTTCTTTTCTTTTTTAGGAATCTATATTCTGATCGAAATCCCGCGAGTTGCAAAGACAAAATTTAAGACCGTACTCTCAGCTTTATCGTGTGGGAAGAAAGATGGTTAGGAAATGTCCGTCCTGCGGTCGGCTGTTTCAGGCGAAAGAGATCAAAAGAGAGACCCTCGGAGCGTACGAGTTTCGAGAGCCTGGAAACAGAGGAGGCTATATTCAGGGGCATGCTGAAAACTTCAGAGTCACCTTCAAATGCCAGAGCTGCTGTCACGAGTGGACGGAAGTCAGCGAAAAAACCCTCCACGACCACTTTAAACTTCCTAGACTTTAGGCAATGCATAGGAAGCTCGAAAACTAGCGAGGCACCATACGGATAGAATTCTAATTTTAGGCCTATTGAAATTCGAGGTCGAGAAATAGCGCACTTTAAAGAAAAAGAAAGGAAGAAACGACAGCGAAGACAGTAGCCTATTGCTTCTTGTGCTCTTTGAGAACGGTCATCGGTGACGTGCTTGTGTCAGCGATGCCTGGGATGGCTCGTAAGACCTCGCCGACAAAGTGAAGGCTATTTTCGTTGCTGTCGGCTTTGAAGAAAATTACGAAATCCCAGTATCCGTACAAGCTCCATGAAGACTCGACTATTACTCCTTTCATCGGCTCGGTAGGCATCTTTTGGAACGCTTCCCAGAACTCGCCGCCCTTTCCTGAAATCGTTTTGATTAAAACTTGATATTTCATCATGTTTATTTCCAATACAAAACACCGTTCTTATTTCTGTAAAGACCTGCCTTTAAGACTCTGTGGCTGCATAGCCACAACCACAACCGCTCAACCATTCCAACCCCAACTTCAAACCCCTTCCAAAGTGATAGAGTTAATCTTTCTTGATTCAAAATGTTGATATTTATTGGCGCCGGGGGAAGGGATTCGAACCCCAAATGTTTCCAAAGCCAATCAAAGAGATATTCCAATATCATTTAGAGAAGCCGTTTATGATGCCATTTTGTTAAGTGACCTCAAACCCCATAGGAACACCAGTGTTGCGAGTACGCCGATTATGACGAAGCCCTCCAAAATTCCGATGTTGTTAAAGTTCCCGGCAAATAGGGTGCGAGTTGCATTGACTGCGTAGGAGAATGGGTTGATCTTGGCGATGTCTTGGAGCCAGATTGGTGCAAGTGCGAGTGGAAGGATAATTCCCGACAGCAAAGAAACAGGTAATGTTATTGTGTTTAGCGTGGGTGCGAGTGCATCCTCAATTTTGTAGATAAGAGCGAAGCCATATGAAATAGATGCCATGGTGATTCCGATCAAAGCGTACAGTACAAGAGAGAGCGAAAACCCGTAAATATTTACGCTTAGACCAAACGGAATAGCAACTAGCGTAATCAAGACACATTGGAGAAGCAGAATAACTGCATCCCTAAGGACCCTTCCTAAGAGAATGGCTGGCCGTTTCGCTGGGGTCACTAAGAACCGTTCTATAACTCCACTTCTAATGTCATCAATAAGTGAGAAGCCGACAAAGGCCGTGCCGAAGAGTGCTTGCAGAACTAAAAGTCCAGGAATGAAAACATCGACTGCTTTTCCAAACGGAATGCCAGGAACCCCGCCAAGACCATTTAGAAGCGGCATAAACAAAAGCAAGTACATCAAAGGCTGGAACATGCTTACGAAAACAAAAACTGGGTTCCGCAGAGTGTGCTGCATGTTGCGGATAAACATCAATTTCGTATCGCGTAAAAGAGTCATTTTATGGTATCCTCCCTGAGCGAACGGCCAGTGTACTTGAGAAAAACATCATCTAAACTTGGCCTAGACAACGTTACAGTTTGCGCCTCCAAGCCATTTGTGTCGAGCGACCGTAAAAGGTCAGGCATAATTCTCTCCCCGTCTTTAATGGTTAGGTGTACTGTGTTGTTTTTGGTTTGGATTTTCTCCACTTTAACCTTCTGAGTTAAAAGTGTTTCAGCTTTGCCTGCGATTTCCTCCGACTGGAAACTAAACACGATGGTGTCGCCGTCGTCCATGTACTGTGTTGTCAAGAAGATGGTGACTCCTGCGTCTTTGAGTTTTCTTATTTCTCCCCATAGATACGCTCTGCTTTGGGGGTCAAGGCCTGTTGTTGGCTCATCGAGAAGAAGCAGTTGCGGATGATGAATCATCCCGAGTGCAATGTCCAATCTGCGTTTCTGGCCGCCAGAATAGGATTGGGCAGGTCTTTCTATGAATGAGCTCATCTGGAAACGTTCCACGAATTCGGAGGCGTATTTCTTCGCCGTCAAATCATCTAAACCATACAGTTGAGCTTGCAGGACAAGGTTCTCAAGTCCTGTGGACGAGAGATCTGCTCCGCCTGTTTGACTGACACAGCCAATGTTCTGCCTGATCTGCTCCTGCTGCGAAGCTAAGTCATACCCAAGAACTTTGGCTTCTCCATCAGTCGGACACAACAACGTAGAAAGCATCTTCTGAGTCGTGGACTTGCCAGCTCCGTTAGGACCCAGAAAACCAAAAATCTTCCCCTTCCTAACACTAAGATCAATACCCTTAACAGCCTCCACCTCTTTCTTTCCACCCCTCCCCTTAGAAAAGAAAGTCTTCCGAAGCCTACTAGTCTGAATCACCAAATCATCAACCATCTAAATTCACCTATTGAATAGTACTCAACCAAACCTTCTTCAGCCCCTTACAAAAAAGACATATTTAAGAATTCTCTGCATCGGTCGATTTCGTCTTCTAGAGCCATTCAGTAAGACACTCGGCGGTCAAAATATGAGTAAACCTGTTGATGTCGGAGAGTTGCGGGTTGGCGGTTACATGATGATTGAGGGCGAACCCTGCCGCATAGTTGACATCGCCAAATCTAAACCTGGAAAACACGGGTCAGCCAAAGCAAGAATCGTCGCAATCGGCGTGTTTGACAAGCAAAAGCGGCAATTCGTGAAGCCAGTTGACCTCGGCGCAGAAGTCCCAATAATCGACAAGCGGGCTGGACAAGTTTTCGCGGTAAACCCAACCGGAGTGCAAATCATGGATCTGGAAACATACGAGTACATTGATGCACCCTTCCCGGATGAGGAAGACGTTCAGAAAGCCAAGTTGACTCCCGGCACCGAAATCGAGTATTGGAAAATACTAGGCAGAGTAAAAATCGTAAGGGCAAAGTAAGCAAGCGCCCAGCGCTTTGTTTTTTTTCAATCATTATTTTAACTTTGATCTTGGATAAACTTAGCTCTCCTTTCTAATTTATCTGGAATCTGCATTTTTTCTCTTCTTAAAGCATTCTTCTAAATGCTACCTTCGCGTTACGGTGCTTTGAAATTGTCTAAAAATGTCAAATAGTGTCCAAAATTGTCTAATATTGTCTAATAGTGTCAAAAAATGTCTCCACCTACAGGTGATTCAAGCTCTGCTTTACAAAAGCAGTCAAAAACAACTTGTTTAAAATGCCAGCACAACATCTATTGGTCTTCAAAGGCGCCCACTAGCAAAATATCAAAGCTAGACACATACTGGTTTTGAAACTCTTTAGCTCCACCATTCCCAGCTAAGCTGCTTGAAAACAACGTACAGTGCCAAAAGAATTATTCCGCAGATTAAGGCAATTCCTGCGAAGGCAAGAACCATGTTATTATGCAGGGCAGTATAAACCCCCCATCCACCAAAAATTGCTAAACCGACAAACAACAAGAAGAAAATTCCCGCATAAATAAAACGTTCTCCACTCAACCGTTAACACCTTGTTGATGATATGTTGCTTAGTTGCTTAAAGATTTTTCATTAATGTTTATTTTGCAGTGGGTTCTTTTTTAGGTGAAGCCAATGATGCATGAAGAGCCGTCTGAATAGTGAAGAACAATTAATATGGGGAAACTGAGGCTTCACAACTCGCAACTATATTCTAGTTAGGTAAAGCTCAGGCAATCGTTCAACAAAACGTATAGCTTTTTGTATCAACACTCTGACCGAGAGGCCCTATTGCGAGAGAGAATGAGGGGTGGGGGGGGGGGTTCAAAACCACCAGCGAAAACTCAATTACAACAGCACCTTCAACAAACGTTGCGGATCTACTTAGAGAAGTGAATTAACACAAAAACATCTTCTCCAAATTCTTTTCCCAATTATGATAGTTGAATTCATTATTCTAAATTCATAACTGACTTATTATCAAATCATTACCATTTGACAGTGGGTTATGGATAATGCAAAGCATCCAGGCTGGAATAGTTGTAGAAATGCCAGATTTGGCGGCTTCAAACAAAAAAAGCGCTATACGAGTTTTACATGTTGACGACGACTCCTCTTTATTAGAGATTTCAAAACAGATCATGATGGATATGGATGCTAGCCTCGAATTTGACAGCATCAACTCTGTTGATGAAGCCTTCAAGAAACTATCAATTGGCCAATATGACGTTGTGATTTCTGATTATGAGATGCCTCAAAAAAATGGCTTACAGTTTCTAAAGGAGCTACGTGAACAGAAAAACCAAATTCCCTTCATTCTTTTCACCGGGAAAGGCAGAGAAGAAGTTGCTATCAATGCGTTGAACCTGGGTGCTAACCGCTACATAAACAAGAATGGCGACCCAGAAACCGTTTATACTGAACTTGCATCGAGCGTAACTCAAGCTGCAGAACACTTAAGGACCCAAAGTTTGCTTCAACACAGTGAAGAGCGCTTTTCTTTGTTGTCGGGCGCCACTTTTGAAGGAATTGGGTTTAGCGAAGAAGGAAAAATCGTTGATTCCAACAATCAACTAGAAAAAATGGTAGGATACAATCATTCTGAACTTCTTGGACTCAAAGTTATTGATTTATTGGCTCCGGAATCGCGAGATTTTGTTCAGAGTCGCATCAAATCTGGAGATGAAGGTCCATACGAATGCTTGTTGGTTAAGAAGGATGGTTCAGTTTTGCCTGTTGAAATCCGTGCAAAGAATATTTTCCGGAGGGGAAAAATTGAACGGGTTTGCGCCATACGCGACCTTTCTGAACACAAGACCGCTGAACGAACATTAGAAGAATCTGAGGAGAAATACAAGAACCTCTTTGAAAACGCGCCAGACATCATATTAACCATCGATTTGGTTGGAAAAGTAACTTCAGCGAACAAAGCTATCATTAAGCATGGCTTTAAGGAAAATGAATTCGTCGGAAAAAGCGCTCTCGAGCTTGTTCCAGTAGAATACCAACAAAAAATGTTTGCAAGCCTCAAAAACATCTCTGCCGGGAACCCTGCTCAAGACGAAATCGAAATGCTGACTCCCAAAGGAAAGCGAAATGTAGAGTACAATAGCAGCCCCATTTGGCTAAACGGCAAAGTCGTTGGTTATCAAACTGTGTTAAGAGACGTTACTGAGCGCAAAAACGCAGAAGAGAAACTGAAAGACAGCGAAGAGTTTTACCGCCTACTCTACGAAAAGTCACATGACGCCATACTAATCATAGAGCCACCCAACTGGAACTTCACAGCAGGAAACCCGGCGGCATTGAAAATGTTCGCAGCAAAGAGTGATAAAGAATTCACTTCTCATAGTCCATTCGATTTATCCCCAGAATACCAATCTGACGGTAGACTTTCAAACGAAAAAGCATTGGAAATGATCAAGGATGCACTGGAAAAAGGCTTCAACTTTTTTAATTGGACTCACAAACGACTCAACGGACAAGAATTCGACGCTGAGGTACTCTTGATAAGGATTAAGCTCCGAGGAAAACAAGCTTTTCAAGCAACAGTAAGAGAAATCACTGAACAAAAGAAAGCTGAAGATGCTCTTAGGCAAGAGCGTGATATGCTTGAATCAGTAACAGCAGCAAGCGGTGCTGGCTTGGTAATTGTCGGTAAAGACTATCGTGTGCAATGGGCAAACGACTTCATAAAACGATACAAAGGTGATACTATTGGCAAATTATGTTATGCTTCGCTTAATAGTTTGGACTCACCTTGCCCTGATTGTGGTGTAGCAAAAATTTTTGCGGGGAAAACACTTCTCGACTCTCATGAATACTGCTCTACAACAATTGACGGCAACCCATATTGGGTTGAAATTGTCGCAACCCCACTTACAGATGAGAATGGAAACATCATATCAGCTGTGGAGATTTGCGTAGACATAACCGAACGCAAGAATGCCGAGGGCAAACTGCGTGAGAGCCAGTATCTAACTCAAAAAATACTCGATTGCTCCCCTAACCTCATTTACATATATGATTTACAGGGCAAGAGAAACGTTTACGCCAACAGGGAGACTTTCGATTTCTTAGGGTACACGCCTGAACAAGTAAAGTCTATGGGTTCTGAGTTGTTTGCCAACATTCTGCATCCCGACGACGCCGAACTAGTGGCTAAGCATCATGCCCTTTTCCTGAATGCTGCAGACAACGCAACTTATGATGTTGAATACAGATTGAAAAACTCAAATGGCGAATGGCGCTGGGTGCGCAGCCGTGACACATTGTTTGCTCGGACCAAAGACGGCTTAGGAAAACAAATTCTTGGTATATGCGAAGATATTACTGAAAGCAAAAAAGCTGAAGAAGAAGCTGACCATATGGTGGACCAGTTGGTTTTGGTTAACGAAAAATTAGGTGTTGTGGGCAGCTTAACTAGGCATGATGCCCGAAACAAGCTTTCAGCAGTATCTGGTTATGCATATTTGCTCAAAAAGAAACATGGTGATAAGACAGATGTCGTTGAGGCAGCTAGCAGGATTGAGCAAGCTGTCAAGGAGATTGCCGAAATTTTTGATTTTGCCAAAATATACGAGCAAATCGGCGCGGAAGAACTGACTTACATTAATGTGGACGAGAAACTGGATGAAGCAGCGGCTCTTTTTTCGGGTCTTATCTCAACGATAACTAACGAATGCCAAGGTCTAGCAGTTCTGGCGGACCCTTTTTTGAGGCAGCTGTTTCTTAATTTTATTGACAATACAAGGAAATACGGTAAGAAAACCACAACAATTAGAGTATACTTCGAAAAAGCAGATCAAGGCTGCTTAAAGCTGGTTTATGAGGACGACGGTGTAGGCGTGTCTTTTGAGAATAAACCGCATCTTTTCAAAGAAGGTTTTAGTACAGGCGGCAGCACCGGCTTCGGGTTATTCCT
>JBEKPM010000067.1:0-8772 GCA_049520735.1 Bathyarchaeia archaeon | reverse complement strand
TTGCAATTCATTCCGAACATTGCTTTAGGAGTAATAATACCTATTATTGCTAAAGTAATGACGTGGTATGGGCTTCAGCCAGTAAGGCATCAATAAAATCCCTATTTCCCTTTCTTTTTTAACTTCAAAAACTTCTTGACTTCTTGTTTTACCAATCCCTCCTCCCATGTTTCGCCGTCATTTTTGGTGTAGGTTTTGTTCACAAATAGCAGGGACCCATATAGGTCGGTTTCGGAAACCCATATTTACACTGGAATTTTGACGTAACGATGGGGTACCCCTATGGGGGGCAGGTTTTGCTCTGGGCTTGTTTTGGGTTGATTTTGTGATTTGGGGCTTAAATCAGGCAGAAGGAAATCGCGTTCTCTAGGCTGAAAGTAAAGAGTCAGCTTATTCTTTAGGTGTGAACCTATTCATATCTACCCCGACGGCATCGTCTAACGACAGCTCGCTCAAATCAGCGATCTTTAGGGCTGAATTCTTGGTTTAGAGCTTAAAAAACGATTTGATTGAAAGGAAAGAAACGGTGGAAAAACGGGCATTGGAAAAAGTTAAGTTTGGTTGGGTGCGAATTCCCAAGCTATGTTGCCTTTCCAGATTTCGCCCAGCCTCGTTATCCTTACTTCTTTTTCGTCGGTTTCGATGAGTCCCTTATCTTTGAGTTTTTGAAGCTGCTTGGGGAAAACTTTCTCTGGTGTTGTGCCGAATTTTTCCATAAACTCTTTTTTGCTGACTGGCAGCCGCAGGTATAGCCTTGTCATCGTACGTCTCATCATGTCCTCGTTGGTGGACTCTGAGAGTCTGCTTATTGGCAGCTTTCCCGCTTTCACCGTTGCCATGTAATCGTTTATGTTTTCGAGGTTAGAGTAACTGAACTTTTGCAGGTACCCCATGAAGCAGCCTGCGCCAGTTGTCAATATGCCTCCCCATGGCCAACCGTTCAGGCAGTTTTCCCGCATGTGCCACTCCACTCTGCTGAAGCGGTCATGTCCCACTGCCTTGTAGCCTGCAGAGGTGAGCATGTTGTAGGCGGTTAGGTACATTTGCTTCTCGTACTCGGCGTCTCCTGTGGGCGGAGAAACGCCTGTTTTGATCATTTTTTCAAGCGCCGTGCCGGGATCTACGTGCAACGAATAAGTGTCGACTTCCACGTCGAGTTCAATTGTTTTCTTCAGCGTGTTTATCCAGCTTTCCATGGTCTGGCCAGGAAGATTGTACATTAAATCCACGCAAACGCACAAGCCCAGTTTTCTTGCATGTCGTATCGCTTTTTCAACGTCCGCTGCAGAATCAGGCAAGCAAACCATTTTTCGAAGTTTGTCATCGAATGTCTGCGCACCCATGTCCATTTGGTAGACTCCGTACTCTGCGAGCTTGGTAATTTTCGGAAGGGCAAGGGTCTTTGAGGAACCAGTTACTTTGATGAAATATTCTTTGTTGATGTTGAAGTTTGTCTTGCAGAAGTCGATGAGGTCAATCATCTGTTCAGCGGCCAAAACGCTTGGTGTTCCACCGCCCAAAACGATTTCGTCAAAACAGCTGGTCTTCACATATTTGGTCTTTGCGTACATTTCAAGCTCCTTCTTGAGAAGTTCAAGATAGGGCTCTATCTTCACTTTGCTTGTGGCTGTGGTGGGAAAATAGCAAAATGCACATCTTGAATCGCAGACAGAGATCCACGGTTGCAGCTCCATCAATCTGCCTGATTTATTCTCAGTGTTAAGGAACTCCATGAAGGCGTGGTATGTTTCAGGTTTAATGCCTGGGTAGTCCCTGTAGGTGTAGGGTGGCCAGTTCTCCCGTGAATCGTAAACTTCCGACGTGCTATTTTTAAGCGCAGAGGCTTTTGACATCCAAATCCCCTCGATTTTACCTTTAAAACGGTTCGATAACATAATAAATGTTATGTAAAAAGTGCCTGTACGCCGTCGGGCAATGGAAAATGCACAATTTGATCAGCAAGTTATTGGTTGCCAAGCGCCTCAGACTTTACTTTTGGTTCTCATAAGGATGTAGTTTGCTGCGGTTCGAGCCATAATCTTGCTGTATACGCTGCCTCGCAGGTATCCCTTTACTGCTTGACGCATGAAATACCTTGTTGAATAGAATTTGTTGTAGAAGTCCTGCCTCATCTGCAAAACCACGTTTGCAGGCAAATTCGGGTCTTCAAAGATGGCGTTCATCGTGTTGTATCGGTTCCAGTCATCTGTCATCTTCCATCCGTAACTCTGAACCAAAGCACGCAGCTCAGTGCCTGGGTAAGGCGTTGGGATGTTTAGCCAGACGCTGTCGGGTTCCACTTTTCGGACGAAGTCGAGGCTTTCCTGCAGTGTTTCTCGCGTTTCGCCTGGGTAACCGAGGATGATGGATACGGTAACGAAGATGCCAGCTTCCTTAGCCCATTTGATGGCGTTTTCGCATTGCTCAGTTGTAACTTTCTTCTTCAGTGAGTCGCGGATTCTTTGGCAACCTGATTCCACGCCGAAGCATATTTCGTTGCAGCCTGCCTTCTTCATCGTGGCCAAGAGTTCTTTTGTGGTAACGTCTGCTCGGGTTCCGCAGCCCCATGGCAAATTGATTTTTCTCTCGATCATTCCGTTGCAGATGTCAATGGCTCTCTTCTTGTCGAAGGAAAAGGTATCGTCTTGGAATTGAATTCCTTCCGCTCCATACTGGTTTTTGAGCCACTCGATTTCGTCAACCACGTTCTTCGGGCTTCTTGCACGGAAAGTTCGACCGAACATTTCAGAGGCAACGCAGAAGGAGCATTGGAAGGGGCATCCCCTGCTTGAGATCACTGGCAGAATCCTTTTTCCGTTGATTCTGTATTTTTCGATTGGAATTTCCTTGTAATCTGGACGCGGCAAAGCGTCTAAGTCTTGGATGAAGGGTCGGGTTGGTGTTTGAATAATATGGTTGTCCTCTCGGAAGGTTATACCCTTAATCTCGTTGATGTTTTGCAGTTCGGGTTGCTTCGCGAGTTCCAAAAGGGTTTCTTCGCCTTCTCCTCGAACAATAATGTCGACAACTTTTTCTTGGGAGAGTATTTCTTTGTCTTGGAAGGTTGCATGGGGGCCTCCCATTACGATTTTGGCTTCGGGGCAGGCTTCCTTTGCTGCATGCGCGGTTTTGAGGGCTGACTCAAATGTCTGAGTCATTGCGCCGACTCCCACTATGGTGGGTTGGAAAGCGCTTAACTCCGATTTAAGTTTCTCGTGGTCTATCCCATAGATTGGGCAGTCGAAAACCTTCACTTCAAAGCCGTTTTGCTTCAGCACAGCTGACATGTACGCTAAGCCTAGTGGTGCAAAAAGCGGGTGGTCGCCGGCTCCTTCGAGGAGCGGGGTGTTGACGAGGGCTATCTTTGTTTTAGTTGTTTTCATCACGATACACGTTCGGCTTCATAAATAGAATAGTTTTCATTCTGACTGGAATATAGTTCTTAAGCATATTATTTTCTGGATTTTAACCTTTTGCTAAACGCGCGGGCTAGGTTAAAGAAAGAAAACTGAGCACCTTCAACTGCTTTCCAACGACATTTGACCAAAGACTACTAAATTCTAAAACCTGCACAAACTTTGGTCAAAAGGAAATGACCCTGTCAATATAAAAGAATAGGGCGCTTATGTCCGGTAGGGGGAGGGGGTGTCCCCTCTTGTGTGTACAAGCCTACCCGGTCGGGTCAATGCATATACATTTTGCATATACACTCTGCATATACAGTTGATTGATACACGCGAGAGCAGGAGGTTTAGCCAAAGCTTTCAACTTAGCACTAACGTCAACCGTTACATTTTTATACGGTGTGGGTGACGCTTCTTCGGGGAAGATTTTGAGAGTTGCCTCAATGTGGACCGGGGGTAAAGACAGCTACCTTGCTTGTCAAGGCGCTATCTCAGAAGGAAACGACGTTACTTCGCTGATAAACTTCGTACTCAAAGAACCCGAACGACCTAAGCCAAACAGGATTAAGAGCCTCGCGGGGTCTGTCCTAATGAAGTTGTCAAGGATGAAGCCCTACAAGGATGTTCCACACGAAGTAAACCCTGAAATTATCACTCTTCAGGCACAGGCAATGGGCCTCCCAATCGTTCAACCTGAAATCTCCATGGCAGGGTTTGTCGACCAATTCAAAGCCACAATTAGCAAGCTAAATCCTCCTGTCGAAGGAATCGCTTGGGGCGCTGAAGAAGACCAAGCAGCCGTCCACATGTCAATGCTTACTCCAATATGCGAAGAGCTGAAGGTCAAAATGATTTTCCCGTTGAAAGGAAAAGGAGAAGACCAGAACCTGGCTGATTTCACCCAAAAAGGCTACGAAGCAACAATTATTGTCGTGGACACTGACTTTCTGGGCGAAGAATGGTTGGGACGAAAAGTCGATGCTGAATTCTTGCAAGCGATTCGAAACAAAAGTAAGGAAATGGGCACAGCCATGAGCAACATCGAGTTTCACACGCTTGTCAACGATGCTCCGCTATTCAAGAAACGCCTCAAAGTGTTTGAGAGTAACGTGATCCACAGGAAAGGATTCGCGGTTCTGGGCATCACCAAAGCTGAACTCGTCGAAAAATAAACAACTATTTCTTCTTTCTCAATCGACCAACCACGAGCAGCAGGATTACAGCGATTATTACAAGTAAAACTAACGAAACAATGGTCAGCTGCAAGGTCTCCGATTTGAGGGGTGCGAGCGTCGATGATGAACTGAAAGCGTAGAGCATGTTATTGTATGAGCCGACGTAAACAGTGTTGTCGGCTATGGCGGGTGACGAAACCACCATTTCCCCTGTTGCATAGCTCCAAACAAATGAGCCTGTCTTGGCGTTAAGAGCGTAGATATTGCCGTCATAGGAGCCAACGTAGACCATTCCATTTGACAAAGCTGGGGAAGATGCAACCTGCCCGCCAGTTTTATAGGTCCAGACGAGTTTGCCGTCGGATGCATGCAAAGCGTAAACCTTGTTGTCCCCCGAACCTACAATAACTAAGCCGTTTGCTATTGCAGGCGACGATGCAATGCTGCCTCCTGTGGCGTATTTCCAAATAAGCTTCCCGCTTGATGCATCTATGGCGTAAATGTCATGGTCGTATGAGCCAACATAAAGCATACTATTCGCGATCGCAGGGGAAGAAACTACGTATCCCTCCGTCGCATACTTCCACAATAGGGCTCCATTTGAAGCATCCAAACAGTATACGTTTCCATCGTTAGAGCCGATGTAAACTTTGCCATCGTAGATTGCAGCTGAAGACACGGTTATCTGACCGAGGGTGGCGAACTGCCAAACCAGTGAACCGTCAGAGGCATTTAAGGCGTAGACTTTGTGATCTTCTGAGCCAAAGTAGACCACGCCGTTTTCCACAGCAGGGGAAGAAACCACGGGGTCGCCAGTTTGGAAGTTCCAAATGAAAGCACCTGTTGTTGCGTTTAATGCATAAACGTTGTCGTCGTAGGAACCCACGAACACCCTGCCGTTGGCCACCGCTGGAGATGAAAACATAATCATGCCTTGGGTCGTGTAGCTCCAGACAACGTTGTTGTGCATTTCCAAGTTGTAACCAACCATTCCCGTGGAAGTATTCAAAGTGTATACTGAGCCATCATGCGAACCAACATACACTAAACCACCAGAGACAGTCGGGGACGAATCGATCTCGCCCCCAGTTGCAAAGCTCCAAACGAGTTTGCCGTCCGCAGCGTTTAAAGTGTAAAGTTTGCCATCCCATCCGCCAACATAAATCAAATCTTGCGCCAAAGCTGGATGTGAAATTACTATGTCGCCAGTGGTGTAGTTCCAAAGCAATCCTCCGTTTGCAGCGTTCAAAGCGTAAACCCTGCTGTCTTCCGACCCAACGTAAACTACTCCTCCGACGCATGCTGGGGAAGAAGCAACTGCGCCGCCCGTTATAAAATCCCAAACAATCTTTCCGTTTAAAGCGTTCAGCGCATACACTTTGCTGTTTGTTGAACCCACGTAAACTTTCCCGTTATTTACGTAAGGTGATGAGTAGACTGCCGCGCCAGATGAAAAGTTCCAAATCGGTTTGCCGCTACCCGCGTCCAAAGCATAGACTGTGCCGTCGTCTGAACCCATGTAAACTGCGCCGCCGCTTAAAGCTGGTGAAGAAACGACTTGGTTGCCTGTCGCATAACTCCATACGTAGGCGCCGTTAGAGGCGTTCAAGGCGTAGATTTTGTCATCTTCTGATCCTATGTAAACTATTCCGTTGCTCACCGCTGGTGAGGACAACATGATTTTGTTGCCAGTTGTGTAGTTCCATAAGTATGTTCCTGTAACAGCGCTTAGGGCGTAGACGTTGTGGTCTTCAGAGCCAAAGTAGACTATTCCGTTGGCGACAGCTGGATCGGAGTCAACGTAGTATCCAGTTGTGTAATTCCAAAGTTTTGCGCCTGTTGCGGCGTTTAGGGCGTAGAGGTTGTGGTCCTCTGAACCCACGTAGACGACTCCGTTGACGACAGCGGGACAGGAAATCACTACGCCGCCCGTTTTGTAACTCCAAATGGTTGTGCCGTCTGAAGCGTTGAAAGCGTAGATTTTACGGTCAAACGAACCCACATAAACCACTCCACCGACAACCGTTGGCGAATCCACCTGCCCGCCCGTATTGAACTTCCATAAAGTCGCATTCGTGGTCGGCGCCGCCGAGTTGGAGCTGCCTGAATGGGTGAGGTCTCCATGAAACATCGGCCAAGCAATGGGGCTTTGCTGGCTTGCGGAAGCCACGCTTCCCAAAACGGCGCAAACCAAAAACAGCACAGTCAGGACATGGGCGGCTGCTTTCATTTTTGCTCCTATTTTACTCGGGTTTTAAGGAATAAAGAGGTTTTCTTTTAAAAGAGCGAAAAGTCGGGGTTACTTCTTGCGGAGGTTTTCAGGGATGTACGCGCAAGCGGGGTCCTCAGCGTACATGTCGCCTGTGTAAGCGTACGCGCGGTTTCTGCATCCTCCGCAAAGGTCACGGTACTCGCATACTTTGCATTTGCCCTTGAGTAGGTTGCGGTCTTGGAAGCTACTGTAGAACGGTGAGACTTTGACTTCTTTCCAGGCGTCCTGCAGCGATTTGTTTCGGATGTTGCCCAGCCGCTGGTGTTCGGTGGGTGTGAGATCGGTGTAGAAGCATGGGATGAGGTCGCCGTTCTCCGTGACGGACACGTAGCCGCCGAAAGCAAAGTAGGTGCATTTGCCGTGGAACTTGTGTTCGTACCATTCATCGAAGTTTGGGATGCCGCGCATTTTGACGACGCGGGCGAAGTGGGGGCAGTGGACATGGATTTCGAATTTGCCCTCGTATTTTTCGGTGAGGTCCCAAATGTGGTTGAGCACCCACTCGTACTGTTCGGGCGAGGGCGTAAGGTCAGCCATTTCTTTGGCTCTTCCGCTGGGAACAAGGTGGTTGAACCAGACGAAGTTCGCGTGATACTTTTCCGCTAGTTCGCAGACGTGGTCGAGATGCTGGTAGTTTATGGTGGTTATGGCGCAGGCTAAGCCGTTGAGGATTTTGCCGTTGCTGAGTTTATCGATGGCGGCCAAAGCTTTGCGGTAGCTGCCTTTGCCCCGAAGTTGGTCATTGATTTCTTCTGGTCCGTCGATGCTGACGCTGGTCCAGATTTGGTCCCTGACCAGGTTGTCGTAGATGGAGCCGTCGACAAAGGTGCCGTTAGTGAGAAGGCAGACGTTGAGACCTTTGCTTTTGGCGTATTTGGTGATTTCAAAGATGTCTGGGCGTGTGAGTGGTTCGCCGCCTTTGATGCCGAACCAGCGGACGCCGAACGATGCCACTTCATCCACAAGGTGGAAGGCTTCTTGAGTTGTGAGTTCCCGGGGGGCTTTGGAACCTGTAGCGTCAACATTGCAGTATTTGCAACGGGCGTTGCATGCCCCAGTTGCTCTCCAAGAAGTCATAAGTAAGGGACCCTTATCCGTCAAGCCAAAATCCACCCTCTCGCCATTAATTATTCAAGTTAAGGTTTCGTTTCGACTTAAAAAAGATTGTGCGGTAACCTCTCAAGTTTGCATTTTTCGACAAAGCATCATTTTCTGCACTTTTGCCGCGCTGAGATGCAAGCAAAGGGTTTTCCGTAAGGTTTATAGTGAAATCAACAATCATAAGGGAACCAGTGGCAAAGCGTTAACCTCTTAATCTGAGACACGCAAATGATTAACTGTTGGGGGTGCTATTGATCCGCAAAAAAATCCTGGTCATATCGATACTAAGTCTGCTACTTGCTTCATCGTTTTTCGCTTCAATCTCAACCCTTCAAATCAATGCAAAGGCTCAGACGAGCAGCAGCGCAACTTCAAACTTGAATCAATATGATTGGCCCCAATTTCAAGGAGACGAATCATTCACCCGTTTCTCAGCGGGACCCGCCCCTAACATGCCAAGCATACTTTGGAAAGCAAATGTGCCAGGAATCCAACCCGACCTAACCGCCTTCAACGGGTTAATCTTCGTCGGCACAAACACCTCCATAGTTGCTATGAACCAAGCTGGACAGATCGCTTGGAGCACCCAAATTCCGTTAAACAAAACTTGGCCCATTGCATATGAAATCGATTCTTCCCACTTGATTGCAGAAGGCAGCTGCCTTGACCCATCGACAGGCAAAATCTTGTGGAGTAGCACATCCTTTTCTGCGGACACGGGAATCTTCACCTCCAACGTATACAGCCCAGAAACCAAAATGTTCTACGTAAAAGCCAACTCATACATCGTCGCATGGAGCTTCGCTGACCCCTCAAGGCC
>JBEKPM010000066.1:0-15504 GCA_049520735.1 Bathyarchaeia archaeon | reverse complement strand
GTTATCCCAATTTCATTTCGAATTCTAATTTACTTCACAATACAGGGAGGCGCCACACCGTATATCTTCATCAAGGATTTCTACAGCTGGATCTACACCATTTTTGTTTTGTGCGGTGTCTTTTACACTATCCCCATCTTCGTCGTAATGCTAATCCACGTCGGAGTTCTCCCGATTAGATATGTGAGCGGACGCAACAAGATCTTCGCTTACTTGGCTATACTGATGATATTTTGGATATTCGGTCCAGACCCCACCCCGGTCACAGGCTTAGTTATCATGGCGCCCTTCGTCGTGGTCTTCGAAACCGCAATCTTTTTCGGCCGAAGAATCGACCGCACACGCCAAAAAAGAAAAGAAGCAGAAGCAACGGGCGGTAGCTATGGAGGGGTGAAAAAGGGTTTCATATCTTTCCCCAAGAACGCTTGCAAATTCTGCAGAACCCCCGTTCAAGATGACGCAGCTTTTTGTCCAGGGTGTCAGCGGGCAATAAAATGAGGCATAACTCTCAATTTCTCGCCAGAAACCTAACAAGTCGAAGCTAACAACGCCCAATTGGCGTTTGCGGATTTGATGTTTCGGTTGTCGCTGGCAGTGATCTTTGTTTTCGCTGAGGAAGCCCGAAAGTTCTTTAGTCTAAGATTCTGCAAAACAAACGTTGAAACACTCAAGATGAATGATCATGCTTGAAAAGTCAATTAACTTAAGAAAGTTAGATAATGATAAGGGTTAAAACCCAAGATTGTTGAAAGTGTGGTATTCTTAATTGATGGTTTGTGTCCTGAGTTCTAATCTGATGTTGTAAATTACTACAGCTATCGAAGCGAAGATTGCTGTTATTGAGGCTATATCAATTATTCCAAACATATTTTCACCATTTCATTTTATAAATACATACTTGCCCAGCTGCATATAAATATGGTTGTGATTTGTTCATAATTTTTCATAAACACTAAACAACCGTCTAAATCCCAACAGAAAATTTATATGGAATAACAACCATTAAACATCAACTAAAACAGAAGGAAAAATAACATGAAAGCCTACATCCTCTTAAGCACAAAACCCGGCACTTCACTGGAAGTCGTCCACAGATTTAAAGAAAAAGTCAAAGAAACAATCACCGCAGACGCAATATTCGGCCGCTACGACGCAATAGTAATATTGGAAGCACCTTCGCTCGAAGAAATTAACAAAGTTGTTTACAAAATAATCGAAAAAGATCCCAACGTCATCCGAACAGAAACATCCATTGTGCTATCGCCCATGTAACAACAAATTGGAAGCCGGCAAAAACCCAATTTTTTCTTTTTTAATTAAAACCTAATTGACTAAAAAAATTCCGGAAAAGTAAAAAATTAGCGTTTTCCTTCTGGCTATTATGGCGGGGCTTGGCCGCTTTCGTCTGGACATTTTGGTCCTTTGTGCGCTTTGAGAACGATGGAGCTTACGGTGCTTTTCACGCCTTTTATTTTCATGATTTTGTTTTTGAGGACATCTCTGAATTCTTCGATATCTGTGGCTGACACCAAGGTTACGATGTCGAATTCGCCTGTGACTTCGTACAATTCTTCAAGATGCTCTAATTCAGCAAGCGAAACTAAGACGCTGTCCATTTCTGGGGACTCCACAAATATATCTACGAATGCTAATAGTCTAGGCATATGAGTCATTAGCTTAAGTGAACAGGAGTTTCACACATATATACCTTATCTCACCACACACCCAACAAATCCATCATTACCACGACAATCAAATAGCATTTACGTGTAAAGTTGGACACATGTTAAATTGACCATGGCGGGCACCTCAACCTCAAGAAACCAGCAATTCACATGGCCCCTAACGATTTGCCGTGAAATTGGTGTAGACTGACGGGTAGTCATTTATCAACAGCAAATTAAGCTGCAAAACATCCACATAGGGACTACCGAAAATCCAAAAAGTTCCTTGTTGATTCTGATTAACAAGGCTTGTTAATGCCGCGGGAGGAATACCTGTTGCGTTGCTTATACTCGGTACCTGCGAATAAGCCATCTGAGGGGTAATGTCTGGATCTACACCTGATGCTGAGGGGACTGAGGTTTCGTTTCTTGTTTGGAAGAAAATGGTCAGGTTGAAGTTTTGCATTATGAGGGTTGAGCCGACGGCTTGACCGTTAAGCTTAGCTAAGTCGCCATTTGCTTGGCTTGGGAAGAAGACTTGGCCTATGCCTGTGATGAAAAACGGGTAAAGTAGCCCGCAGATCAGAAGCGAAACTAGTGCTAACCCGATGATCGGTTTAAAGTTCCATTTTTTCCAGTTTTCTTTTTGTTGTTCAGTCATTGGGGTTTTCTCCTAAACATGAAATACTCCGTGGATAATCAGGTCGATTAGTTTGATTCCGACGAAGGGCACGATAACTCCGCCTACACCGTAAATTAAGGTGTTTTTAAGAAACAGTTCCATTGTGCTTGTGGGCTTGAACGCGATACCGCGCATTGCAAGAGGAATCAGAAGCGGAATGATTATTGCGTTAAAGATGAGTGCTGAAAGAACCGCACTTTGCATGTCTCCCAAACGTAAGATGTTAAGGCTGCTCAGTTCTGGAAGGGCGGTGGCGAAGATAACTGGCATGATTGCGAAGTATTTTGACACGTCATTGGCGATGCTGAAAGCCGTAACTGCACCTCTGGTCATCAGCAACTGCTTTCCCAACATGACAACGTCGATTATTTTTGCGGGATTTGACTCTAAATCCACCATGTTAGCGGCTTCTTTGGCGGCCTCAGTGCCCGAATTCATTGCTAATCCAACATCTGCAGCGGAAAGCGCTGGAGCGTCGTTGGTTCCGTCGCCGATCATGGCAACGATTCTGTTTTCAGCCTGTTCTCGCTTAGCGATTTTATACTTGTCTTCGGGTTTAGCTTGTGCAACGTGCTCGTCGATTCCGACTTCCGCAGCTATGCTTTTTGCAGTAAGCGGCTGGTCACCTGTAATCATTACGGGTCGTATTCCCATAACTTTGAGAGCTTGAATCTTTTCTTTAATACCCACTTTAAGCACGTCTTTAAGACGGATTATTCCGATAGCCACTCCGTTGCGCATAACGGATATGGGAGTTTCTCCTGCCGCAGAAATCCCTTCGACAACGAGATCATAATTCTTAGGAACGGTTGTTGCCAAGCTTTTGATTGATTCAGGAGCGCCTTTTATAATGTTAATTTCGGATTCAAGCATGTCAGCCTCGGAGCCCGCCACTGCTATAGAGGCTTTTCTGCGAATACGCATTCTCTCTCTTCCCGATTTATCGCCCTTTGGCAAGGTGAGACCTAAGTGAGTTATTTTTACACCGCTTGTTCGGGTGACAGCTGAGAAAGCCTCTACTTCTGATGCTGCAAGTGAGTTTAGTTCTTTTGGCACAAACCCTTTTTCGTAAGCAAGTCGCAGTATGCTCCGTCCTTCAGGAGTATCGTCATGCCAAGAAGACAGAAATGACGCTTCGCCGACATCTTCTTCTGTACATGGTTCGAACGCGATGAACTCTATGGCTTGCCGGTTGCCTACGGTAATTGTACCTGTCTTGTCTAAGAGCACAACATCTGCGTCTCCCGCGGTTTCTATTGCTCTGCCTGATTTTGCAACGATTTTGTTTTTGTAGAGCCTGGTTATGCCTGACAGGCCGATGGCAGGTAACAACGCGCCTATTGTTGTAGGAAGAAGACAAACATATAGTGCAATGAGCACGGATAAATCGGCGCCGAGACTAAGAGTTACTGATGTGCCGAGCAGTGCAACTATGATTATGGTGAATATGGCGGTTAAACCGATAAGAACAATAGTTATCGCAACCTCGTTTGGAGTCTTTGGCCGTTTGGAAGATTCCACCATCTTTATCATTTGATCGATGAAGGTTTCTCCAGGGTTGGTTGTAACCTTCGCCGTCAAAGAGTCGCTGACAACCCTTGAACCTCCGATAAGCGAATCGCCGGGCGCCTTCCTGACGGGAGCTGACTCACCTGTGACAAGCGACTCATCAACCATCGCGATCCCTTCGATAACATCAGCGTCCAAGGGAACCACATCGCCGGTTTCGATGAGGACCAAGTCGTCTTTTCGTAGATCAGTCGATTTCACCGTGGTAATCTTTCGAGTCCAGTCCTCGGTGATTATTTTTTTGCTGGGCACTTCGGTCTCCAGTTTTCTGAGACTGCCCGCGGTGCTTTTCGCCTGTTGCTCAGCAAGCGAATCGGAAAGTGTGCTAAACCAGACGGTGATTAGAAGTATGGCGGCGACTTCAATATAGAAGATCTGAAGGTGAGGGGTAGCAACTGGAACGAATGCCTTTGGAAATATAGCCATTGCTGCAACAATGTAGAATGTAACTTCAACGATAAACATCACTGGATTTTTCAGCAAAGATTTAGGATTGAGGCGAACTACAGAGTCAACTAGCACTTTTCTATTGAGTGCAGCGCGCATTCCTGAGGGGGCCGAATCTTTAGTCTTCTGTGACTCAACGGTGTTTTCAGTGGCCAAATCCGTTCACCCATCCTTTGAAGAATGATGATATTGGTCCGATTGCTAGGAACGGGAAGAAAGTTAAAACTACCAGTATGATGATGGAAGCAATCAAGACTATTGTGAATATCAATGTGTCAGTTTTCAGACCTGAAGTTGTTCCGCCTCGTTTTCTGCCAATCATTGACCCGGAAAGCGCCAGCAATATGGCTATGGGCGCAAAGCGACCTACCAACATTACTATGGCGGTTGCAATGTTGAAGAACGGCGTGTTTGCAGAGGAGCCTAAGAAGTCTGAGCCGTTGTTGGCGGCAGCGCTGGTAAATTCATATAGAACTTGGGTGTACCCAACAGAACTTCCGTTAACGCCTATAGCATTTACAAAACCACCTGCATAGGCAACCACGGTGGGTATAAGTATGATGATAGGGTGTATTAGAAACGCAATCATTACGAGTTTGACGTCTCGTCCAGTGATTTTCATGTTCAGGTATTCAGGTGTTCGACCAGACATGAGACCAACAATGAAGACGGTTATTATGATGAACATAACCATGTACATCATGCCTACGCCTTTGCCGCCTGGAATTGATTGGATAAACATGCCAAGGAACCCAGACAGAATCGTCAAAGGATGATTTCCCAACAATGCTGAGTTTAGAGAACCTGTTGTAGCTACGGTTGTCGTAACAGTATAGAAGCTGGACATAAAGCCGCCGAATCGGACTTCTATGCCTGGAGCAACAAGAGGAAGCGTCGGAATGAACGCTATAACTAAATTAACGCCGAAGAGAATGTACGCGCCCCATAGAAGAGGTCTCGACTCAGTTTTCTTGCCAATCATTTGGCCGAAAACGAAGATTAACGCTGTCGGAAGCAAAAGCATCGAAGAAATCATGATAATATTCGTTATTGGAGAGGGATTCATGAATGGGTAAGCAGCGTTTGCCCCGTAGTATCCGCCGCCGTTAGTGCCTAACTGCATAATGGAGTCAAGAGAAGCAACTGGCCCCACGAGTAAAGTTTGTGCGGCGCCTTCTACGGTTTTTACTGCGGTATAGCCATTAAAAGTTTGAGGCACACCCAAGGCGAGAAAGATAATTGCGACTATTGCAGCGAGAGGCAGGAAAATTCTTGTTATGGATCTTGTGAAGTCTACGTAAAAGTTTCCCATGTCTTTGGCGCCAACAACCAGGCCTCGTATGAATGCGATACCCATGCAAAGCCCTGTTATTGCTGATGTGAACATTAACCATTGCAAAACCCCTGCCTGGCTGAGGTACGAGAAGGTCGCTTCGCCGCTATAGTGCTGTAGATCGGTATTTGTTACAAACGAGACTACCTGCATGAAGGCAAGGTCTGGACGTACACCAGAGAAATGCATTGGGTTAAGCGGCAAATTGCCTTGAAAAACCATGATTAGAAAGCCGATAACCATCATAACGACGTTTAGCAGCAATCCTGAAAGGAAGTATTGTTTCCAACCCATCGCCTGCTCGGTGTTTACGCCCGTGATTTTGTAAATGAAATTCTCGATGGGGTTGAGAATTCTATCTAGACGGGTTGGTTTTCTCTTATAGACTCCCGTAATGTATGGCGATATTAGCCACGCGAGAAGAATGGTTACTCCAAGTATGAGAATAACCGTCAGCACTTGAACTGCATCGATCAACTAATCCGAAACTCCAAATATCATCTGTGCTCACTATGGCTCCTATCTCCAACTAAGCGGGTGATGCAATTTTAGTTTTTTCATGGCACCTTGGCCCTTTGCAAGGATGCAAGATAACAGTAACTATGGTGCTTTTTACACCTTTAATTTTCATGATTTGCTTCTGAAGGATGTCTCGAAATTCTTCAATAGTTGACGTGGAAACAAGCGTGACAATGTCGTATTCGCCTGCAACCTCGTAGACTTCTTCAATGTTTTGAAGTTTTGACAACGCAACTAAAACAGAGCCGATTTGGGCTGTATCAGCGAAAATGTTGACAGACGCTAAGAAACGACTCATTAATCCGCCACCATCAACGCAACAGAACACATCGAAACACAATTCAGGTGTAACATAATCATCTATTCCGAGGAGAGTTCTTAAGGTACCTCTTTCAGGTTCGTTCCTATTTTGATGAAGAAGGCTAAAAAATAAACTGCTTGCTTTACATTATCAGAGATTTCTGATTCAGGGTATTGCAATTTAGAGCCTTCTTTTCTCCTTTTAACATAGGGTATGGACGCCGTTATATAAGGTTAATTGTGATTTGTTCATACTTCTTAATAAACAGTGAACATTTTATAAAAATTCCTTGAAAAGATTAGAAAAAAAGCGGGTTAAAGTAGAACATTCTTGAAATTTTTCATTTGGCCCAGGTAAAATATTGAACGAAAAACAAATTCTGGGAGCAACCGCATGCATCATTTCCAAGTATTAGATTGATTAAGCATCATTTGTCCAATATGCCTATTCTTACTTAAACAAATCTTTCTCGCTGCGCTCCGCCAAATGATTAACAAAGATGCGGGTTGAAAAAAACGTTTGAATTAGAGCAAAACAAAGAAAAATGGTTTTGTTTGGCAATTTTCTGTTTTTGCCAAATTCTTCTGAACTTCTTCTGATATTTCCTTCACTGTTCCAGCCGCTATGTTCCTTTGCCGCCTGGGAAGGGGAAGATGCCTGATTCTTTGCTTCTTGAGTTCAACGCGAAGTACCCGATTCCTACAGCCATCCATATCGCCGCTATCGCTACTGCTACGAGCGCTGCCCACTGTGTATCGCCTCCGCCTATGAAGCCTAGCCACACCACTGCGATCAGCATGACCACGTTAGCCGCAAAGCCTGCGATGGGAATTATGTATTTTGTCAGTATTGAGCGGCGTTCTTTAGACAGCGCGTAAACAGCTATTATGCACGTTACTCCGTACAGCAAGAAAGTTCCGAAGTTTGATAGCAGCGTGATTGCGGTCAGGTTTCTCAGTGAGAGGACTCCGAAGGCGCCTATTCCAGCGGACACAAGAGTCATCACCCATACACCGATAGCAGGGGTACCGTATCTCGGGTTGAGTTTTCCTAGGGCTTCAGGAACTTCAGTGTCGCGGCTAATTGCAAATGTCACTCTTACACCAGTGTTCATGCATGACAGCGTTGTGCCAAGTATTGCGACTGCAACGACCGCAGCTACGACAAGCATTATTATGAATCCGCCTCCGCCAAACAAGCCATTAATCGATTGGATGATCATGTCGCCTATGGGAGAGTTGGAAGCTGCTGCAGCGCCAAACGTGTATTTCGAGTTGATCCACGCCTGCATGCCATAGTACTCAAGCAGGTAACAGAATGCCCCCTGAATGACGAGTGAGAGGATGATTGCTTTGGGAACATCTTTGGGGTTTTTTGCTTCAGCGGTTAATGCAGTTACTGACTCAAAGCCTACTAGCACTAGTATCGCGATGGTTGCTTGAAATAGCATGTGGCTTGCGCTGCTGGGTATTATGATACTTGCGGGGTTCTTGAAGTAGAACGACAGGTGGTCAGGGTTTATGAAGCGGTAAGCCAGTGCGACACCCGTCACACCGACAAGCATGCCTATTTGTACAATGTTGATCATGAGGTTTGTTTTTGTTGAGCCGTTGATGCCTCTGAAAGCTATGAAGCCCACTAGAACTGCGAACAGGAACACGATTGCAACTTCAGTCAGCGGTGTGATTGTAATCCCAACTGTTGACAGGATGTAGGTGATGAAGAAACCCATCATGCCGACCATGACACCTGGATAAACCCAATAGTACAAATGGGAAAGCCAGCCTACGATGAATTTTGCGTTTCTTGCGGTTTTGTTGCTGCTGCCTCTGTCAAGTAATGCTCGTTGGGCAAAGTAGTATGAGCTGCCTGCGCCAGCATCTGGGTAACGGCGGCTTAGCCAAGAGTACGAAGCAGCGGTTAAGAAAGATAATACCAGCGCTAAGAACAGGCCTGTCCATATATCGGGAGCTGTTGAGGCTCCGCCAGGGGCTACTTGCGCTGCCTGTAACTCAAAAGTAAGCCAGAGGAATGCACCAGGCGCAATTAGTGCCATGGCGTTGATGGTTAACCCAGTGAGGCTCAGGGTCTTTTTCATTTGAGGGGAACTATTTTCGGTTGCCACTAGGTTACCCCGTGATTTTTTTCTGGTAAATGCTGTGGGGTTGTCTTTGAGAGTCAAGAACGATTAATTCTTCAATGTTTCGTTTAGTCCTGTAACACCAATTCAAGTTTAGCATTAAAGATGTTCAATCAAATATAAATGTAGTTAATATTTGTTCATAACTATTATGAAAAACTGAAATATTATGCAGTAAACTCTTCAAAGACTTAACAAATATAAAGTAACTGATTCCAGCCAGAAAACAAACTAAAATCCCCCAAGTAGCAATCCAATCACAAAACTAAGCAGCGGCGCAACAACCCAGCTCAAAACTATCACTAGAAACGGCTTAAGCGAAACAAACTTGGATTTATACGAAATGCCAGCCCCGAAAACCGCAGCCGAAAGAGCCTGCGTGTTAGACAACGGAACATTCAGCAAAGTAGCAGCTTCCACAAGAACCGTTGAAGTCAAAAGGGTAGCCGTGGCATTTGGATATCGCATGAGAAAAAGCTCTTCAGAAACCCTGCGAATCTCACCCCCACTCAAAAAGAAGGCCCCGATGAAGACCGCAGCAACCGACAACGCAACAATGGATAAGCCAAAGCCGCCGGTAGCAACGATCAAGCCAAGGGTGTTTGCGCCCAACACATACGAGGTAGAAAGCGCCAAAACTATCAGCAAAACCTTGTAAACCTGCAGTCGACGCCAAAAATTCTTCGGCTTGCTTCTGTTTACAAATCGAATAAGGCAAAAAGATAAAGCTATTGCGATGAGGGGAGCTACAACCCACATAAATGCAACCTCTGCCACATATGCGCCACTCCTTAATGCGCCCTGTGCAACCGACAAGCCTGCAAGCATTCCGACAAGAGACATACTAACAGACACGGGTGCTCTAATCGAGTCGGCGATAACAAAAATCAATATAGCTACGAGCAAGGCTTCAGCCCGAAACTGCAGTGCGCCACTCGGCAGAAGAACATTAACGGTTTTTGTCATTCCAGCTCCTTGAATTAGAAGCCCCAAGGAAAATCCGACCGCGCCAAGCAGCGTCCCTAACCGTTTGGTAATGATTCTGGAGCCTATGGCGGGACCGACGCATGCTGACAGGTTGTTGCCTGAAACCAGCATTACTAAAATGAACGTCAAGACAAAAAGAACGAGGGAAAGCCACAGCATTTCCTGGTCACTTAAGTATGGAAGTAACAACGGAAACTATCAAATCGGAAAAATCTTCGCATGAATCCAGTATGTCGTCGCATTTGTGCAGAAGTTCCTGGTAATGATGGAACTCTAGGTAATTCAGATTGGGCGTTATGCTGTAGAGTCTGTCGAACCCGAGGTCTTTTATGTCGTCGCCCTTCTCCTCAAGCGTCTCGATTTCTTTTCGCAAAGCCAAAATCTCCGTTGTGTCGGATGAAGAAAGCAGCTCTTTAAGCTTCAAATGCGAATTCGACGCGAGCGCAAGTATGTTTTCGTAGACGGAATCCCAGTCGGCATGATGCATATCAAAACTTGAAGCGTAAGCTTTCGCCATTCTTGCAAGTTCTCTGCCGATGTAATAGTAGGTGTCAACGGTGTCGTCCACCGTCTGGACAGATTCCAAGAGGCTGTCGATAACGTTGGGACTAATGGCTCCTCCAGTTACGTCTTCGCTTATTTTGAAAGCTATCTCATCGGATTTCTTTTCAAGCGACTGCACAGCACGCATAGCTTCGGTCAGTTCTTTTTGCTTGTAATTCATCTTGAACATGCCAGACACAATTTTGTTACATTCGACTGCGATGTCAACTATCTGTGACAGTTCTCTGAAAATGTTTTTTTCTCCAACAACCAAGATGCCTCTGATGCTCTTCAATCGAAACGCCTTCAAGTTAGACAATTAAACCTAAGTCATATTAAACTTTACAATTTCGGCTAAATCCACTAAGACGGCAAAAAAGTGAGCTACAGAACCAAAAGTTTGTAATTGGTAACTTTTGCGCTGATTAGATCACTTTGCTGTATTCCTTCACAGCGTTGAGTGCAACCAACGTTGTGGTTCTTTTGACGAATTTTTCAGTTAAGAGTTTCTTTAAGAAAGCGTTTAGAGAGGGGTTGTCTTGGAACTTTGCGAAGACTACCGCGTCATATTCCCCAGTTATGTCGTAAACGGAAAGCACGTTAGTTTCTTTGGCTATTTCGTCTTCCACTTCTCGAATGTGCCCGCCCTCGATTTGAATCATGATTATGGCCGTTAGGGCATAGCCCATTTTTGCAGAGTCAACTATGGGGACGTACCCGAGGATTACGCCGTCATTCTCGAGGGCTTGAAGGTGTTTATGGAGAATGTTTGGTGTAACGCCTACCCTTTGGGCTAGCTTTCGTAGGCTTAGACGGGAATCGTCTTCCAACGCGCGTATTATTTGCATATCTAGAGAGTCTGGCATGTTCTTTGGGCTTCTTTTGGGCTTTAAGCATAATTTCTCACGCCCAACGATATACTTGACGTTTGTTTAGTAAATCAAGGAATATATAAACATCACCGCATAGAAATTGGAATAATGCAAACATTGGTTGGAACAAAAGGCTCAAAAAATAGACAACCTATGTATAGACGTTTAACAAGTGTGCAAATTTAGTATAACAATCTCTACCGGATGCCCACGTCGAGAGCCCATTATAACTCACAAGCCAAAGGCTGCAATGCTTTAAAGTTTATTTCCTTAAACAGAATAACTTAATAAATCCTGTCACCAAGTAGGATAAACTATTCAACCCATAAAGACGATTTAACCCTGATGAAAAACATGGCAAACACGGGTGTAGATGTAGTTTTAACCGCCGACAGAACCCTCATGAGCAACTACCACGGCAACCAGTTCTTGGGCTTTGGCACATGCGCTCCATCCAACTTCATCCCAGACGTTCTCTACAGTTACCTTTTTTTTCCTCCAGTAAGAACAAACAAGGGGTTACCGACTTCTGCACCTTACGGCTTAAGAAAAATTGAAGCCCAACTTCTAAAAGAAGGCTTCAACGTTCAAACAGTCAGCCCACAGCATCTTCGAAAATACTTGAAGGATACCAAAGTCATCGGTATCCATACTATGGACCCCTTCGGGTTCGGTCCAGCTTCAACCACCCTTGCCTCACTTTTCCAAAAAGAACCATTTTTGGCAAGGCATTTCCACAGCTTAGTCACCAGCCCCATAATCAGAGAAGCAAAAAGAAACGGAGCAAAAGTCATAATCGGCGGACCTGGAGCATGGCAATTCCGCTACAGACCCCAACTTGTAGAGAAAAAAATTGTTGACTGCATTGTGGAAGGGGAAGCCGAAAACGTAATAGGGAAACTCGTCAAAGCCGCCCTAAACGGCGAGACGCTTCCAAGTCACTTTGAAGTTCCAGCTAAAGACGCCCCAAAATTGGAGGAAATACCCGACATCGTAAATCCATCTGTTAACGGCCTGGTTGAGCTTGGACGAGGCTGTTGTAGGGGATGCGAATTCTGCAACGTCACACTTAGACCTTTACGCTGGTCTCCCCTTGACAAGATCATTAGGGAACTAGCAGTCAACGTGGAAGTAGGCAAACAGAGGGTTATTTGCCTGCATTCCGAAGACGTTATGCTGTACGGTTCGCAGAACGCAGTGCCAGATGATGAAAAACTAATTAAACTTCACGAAACCGTTATGAGTAGAGTAAACACGATCAGCTGGAGCCACTGTTCACTCGCCGCCGTAGCCTCAAAACCTCAACTTGTAGCCAAACTCTCTGAAATCATACTTCAAAAGCAGGCTTGGTGGGGAGCGGAAATCGGGCTCGAAACAGGTTCAGCCCAGCTTGCCAAAAGAATCATGCCTGCCAAAGCCTTCCCGTTCAAACCTGAAGAGTGGCCGGAAGTAGCACGCCAAGGCTTCGGAATAATGCATGACCACAAGCTGATTCCTGCTGCAACGCTTATCGTAGGTCTTCCAGAAGAAACAGAGGACGACATCATAAAGACGGTTGAGTTGCTGGACGACGTTAAAGACTGCCGAAGCCTAATTGTGCCATTATTCTTTGTTCCGTTGGGCAGATTGAAAAACAAGGATTGGTTCAGAGAAACTGAAGTTAGCAAGCTTCATGAGGAACTCATGTTTAAATGCGCGGAACATAGCCTCCGCTGGGTAGACAACATTTTGGACATGTCTTTTATGAATAAAGGGTACAAGGTTCCGCTCAAACAAGCCTACAAAGTTTTCGCGGGATTGATAAAACGGCAAATAAGAAACGTCGAAGTCGCAGAGCTCCCGCAAAAATAGCTTCGCCTTCTAAGTCGCTTTTCAAAACTTTAATACTTCTTTCCAATTCAGTTTACCGTGAGGCTCAGTATTTTGCAGGGCAATTCTGGAGAAAAAGTTGAAGATAAACGAAGCGTTAAAGTAATCAAGAATGGACCTTACTTTGTTTCAGGACCAATCCCTTTATTCCCCATGATCATAGCGTGCGACGGAAAAGGAACCCCGATCAAGTGGGCGATAGGTGACAAATTCAATACGACGCAAAGTTACCTCCTGTGCCGATGTGGACAATCAAGCAAAAAACCCTTTTGCGACAGCACACACGTAAAAGTCAACTTTGATGGAACAGAAACAAGCTCAAACGAGCTTTTCGAAAAAATAGCTCAGGAAATCGATGGCCCAGAATTGAAGCTTTACGATGCGGTGTCGCTTTGTGCTTCAGCACGTTTTTGCCATAGAGGAGGCGACGTCTGGGATGTGATCCATCGAACAGACATGCCCGAGGTAAAGAAAAATGTTGCTGAAAACTGCTCCGATTGCCCGTCTGGCAGACTTGTTGCTCGCGACAAGAAAACCGGCATGAAGATTGAGCCAACTTTGGATAAATCAATCGGCGCCATTGAAGACCCCGCAATTGGAACAAGCGGGCCGTTTTGGGTTCGCGGCGGAATCCCAATTCACTCTGCAGATGGAAAACTCTATGAAGTTCGAAACCGCGTGACGCTTTGCCGCTGTGGAAAATCGCAAAACAAACCGTTTTGTGACAGCAGCCATTACCCAGAAGAGGACAGGGAGCAGAGGTGAAATGAATGGTAGACGACACTTTTGAGCGGGTTGTGCAGTCTAAGGACAAGACGTATGTCCTTTTTTATGCCTCATGGTGCCATTTTTCACAAGCGTTCCTGCCGATTTTCAAGGAGTACGCGAAACAACACCCCGATGAATGCATAAGCGTCTTGGTTGATGATAAGCCAGACCTATGCGACAAATACCAAATTGACTACTATCCGACGGTGCTACTTTTCAAAAAAGGCAAAGTAGACAAACGCCTTGACGCTGAGCCAGGCGAAGGGCTAACAAAGAAGCAGCTCATGCAACTCACACAAAGCCAGTAAACCGCCGCCTAAACAGAAAACAGCTCGAAAGTTTCTTCGCTCCTTTTGCAGCTTGACGGAAAAAACCATATATCCCTATGGCAATCCATCAGAAGAACAGTGACATGATGTACAGAACTGGCGTTGCAAATCTACCGCTTCACGGTGGAAAAGCACCTTCTTGGCTTACAGTGCGAATGCGAAAACTAGCCAAGGAAATAGCCAACATCATGATCGAAGAGTACGGCACAACAACTTTTATCGAACGATTGTCTGACCCATACTGGTTTCAAGCGTTCGGCTGCGTCTTAGCCTACGACTGGCACAGCAGCGGAGTAACCACAGTAGTCACAGGCATCCTCAAAACCGCCCTTACGCCTGAAGAGCACGGCATAGCGGTTTGCGGCGGCAAAGGCAAAACCTCCAGAAAAACCCCGGGCGACATTGCCTCAGCAGGGGAAAAGTTCGGTTTTTCCGAAGAAACCGTCAAAGCACTCACTTACAGCAGTAAAATGGCGGCGAAAATAGACGACACCGCGATTCAAGCGGGATACCAGCTATACCATCACGCCTTCTTAGTCACTCGGGATGAGAAGTGGGCGGTAATCCAGCAGGGAATGAGCGAGCAGGACCGCTCTGCAAGGCGTTACCATTGGCTATCCGACAAAGTGACTGATTTTGTTGTTGAACCAGAAAACGCCATAGTCGGCGACGTAAAGAGGCAAATGGCTTTGAACATGGTGGCAAGAGAAAGTGAAGCCGCTCGCAAAGCATCCGTCGATTTAGCTAAGGAGCCCACACGCAAACTCATGAACTTGATCCAGTCTGCTACCAAACCCCTCAACCAATTGTCTCTGCAAGAGTGGATGCCGCAAACCGGCGATCCATGGCGGCAAACTCTAACCAGCCTTAACATGCCACGCAACATCAACTGGGAAACGATGAGCCGCCTCTACGAGTTTCAACCCAGGAACTACGAGGAACTGCTAAGCGTGAAAGGCGTTGGACCCGCAACTGTCCGAGGCTTAGCCCTTGTAGCCGAGCTGGTTTACGGCGAGAAGCCAAGTTGGGAAGACCCAGTCAAATTTAGCTTCGCTTACGGAGGCAAAGACGGCGTCCCATTTCCAGTAGACCGTAAAGCAATGGACGAATCAATCCAAATCCTCAAGCAATCGGTGCAGGAAGCCAAAATTGGCGAGAAAGAAAAACTGCGCTCACTCCAAAGGTTAAGGCGCCTCGTTCCTGAAAACGCAAATTCGTAAGCCTGAACTTTTCCTGTAAAAACGAATAACTTTTATTGTTGCAGGTTCACTTATTTGCTTCGAGCCTGTCGGTGGGGTCGTAGTCTAGACAGGTATGACGACGGGCTCCAGAAGCAAGCAACGGGTTTGCTGACCTCGACCAGAGGAATGACGAAGTTCTGGAGCGTGTCTAGAGAAACCCGTAAAGAACGGCTTCGCGCTGTTCTTGGGTAAAGGTCGTCGGTTCAAATCCGGCCGGCCCCACCAAATTTTTCTTAAAAA
>JBEKPM010000065.1:0-9058 GCA_049520735.1 Bathyarchaeia archaeon | reverse complement strand
CAGGTGCATGAAAAACAGAACAGACTACAGGTTACGATTCAGAAAATAAGAAATCTCCTGAAAACATCCGAAGAGAAAAACTCACAAGGAGGGGATCCATGTGACTGAAACCGAATCAGTAGACGATGCGGGGAAAGCTGGCCTTGCGAAGAGTCGCATATTTGGTAAAGCCGGTTTAACTAGTCGCAAGTCGCCCCTAACTGAGGACGCCGGCGCCAGCCCCCAGTGCCTGGAATGTGGCAGCCACCGAGTTTCTAAAAACGGAACTTCAACCAGTAACTTCGATGTTATGATACAGCGTTATGTTTGCAAGACTTGCGGACGACGCTTCTCTGATCCCAGCGATCTTGAACGAGCTAAGCAAATTGCCAACAGCTATCTCCCTTTGGATTTGAATGAAGGCATAAATAGTCAGATTGGCATACAAGAAAACGCCAAATATGCGCAAGGAGCGAAAAATTTGACGCTGCAAACGTCCGAACAGAAGGGCGTTTCGCAGGGAGAAAAACAACAGCAACAACCGGAAAAAGGCATCGAAATCGTCGTCAAAGACTTCCAGCACCAGCTCAAACTTGAAGGCAGAGTAGACGTCACAGTGCGCAATTACGGCTACAGCCTACTACGGCTAGCAAAACTCGGCGTTAACCTGTACGATCCTGACTCTTTCAGGGAAGTCATGGCTTCAGACGCATTAAAAACCATGACCCCCATAAGAAAGAATGGGTTAACCAAGGCATACAAAAGCTTCTTGGCCCACAACAACATCAAAGCAGAAATACCGAGAGTCAAATACAAACGAAAAATCCCCTACATACCACCAAAAGAGCATCAGGACCAACTCTTTTCAAGCTGCAGCACTCAGATGGCCGCCTTCTGTTTCACAATGCAAGCAACCGCAGCGCGACCCATCGAAACCTTGAGAATTGAATGGGTAGACATCGACAAGCCACACAAACGAATAAACATCAATCATCCAGCGAAAGGCGGAAACTGCCGAAGCATCCAGGTAAACGAAGCACTGATAGATATGCTGCTAGCACTGCCCCACTTAAACGGCAAACTTGTCTTCACCTACGGTAACATTGACAACGCCGGATGCATCTTCAGAAGAATGCGCAACCGGGCAGTTAAGAAACTCAACAATCCAGAACTGAAAAAGATCAGCTTCTACAGCTGCCGATACTGGAGAGCAACCAAAGAACGCCACGCCAAAGGCAACCCAGACGCAGTCCAATATCTACTAGGCCACAGCTCATTAGCTTATGTTCAGATCTACGCGCAGCTTGCAGCTCAATGCTTCGGCGACCAAGAATACGACATAGTCGAGGTAAGAAATCCGCAGGAACTCAGAGAAGTAGCCAGGAAAGGATACGAGAAATTCGACGAGATGAACGGCGTACACTTCTACCGAAAACCCAAGACGGATTGACTTGAAATGCAAAGTCTAAATATTGCCTCTGCCCTTACAAACACGAAATCCGAAGCTGAAGGCACTAGTACACATGTCACAAATATATCACCTTCAGCACCGTATACTAGAGTTCAGGCATGGAAAAGGGCTCGTAGCCTAGCACGGATTAAGGTGTCGGCCTTCGGAGCCGGAGATCGTGGGTTCAAATCCCACCGGGCCCGCCATTAATTTTACAATACTCTCTCGGGAACAAATTTACCTCCGAGCTTCCGGCGAGCTTGCCCAGATGTTATGAGAACGCACTTGAAAGTAGGTTTTTGAAAAATCTAATAAGATTGCGCTAATGCTTCCCTCATCGCCCCAAAAGATCTAGGTTTTTCTGCAATGGCCGAAAACCGAGTGTCCAAATCCTACCAGACCCGCTTTCTGAGTGGAACTTGCCTTCTTGTAAATTGAGCCTCTTTGGTCTAGGCAAATCTTAAATCTTTCTGCATAACCCTAAGAAGAATAGGCAACAAGGGGAGAGATAAAAGGTGAGCGCTATCGAAATAATAGCAATAGTGATACCCTTAGTAATAATCATATACGCAGCCATTTCGTCACTTCGAATTGTCAGACCAGTGGAAAAAGGCTTAGTAGAGCGGCTAGGCAGATACCAGAGATTCGTTCAGGGAGGTATAACATTTCTCGTACCTTTCGTGGACCGCATAATAAAAGTCAACATCACTGAACGCATGACGCCCGTGCAACGCCAAGATGTCATCACTAAAGACAAAGTTTTCATGGGCGTGGACGCTGTAGTATTCTACAAAATTAAGCCCGACGAAACCTCCGTGAAAGCGTCCCAGTATAACGTGGCAAACTTCGCAGACCAAATAGACACCCTCGCCCGAACAGTGCTAAGAGACATCATAGGCGGAATGGACATGGCCATAGCCAACACTTCCAGACCCGTAATCAACGCCAGCCTCAAAACCGCCCTAGATGAGCAGACGGAAAAGTGGGGCATCGAAATCATCCGCGCAGAAATAAAAGACTTGGAGCCGCCCAAGGAACTCATTATATCCATGGAGTCAGTCCTCAAAGCAGATAACGACAGACAGGCAGCTGAGAAAACCGCCATAGCTCAAGCTACTTTGGCAAGCGGAGAGAAGAACGCTGCGATTCAAGTTGCAGAAGGACAGAAGCAAGCAGCCATACTCCAAGCCGAAGGGCAGAAAACCGCAACCATAGCCATAGCTGAAGGGGACGCCCAAGCAACCAAGCTGAGAAACGAAGCTTTGACAACATACTTCAAGGACAGTGCCGTAGTCTTCAAGCAACTGGAAACAATTGCAACGGCCCTGGAGAACAATACAAAGATAATTGTCCCCGAAGGCAAAGCCATATCGCTAATCCTCAATGAGCAAGAAAACCTTTCAAAAGCGACCATTATCCCAATAACGCAGCCACAGCAACAGAAAAATAGCAAACAAATGTAAGGAATGTGTTAAGTAGACTTTGACGTACTAACCACGACCATTTTCTCGTTGTTTCTTGGCTGATTTTTCAAGCTTCTGTTTAGAATATCTTTGGATTCAAATTCGACAGGTACGCTCTTTTTTCAATTTAAGTAAAATACCTGAAAAATATTTAAGAAATAAAAAAAGATGACTTAATGAATTATTTCTGAAATCTTTCTTTGCTTGGTTTTATAAGCCATCTACTAGATGAGCTGTTCCGTCTGGGCAGTAGACGCAATTGCCTTTTTCAACTATGAAGTAACGTCTATTGCACTCTTTCATTTGGGAGCATCCGTCACAATCTCTTGATAACATTTCTTTTCCTCCTATTATTATGATTTAGACAGGCAAGCTAGCGCATGTTTGATGAACTGGCATTCTACTAGTTCACACAAGTGCTTCGTGTCTCTATGAAGCACCATAGCAATGAAAAAGTCTCTTTTAAACTTTATCGTATTTATTGAACAAATTCTTATGAAGCAAGTCTTAAGTAAAGCGAAAAATATTATTGCCAGTAACCAAGTATTAGAGGTTGATAACTGATAGAGTTAGACGATTTTATCAAGTTTACAAACGCTAATCCTGTAAGTTACCTAGCTACGATTGATGGGGACCAGCCAAGGGTAAGAGGGTTATCGTTGTGGCACGCTGATAAATCAGGTTTGTACTATAGCATTAGCGCCACGAAGGATGTTTACAAGCAGTTGAAAGCTAACCCCCAAGGTTGAAGTTTGCTTCTTTAACCCTAAAAGCAAAAGCATAGAAATGATGCGAGTAACTGGAAAAGTTGAATTCTTGGATGATTTAGATTTGAAAAAGAAACTGATTGAGGCCAGACCGTTCCTTAAACAATGGGGAATAACGCCGGAGAACCCAGGTTTAATCGTGTTTAGGGTTGCTAAATGTAGAGCGCATTTCTGGACGAGAGAAACCAACCTTCAACCCAAACAATACGTTATTTTCGGGTAGAGCACGTAACGACAAACTCCTATGATTGGACGTTTCCAGCGGAAAGTGCCCTCTTGTGGTTTCAAGAAGTTTTTCAAGGTGCGGTGTAGCAGGTTTCTTTTTTTGTAGTTTCTTATGTTTCTCATCCTCCTGACGACTTCTAAGAAGTTCACACTCCATTAATCCAACAGTAAAGACTCGCTTGAAGAAAAAAAGATTCTTTCCACGGAATCATACTCGACAATTCTACAGGCAACTTCAAAGAAGAAGAGTGCATTTTTTTATCTTCTTCTCTTGAAGCTAAATCAAACTCAACGCAGAAAGAGCAAGAACACACATTTTTTCCACCTTTTTATGTTTTCTTAATAACTATGGCGAAATCAACGCCTACCGGATACATAGTCCCAAGACAGCTACAAAATTCGCATTTACTTTCTGTCTCAAGAATCTGGTTTTTTAGCGTAAGAGTCTTAAGTTTTGTTGCTAAATTAATGTTTTGGATGATGAGCACTAGAGTCACAGAGCTTATGCCGTGATATTGACTCGACGGGCGAACTGACATATTCAAGCGGAAAACTTATGAGTAAAGCAGCTATGAAAAACTTAGCTAAAAAACAAGAACTAGGCGAAACGTGAATCGAGGTGAACATGAAATGGTTGAAATGAAAGTCGATGCATCAGAACTTAAAGGTGACGAAACTAAACTAATCGAAAAGTTAGCGGATTTTCTTAAGGAGAAAACAGGGGGAGAAGTAGCTACAGAATCAAAAACTGTCACTGTAAAAGGCGAAGGCGAAGCATTAAGCAAAAAATACGTGCGTGTAACTGTGAAAAAGTTTCTACACAAACATGAGCTCTCAGAGTCTTTCAGAGTCATAAGCAACGAAGAGAACACGCTAAAAATTAAAGAGAGGAAACTCCAAGAAGAGGATTAATAAGCCTTTTTTTAAATTTTCAATTGCTTATTTTTATTTTCAACACCATGTTGGTGAACGTTAGCTGTCCTATTTTCTGGACAGCCTGTTCCAAAGATTGGCATTAAATCAAAAAACCGCTAACTCTAGCATAAACACGAATCAAAAGGTTGAGGCTTAAACTTGATCAGCAAAAGCATTGTCATCGGCACGGTAGTAGTTTTGGTTTCACTGATAGCTTTTCTAGCCTTCTTCACCGAAACTTACTCGACTCTGCAAAGCCTTAACCCTGCAGCCGCGATAGCGGCCGTAGCGGTAGCCGCAATAAGCGTTGCGTGGTTCAAAAAAACCGCCAAATCTCAGATTGGAGACAGAGAAAGAAACACTTGAGCCATAGTGCGGTTATTTTCGTTTTAGCATGTTTTCGAGAAATGGCTTAAGCTTTGCGTTTTCTGCTTGGATTTTTTCTTTGCCTAAAGCTTTCATTTGGGCATCTATTTCTTTAATGACTTCAGCATAGCGTATGCCTTCAGCTGCAGAAACGTATTCTACTCGGAACCGCTCTGGACTCATGCCCAGCTTTATCAGCATGCCTTTTAGGGCATCTGTGCGGGCTTTCATCTTGTAGTTTCCGCTGATGTAGTGACAGTCATAGGGTAAGTGGCATGCTCCAATTAGGACCATTCCTGCACCAAGCCTTAGTGCTTCGAGGATGAATTCTCTAGCTACTCTTCCTGAACACATGACTCGAATTGCTCGTACGCTTGGCGGGTACTCAAAGCGGCTTATTCCTGCTAAGTCTGCTCCAGCATAACTACACCAATTGCACAGGATAGCTAAGATTTTATCTTCCGGTTTGTCTTCGAGTGCTGCTCGTATCTGAGCCATAATTTGAACATCAGTAAAGTGCATCTGGGTAATCGCGTGCTGCGGACATTCAGCAACGCAAGTTCCGCATCCATGGCAGTTGGCAGTATTAATGTATGCTGCTTTGCCTGGTTCAGCCTTTATTGCTCCGTATGGGCATTTGTCAACACAGACACCGCATTTGGCTATTTTGTTTCTGCATTTGGTTTCGTCAACTATTGAGACGATGGGTTCAATCTTCCATTTTGGCTTTGAGATGACTGTTGCTGCTCGTGACGCTGCACCGCTTCCCTGCGAAACGCTATAGGGAATGTCTTTTAAGCCTTGACAGGCGCCTGCATAAAAGACACCGTCTGTTGGGGCGTCCATCGGTTTGAGTTTCGGATGCGACTCCATGAAGAAACCGTCAGCACCGCGCGACAGGTTCAATATGCGTGCAATGTCTGCTGAACCTTTTTTGGGTATGGCTGCCGTTGCTAGTACTACCATGTCTGCTTCTACTTCGATTGGTTGACCAAGGATTGAATCTTCTGAGTGAACGGTTAAATTATGGGTTACCGGGTCTTCGTCAATGCGGCTTACGCGTCCACGAATAAAGTTAACGCCTCTTTCTCTTGCGCGGTCATAGAATTCCTCGTATCCTTTTCCTGGACTGCGTATGTCCATGTAGAAAACGTAGACTTCCACGTCTTCCTTGTATTTCTCTTTAATCTGAACCACGTGCTTGAGCGTGTACATGCAACAGAAGTTACTACAATAGGGATACTTGTTCTTGTCTCGGCTGCCGACGCATTGAATAAACGCAATTCGATGTGGTTTCTGACCGTCTGATTGTCTAATGACTTTGCCGCCTGTTGGACCAGCAGCCAAAATGAGCCGTTCAAACTCCATGCTAGTGATAACGTTGGGATACTTTCCGTAACCTAACAGTGGCATGTCGTATGGTAAATAAACGTCAAAGCCAGTGGAGACAATGATCGCGCCAACATCAATCTCAACTTCTTCAGGTTTCTGGTTGAAATCTATGGCTTGTCTTTCACCGCAAGCCTCCGTGCATTTGAAGCATTCAATGCAATAATCCTTGTTGATCGCGTAAATTAGCGGCACTGTTTGGTCGAAGGGGACTGAAATTGCTTTGCGCGTACCCAGGTTCATATCCCACTCGTTTGGGTACTCTATCGGGCAAGCATCTTTGCATTCACCACAACCTGTGCAACGTTCAGGTATAACATACCGCGGATTTTTGCGGATTTTGACTTTGAAGTTGCCGATGTAACCGTCAACTTTAACAAGTTCGGAGTTAGCGAAGATTGTTATGTTTGGGTGGCGACCACAATCCACCATTTTTGGCCCTTCAATGCAGATGCTGCAATCAAGTGTTGGGAAGGTTTTGTCCAACGCTGCCATGTGTCCGCCGATGCTTTGGGTGTTTTCAAGCATGTAGACTTTAAAGCCCATTTCAGCTAGATCTAAGGCGGCGTTCATACCTGCGATTCCTCCGCCTATAATGAGAGCTTTGTTGGTTACGGGCACCTCGATTGTTTGCAGAGGCATCATTAACCGAGCTTTTGCTACTGCCATGCGAACAGAATCTTTTGCTCGTTCTGTGGCTTCTTGCGGAGTGCTTTGATGGCACCATGAAGAGAATTCTCGGATGTTAGCCATCTCGAAAAGGAACGGATTTAAACCCGCTTCTGAAACTGTGCGCCTAAAGGTGGGTTCATGCATCCTTGGTGAACAAGCGGCAACGACAACACGATTAAGCTTGTTTTCTTTTATGGCTTTTCGGATTTCTTCTTGTCCAGGGTCTGCGCATGTATAACGGTTTTCTTTGACGAATACGACGTCTGGAATGGTTTTAGCGTATTCGGCAACTTGTTTAACGTCTACTGTGCCTGCGATGTTTAAGCCGCAATCGCAGACAAAAACGCCGACGCGTAGCTCTTCTGGTTTCGGAATTTCTGGTTGCTTTGGACCTTGTAGCGTGCTCATTTCACGGTCTCCTCTAAAACGAATCTTCTGGAAACCAGTTTGCGCCTGTTTTCATCAGCTTGGGTTTTTAATTCTTTTACCGCATCAATTGGCGAGGTTAGTCTTTCTAAGGATTTGTTCCATGTGCCTGAATGGATAGGTGTGTGATGTATTTTTGTACGTTTAACTGTTAATGCTTCGTCGACAGGACAAACGTTTTTGCATGCACCGCAGTAAGTGCAGTATGACTCGTTAACGTGAACTTTTTTGTCTTCGCCAAGCGATAATGTACCTGTAATGGGGCAAACGTCAAGGCAGTCTTTGCAGCCTTCAGGGCATTTCTCCTGATTAATAGCGATTTTTCCTTCTATGAACTTTTTGACTTTTATTGCGCCCGGACTACATTTGAATTCGCATATTCTGCAGGTTGGGCAGTAATCTTTTTGGATGTCAAGGTTGACTTGGACGCGTTTTTTCTGGCTTGGCGATAAGGCCTCAATGTTCTCGACCGGTTTGCCGTCAAAATCAATTTTGGAGATTTTTATGAGTGATAGTGGACATGCGGTTTCGCATTCTACACACTCTTTCTGGCATTGGTGCGTATCCACTTTTACGTCACGAACCAATTGAGGGTAGCTTTCTTTTGCCAAGATAGAAAGGTCATGCGCACCGTTCAAGGTAACTTTTATTGCACCATAAGGACAGGCGACATCGCAGATTCCGCAGAAGTTGCATTTTGCCAAGTCAATATCCACTTTGGCTTTTTTGGCATCTTGCCCTTGAATCTTAAGTTGCCTTTGAGTTTTTATGGCTTCTTTAGGGCAGGCTAAACTGCATATTTGGCAACCTACACAGCGACTTTTGTCAAGGGTTAACTTGTAGTTTTTAACGTGCAAGACCCATTCTAACGTTAAAGCATCTGGCGCATCTTTCTTTAAAGTCTTTAACGGCATTTACTTTATCACCAACAGATTTTCACATGCACGGTACAAATTAATCCGTCACCTGACTGGTAGGTTAAACTGTCTCAATGGAGTGCTTTCGATATAAATATTACTTGAAAAATCCCACGCTTACATCATAACAGATCACAAAACTCTAACCCGAAAGGAAATCGATATTTCTAGGATATTGACAGAAATTATGTCACTGATTTAGCTCTTCAAATCTTAATCAGGTTTACCTCTTGTAGCTCCAATGGCACGACTTTGCAACGTTTAAATTCTACTTAACCAGCTTTTTATCACGGTTTTTACATAGTCAGTTTAAACATAAACGATTTTTCTCATGCTTGAAATGGGGTTCCTCTTATTTCGAGCGCTACGCGCGGGCAGATTAAATAATTATATTGGGAGAGCCTGACCTCGTCATATTGGGTATAGAATGAAGAGATCAGGTTCTCCCATGCTTCTATTCGAAAGCTTGGATTTAAGACCTCTTCACCT
>JBEKPM010000064.1:0-9068 GCA_049520735.1 Bathyarchaeia archaeon | reverse complement strand
CGGATTTGAAGGCAACCCTGCAGAAGCAGGCTGGACAGCATAAGGGAACCATTATGATTGGCAGAACCCACGGGCAACATGCTTTGCCGATTACTTTGGGTTTCAAGTTTGCGGTTTGGGGCTACGAAGTCAACAGACACATCGGACGTTTAAACGAATGCAAGCGACGGGTTTTAGTCGGCAAAATAAGCGGCGCAGTCGGGACCCAAGCGGGTTTAGGCGAACACGCAGAGCAAATCCAAGAACTCGTTATGAAACGGGTAGGTCTTCGCGCCGCTGAGATTTCAACCCAGATTGTCCAGCGGGATCGTTACGCGGAACTTGTGTGCGTTTACGCGATGGTTGCTTCTTCGCTTGAGAATTTTGCAACAGAAATCCGCGAGTTGCAGCGACCAGAAATCGGCGAGGTTTCCGAGGCTTTCGAAGCCAGCAAACAGGTTGGCAGCTCCACTATGCCTCACAAGCAGAACCCGGAGATATGCGAACGAGTCTGCGGTTTAGCACGAATAGTCCGAAGCCTCACAATGCCTTCGCTTGAGAACATGGTGACATGGCATGAAAGAGACCTTACTCAGTCGTCAGCTGAAAGATTCATTTTTCCAGAATCAAACATTCTCCTCGACTACATGCTCAGCCTAATGTGCGACGTTGTCGCAAACTTGCGGGTTGACCAGCAACGGATGCTGCAAAACCTAAGCCTAACCCAGGGACGGGCGATGTCGGAAGCAGTGATGACGGCACTATCGAAGAAGGGAGTTAACAGACAAGAAGCCCACGAGATGCTACGGAAACTAACTATCATAAGTCCAACTGAGAAAAAAGACTTCAAGTCGGTCCTGCTGCAAGACAAATTCGTAAGCAGCAAACTTTCAGAGACAGAAATCGACGAGGCGTTGAACCCGAAGAACTATTTGGGCACGGCGGTTAAGCAAGCGGAAAAATTCGCGAAAAGCTAAAAGTCTGAGAGCGCCTGCTGCTTGTAATCCTGTCCGTTGCCGAGTTTTTCCCATGTGTCCTTTTTCACAAAGCCTCCGACCTGCTCCTTGATCTTCTTGGCAAGCCTTGGACCCAAAAGCGGCAAATTGCTTAATTCCTCCATTGAGGCGGCTTTTATGTCTTCGATGGTGCGGTAACCCGCGTCGAACATTATTCGTCCACGGACTCTGCCGACGCCTTCAAGTCGAACCAGAGGCAGAAGCTCCTTCTTTATGCCTTTGGAAACCCGTTCAACAAGTTCACTGGTCAACGGACGAAGTTCCTTGCATCCGAAAAGTCCTGCCAATTCGTCTGTCGCGTGAAGAAGCCACTTCGCGTTCTCAATTATGCGGTAAAGGTCGCCTGGCTGCACGTTAAATTGGCGAATTAGGTTTTCTTCGCTGACTTCTTCAACCCAGCTCTTCATCACGAACGCTGTTTTGATTTCGCCCAAAAACTCTTCGAAGCCGAAGCGGTCTTCCCACTCGTTGGGAACATCAACGAAAATTTCATCGCGATGCTTCTCTAACTCAAGCGCTAGCGGATCGATTTCCCGTGCGTAGGGGCGCATGACTGGTCCCATGTCGGGCATATGACTTATCAGGTGGAGTAGACCAAAATCGGTGGGTTCTTTAGATTTTTTCTTGAGGGCATTGCGGATAATCACTCCTGAAACGGGGTCTATGTAGAGTTCGCTTACCCGTTTGCCAAACGGGGTAGCGTAAATTTCGTCACCCTCAACACCGATCATTTCCTCTTCATATAGGTACTTCAGGATTTTGCCGATGATCCCCTTGATGGCTTTTATGTCGTATTGGTAAGCGTAGAATGTTTTGCCGAAAAACTCGTAAATCCCGTTCTCCGTATGGGCGAAATCCGAAGCGACAGTTGCCAGCACGTGCCCCCGCATTATTTTTTCAACCGCAAGCCTGCTCCAAATCCGTTCAGGCTTAGCTAAAACGTAGCCTTCCATTAGGTAGTCTGCTTCATCTGAAGTTTTTGCGAGGAGAATTGATTCGCCTACCTTGTCATATTTGGGTCGCCCAGCCCTACCCGCCATCTGCTTGTACTCCAAAACACTGATCGGATAGTTGCCGTAGCCTGCCTCAAAACGCCTGTAATCCTGAATGATAACGGTTCTTGCCGGGAGGTTGACGCCGAAAGCCAAAGTCGGGGTCGCCGTTAAAACTTTGATTTTGCCTTCTTTAAACAAATCCTCAACAATCTTGCGGTGAGCGCCCGACAAGCCTGCATGGTGAAAAGCTGTGCCGCACCTAACAAGTTCAGCCAACGTGTCGCTAATTTGCGTTCGCTCACCCACGGAGAGGATTTTTTCAGCTTCATGTTCCAACGACCGCTTCATAGGTTTAGATAGGACTTCGCCTGTGTGCTGCGCAATGGTTTTAGCGGCTGAAACAGCGTTTTTACGTGTTGAGGCGAAAACCAATGCTTGTCCACCAGTTTTCAGGGTGTTTAGGACGAGGTTGATGGTTGGGTAACGGGTTTTGCGCTCGATTCTTTTTGCGTCGCCGTCTTTAAACTGGATTTCATCGTGCAGAAGCACCCCTTCTTTTAAGCTGACCGGACGCCATTCGGTGACGATGAATTTGGCGTTTAGCCAGCCGGCGATTTCGTCCACGTTGTTTATGGTGGCGCTTAGAGCCAAGATTTGGATATCTGGGTTAACTTGCAGCAGCCGGGCTAAAACGATTTCAAGGGTTGGGCCGCGTCCTGCGTCGTTAAGTAGGTGGACTTCGTCGGCTATGACGAGTGAGATTTCATCCATCCATTTGGCTCGGTGCCGCAGAAGAGAGTCAGCTTTCTCGTTGGTTGTGACGATTATGTCATAGCGTTCGAGCCAGTTGTCAGCGGTGTCGAAGTCGCCTGTGCTGATGCCGACCGAGACTTTTCTCCCGTCCTGTTTTCGGATTAAGCTGTATTTGCCGAATTCTTCGAATTTTTCGCTTGCTAAGGCTCGGAGCGGTGAAAGATAGATTACTTTGCCGTTCTTTTCCAGCACATGCTTAAGCCCGCAGAGTTCAGCAATCAAAGTTTTTCCGGACGCTGTTGGGCTGGCTAACACGATGTTTTGGCCTTCCAGCACTCCTGCCCGTACGGTGTCTTCCTGAGGAGGGAAAAGATCTACAATCCCCATGTTCTGCAGGATTTCTTTCACTTCGGCTGGAACCGCCAACTCCGCAATCTTCAACATGAATTCGCCGTTCAAACAGCATATTGAATACGCTGGTTTAAGAGTGTTAGCGAGTCATGCAACAATTATTCAGCTACATTTTTCTATTTGAACGAGATAATTAAGATGACGAGTTATCTAATCCCCTTAAACAGGTAGGATACTGTATGGTTGAAAACGTAAAGGAACTTCTTAAACTACATGAAGGCATAACCCACGAGGTCTACTTAGACAACGAGAACTCCAGCATTGTTCCCCAAGATATCGTTGACGAAATGCTGCCTTACTTTAACAAGAAAGCCTACGGAAACCCGACACTGACCCACAAACCAGGCTGGGAAGCCTTTGAAGTCATCATGAACTGCTTCCAGACAATCAGCAAATCCATCGGCGCCAAAAACCTTGAAGACATCACGTTTACCCCAGGCGAAACAGAAGCAAACAACCTTGCGATAATGGGTTCATGCTTCGCGCGGAAAAGCATGGGCAAAAAAATAGTCATCTCCGAAATCGAACCGATCAATGTGTTGCAGGTTGCCGAAATGATGCAGAAATTTGGGTTCACAATGCAAAAAATACCCGTTAACCCCGACGGCTTCATAAACCTTGAGAAACTTAAAGAAGCAGTCGACAACGAAACCGTTCTTGTGAGCGTCTCATCCGTAAACAACGAAATCGGCACAGTGCAGCCCATAAAGGACGCAGTCGACATCGTCAAAGCCAAAAACCAACAAATTCTATTTCACACAGACGCCTCCGACGCCTACGGCAGAATACCCATAAACGTACAAGACCTAAACGTGGATTTAGCAACACTTAGCAGCTACAAGATTTTGGGCCCACGCGGCATGGGAGCAATGTATCTTCGAGACGGCGTAAACATGGAACGCATTCTTGAAGGGCAAATCGGCACGCAGAAACTTTGGCCAGGAGTCGAAAACACACCTTTAATCGTTGGTTTCACAAAAGCTTGTGAATTGGCTTTCCGGGACCTTGAAGGAAACGTCACCAAGATGCGAATGCTCCGGGACAAACTTGTTGACGGAATATTTGCTGAACTTGATGACCTCCGCTTTAACGGTCCTAAAGGAGATAAACGATCGCCAGATAACGCGAACATAAGCATTCTGCGGGCAGAAGGAGAAGCATTAACCATCGAGCTGAGCTTGAAGGGCGTTTACGTTTCCAGCGGCAGCGCATGCAGCAGAAGACTGCTTCAGCCAAGCCACGTTCTCGTTGCCATCGGACGCAGATTCAGTGAAGCACACGGAAGTATCCTAATGAAAACGACACGTTACCAGAAAGAAGACGACATAGACTACGTTTTAAAGGTCTTGCCGCCATCAGTAAACCGAATCAGGGGAATAGTTGGCTCAACAGGAGTTGATTAAATGTCGCGTATACCACTACCTTACAACATGAAAGTAATGGATTTATTCAGAAACCCAAAAAACCTTGGAAAAATGGATGATGCCACAGTTGTGGCAGTGGCTGGGAACCCAGCTTGCGGAGACATGATAACTTTCTACCTGAAAATAACCGACAAAGACATAATCGAGAAGGCCAGCTTTGAAAGCTACGGCTGCGCCGCAAACATCGCAACATCCAGCATCGTTACGGAAATGATAAAGGGATTAAGCCTTGAACAAGCTTGGGAAAACGTAACTTGGAAGAAGGTTACGGAGGAAATCGGCGGGTTACCCAGCGTCAAATTTCACTGCGGAGTCCTTGCCGTCGGTGCTCTAAAGCGAGCGATACGGCAGTACTTCAACCAACGTAACGTAGCCATCCCCAGCTGGATGCCTGCTGAAAACACTTTTGAAGAAAAACAGGCGTTGGAAGAAGAAGAGCTGGCGAAGTTGCTGTCCAAACGGCTTAAGACAGAAGAGAAGGCAGAGAAGTAATCGTGGACATACAAGCGATACGCCAGGATTTCCCGATACTGAAACGCTTGATTAACAACTACCCGTTAATCTATTTTGACAACGCTGCAACCACCCAGAAACCCCGACAAGTCATAGATACTGAAACAGACTTTTACGAAAACCACAACGGCAACATACACCGCGCAGTCCACACCCTATCGCTGGAAGCCACAGACCTTTACGAGAAGTCACGGGAAAAAATCTCAAGATTCATAAACGCTAAAGAATCCTCAGAGGTTGTTTTTGTCAGGGGCACAACTGAAGCCATCAATTTGGTCGCCTACTCCTGGGGACTAAGCAACCTTGGCAAAGGCGACGAAGTGCTGGTTTCCCTGATGGAGCACCACAGCAACATCGTCCCGTGGGAAATCACCGCCAAACTCAAAGGGTTCACCATCAAATACGCCAATGTCAAACCCGACGGCACCCTGGACTACGAAGATTTCGAAGCAAAATTCTCCAAGAAAACCAAAATCGCCTGTTTAAGCCACGTTTCAAACGTCACAGGAATAATCAACGATGTCAAAAGAATCACGAAGGCAGCCCACGACAACGACTCATTAATGCTTGTAGACGGCGCGCAGTCTGTGCCGCATCTGACCGTTGACGTTCAGGATTTAGATATGGATTTTCTTGCTTTTTCAGGACACAAGATGCTTGGACCCACCGGAATCGGTGTTTTTTATGGCAAGAAGGCGTTGCTTGAAGCGATGCCGCCGTTCGAAGGCGGGGGCGAAATGATCAAAGAAGTGATTTATGGGCAGGGCGGCTGCAACATAATATTGAACGACTTGCCATGGAAGTTTGAGGCTGGCACACCCAACATATGCGGCGCTATTGGCTTAGGTGAAGCGGTAACTTATTTAGAAGCAGTAGGGATGGAGAACGTGCTAGACCACGAAAATGAGTTAACGCGGTACTTTTTTGAACGGATGCGTGAATTCAGAAAAATCACAATCCTCGGCTCAGGCGACCTATCTAAGAGATGCGGCATAATATCGTTCAGCGTTGAAGGCTTGTCATCCCATGACGTTGCGCTCATCTGCGACAACTATGGAATAATGATAAGAAGCGGTTATCATTGCGCGCAGCCCCTGCATCAGGAAATCCTGAAACTTCATTCCTCGGCGAGGGCTAGCTTTTACATTTACAACACATGCGAAGAAGTTGACCGATTCGTTGAGGTTTTGAAGGAGATTGAGGGGCTTTAATGCTGACGCTTGAAGATTACGTGGCGCGGGTTGAAGGAACCTGCGGCGCGGAAAAAGACGTAATCGTATTCTTCAAGTACGAAAAAAAGGATGAAGTAATCGCCAACATCCTAAAAAAAGCCACAGTAAACAATAAAATCGCAGGGATAATCTTTGAGCTAACTTTCGAAAACTTTTCTTTCCGACTCTACACCAGCGGAAAAGCCATCTTCCGCGGCGTCAAAAACAGGGAAGAACTAAACCGAGTTCTCGCGGCGATGCTTCTCTAAGCAGGCTCAACTGGAATCTTGAATTTTTCAAAGACCTTGTTGTAGGCTTCAATTTCTGTAGCAGCCACGTTTTCCCAAGAAAATTGAGTGGTGAAAGCCACGGCTTTACGGGAAAGCGTTTCTCTGAGCTCCTGATTGCCTATGATTCTTAGTGCCTCCGCTGCCATCTGCTTGAAATCTCCCACTGGAACCGGCTTAACTATGTCCGCTGGGAAATTAGATTTTACCGCGGGGATGCCGTAGGCGACGACGGGTGTGCCGCACGCTAAGGTTTCGAGAACAACCAATGGAAACGCGTCGTGCCTGCTCGGGTATACCAGAACTCTCGCTGCCTTCACAAGCTCGTACAACTCTTTTTGTCCAAGAAAACCCTTGTACAATAAGCGGTCGCCAAGCTGATTTTTCTCGACTAAACTTTCATAGTTGCGTCGGAACGATCCAGCGCCGAATCGCCCCCCGAACAAGAACTTCAAGTCAGGCTTAAGTTTCGCCATTTCAGCGGCTATTTGAGGCAAATCGTAAATTCCTTTTTCAGGAGCAAGTCTTGAAAAGAAAAAAGCATCCACCGACTCAGGGGCAGCAGCAACCTGCAGCATTTTTTCGTTATCCACTCCGACCCCGGGACGCAGAACATGCATTTTGATGCTTTTGCCGAGGTAACTTTTGGTTTCAAGCTCTATCGATGAACTCACAGCCAATGGTATAGTGGACGCCAACGCCTGAGCGACAAGAGAGTAGAGGCGAGCGTAAAGCGCGTACAAGTAGATTTTGCGTGCGCCTCTGATGGGCCGCCAAACGCTTGAGGCATAAGGCGGAAAAAGCGGAAGCTGAAAAACGCAGGTCCAAGAAACGTGAATTTCTTTTGCTGCAAAGTAGGCTTCAAGCATGAAATCTGTTTTTTCATGGTGAGAAACAATGAGTTCAACCCCTTCGGCCCGAGCAATTTGAGCTATAACTTTGGCGGTTTCATAGATTGAAATGTAATCCAGCGCCGCTCGGCTGGCACTTCGAAAGTATCGGTCATAGATAACGTTGGGACGTTTAATGCTGTAAATTTTGTGGTGTCGACAAAGCGGGTTTCCTTCACGTTTCATCTTTTCCAGAACAAATTCATCCACAACAATAACGGGATCTATGCCGCGCTGCCCAATCCGCTGAAGAACCTCGAAGCTTCGCCTGTCCCCACCTGTCCCGCTCATCAGAGGGTTCGCTAAGTACAAAACTTTCATTGCTAAGCCCTCGCCCTTTCAACCTTGTGAGCAAGATGCAAGCTGTAGGTCTCCCCAATCGGCAGGTGTGTCAGCATCGTCTTTACTGTCATGTTTTGGCTAGATATGATTTTCTGTCTTCTGCATCAGCAACCGCACATGGGCCCAGATTTTCTCTTGAAAAACTTTAGGCTGAAGAACCGAGATTTTTTCCCACAACTCGCCCCTCAGCTTGTCCCAAACGACACTGTCGCCTTGCGTAGGTTCGACCCACCGGGTTACCTTTTCTTTGAGGTCATCGTATTTTTGCCATCTGAACTCGTCAGGAATAAACTCGCCTGTTCCGCCGCTTTTGTGGACCAAGGTTGCGCATCCGCTTGCTAATGCTTCCATTGGCGTAATCCCGAAGTGTTCGCCTTCCATCAAATGGCAATAAACTCTAGATTGCTGGTAAAGTTTCACTAATTCGTAGTTTGGCACGTTTGGTTTGAGGGCGTAGTTTGCTGGAAGGTCTCTTGAGAAGGCTTCAAACCATTCCTGCTCGGTTTCACGCAGGCCGCCTACGCTTAGGAACTTGACCTGTGGAAGGTCAGCCGCCAGTTTTTTCATAATCTCGTGCCGTTTCTGCGGGATGAATCGTCCAACGTAAATTACCTGTTTAGCACGCTCTTTCAGGGGGGATTTACTCCAGTACGGGTCCAAGTCCACTGGTGGGTAGGCAACGATGGGTTCGGGGATTCCGTCTTTGCCCCAGTATTTTTCGATCATGTCTTTAGTGTAGTTGCTGTTGCAGAAAACCAAGTCTAGCTTGCTGATGTCGTTGTCAAGCCACCGCTGGAATGGCCAATAGTAAACTTTCCTTATTCGCCCCGAATTCATGTAGCGGTGATGTATTTCTGGGAAATGAACATAGGCGATGTCCCATTTTTCCTCGTTGAAAAGCGCCGCCTCAAAAGCCGTCATGGTCTGAGTGGAAAATGCACAGTCGTATTCTAAATCTTTAATTTTCTTGGTTAACTTGATGATTCTGCTACGCCTTTTGTAAACGGTGAAGGGCGGTTTAACATCTACCCTTTTTCCGAGACTGCGAACAACTGTGCCGTCTGGCAATTTTTCACCCATGATTTGAGCGTAGCGAACAGGGTCAAAGTCAAAAGTTAACAGCTCCACGTGTTCGCCGTGTTCAAGCAAGGATTTTATAACGTGGTGACAGACGCGCTCGCCGCCGCCGTAAATGTCCAAGTTCGGATGGATAACAAGGAATTTTGCCAGCTACTTGTCCCTCTCAC
>JBEKPM010000063.1:0-9197 GCA_049520735.1 Bathyarchaeia archaeon | reverse complement strand
GCTGAAAAAGCTGGTTCGAACGCCGCAGTCTACTATTATCCTAATACTCAGCAACCGACTACCCTGTGGTACCACGATCATGCTTTAGGCGTCACTCGACTAAACGTGTTGTCAGGGCTAGCAGGTTTCTATTTGATACGCGAATCTACTGGAAATGACAAAGTCGCGGCTGTACTGCCGACTGGAAAATACGAGATGCCGCTTGTGATTCAGGATAGAACCTTCAACAGCGATGGCTCCTTAAGTTATGCATCCGTTGGCTTCGTACCTGACACCCATCCCTTCTGGGTAAACAGTTTCCTAGGCAACGCAATAATGGTAAATGGCAAGGTCTGGCCCAACATGAACGTTGACAGGGGACAATATTGGCTCAGAATCCTAAACGGATCAAACACGCGATTTTACGGTCTCAACTTTTCAAACGCGATGACCTTCATCCAGATAGGAAGCGACGGCGGATACCTGAAAGCTCCAGTTGCCCTTACCTCTTTAACTTTAGCGCCTGCTGAACGCGCTGACATAATAGTTGACTTTTCCAATCTTGCACCCGGAGAAAAAGTCACATTGCAAAACTCTGCGTTGCTCTCAACCTCTGGCATCGAAACACAAACCGTCGGACAAATAATTCAGTTCACAGCCAACAACGCACAAGGAACGGTTCCCTTCAACATCGCTTCAGCGCCAAAACCCTTCAACCCTACACTTGCAGACTCAAACTTTCCAACCCTGGCAAAACCGACGAAGCAGCGTATTCTGACGCTTTACGAGATTGCTGCTTCAAACGGCTTAACAGTTGAAGCTTTACTTGACGGACAAACTTGGGATTCGCCCACTTCGGAAACACCTGAGGTAGGTGCAACCGAGGATTGGGTGATCGTTAACCCAACTATGGACGTCCACCCGATTCACGTCCACTTGGTGCAGTTTCAACTTGTCCAGCGTCAATCGTTAAACGCGCCAGGTTCATATGTAGACGAATGGTTAAGCATCAACGGACAACCGCCGTTCAGTCATCCGACAAAAAATGTTCATTCGCTCTCTTCCTTCATGCTTACTACGGTAACTCAACCCCAGCTACAAGAGCAATGCTGGAAAGACACGATTACTGTAAACTCCGGAGAAGTTGTAACAATCCGCGTAAGATTCGCGCAACAAGACGGCACTGGCTTTCCGTTTGACGCAACTGCAGGGCCAGGATACGTTTGGCATTGCCATCTCCTCGAACATGAGGACAACGAAATGATGCGTCCTTACAAAGTAACATCGCCAGCTTCAGTCGTGGTTCCTTTAGCAGTTTCCTCCGCTGTCGCGGGTGCAGCCGTTCTGTCCGCAGCATACTATTATCAGAGAAGACGAAAGAAGAAGGTTGCAAGCCTCGAAACCACTAGTCAAACATCTCGGTTGTTGAATAACCAAGAAATGCCTCAACAGCAAGAAGTATCACATGCAAAAGATGATTATTAGTTTCTGCAGGATTCTGACAGCTCAATCACAGTTAAGTTTTCTTAGTCAAAAAGGTTTAAATAAACACTGTCTCATTTCGTATATGCTTTCAATGTAAAAACGGATGAAAATTTAGCATGTCACAGGAATATCGTCATATACTTCGTATCATGGGTACAGACGTTCCAGGTACCCTCAAGACTTCTTACGCTATCGCACAAATAAAAGGCGTCAGCTCAAGCCTTTCAAACGCGATTTTGAAGAAGGCAGAAGTCAATCCTGACCTGCGAGTAGGCTTCCTTACAGAGTCAGACATATCAAAGATCGAAAACGTTATTCGGGAGCCTGCAAAGTACAGTCTTCCAACTTGGCTTTTTAACAGACGAAAAGACTCTGAAACGGGAAAAGACATGCATCTTCTCAGCGCCGACTTAGTTCTGAGGACGAAGCAGGATATTGATGATGCAAAAAACATCAGATCTTGGCGTGGATACCGCCATGCCTACAGCCTCAAAGTCCGTGGTCAACACACTAAAACAACTGGAAGAGCTGGCAAGGCTTTAGGCGTTAAGAAGAAAACTCTCTTACAGAAACCCGGGGGAGCTGCACCTGCCGAAGGAGGCAAATAAGCATGGGAGATCCAAAGAAGCAACGTAAGAAGTTCGATACTCCACGGTTCCGCTGGCGCAAGGATATCCTTCAAGAAGAACTCAAACTTCTGGGTCAATACGGCTTGCGTAACAAGCATGAACTTTGGCGACACAAGACAACCCTGTCTAAGACCCGAGGCATCGCCCGTTCACTTATCAGCAAAACTCCTGAAGAACGAGCAAAAATGGAAAATGAGTTGCTGACAAAACTCAAGAAAGTAGGCATTTTGCAGGAAACTGCGGTTTTGGACAACGTCTTAGACTTAAGCATAGAAGACATTTTGGAGCGTAGGCTTCAAACAATCGTTTTCCGGAAGGGTTTAGCAAGAACCGTTTTCCAGTCACGACAACTAATCACTCACGGACACGTAACCATTGACAACCGCCGAATAACACTTCCAGGATACATGGTCGCGAAGTTAGACGAACCCAAAGTTATCTATTCACCTGAAAGCGCCGTTGCAAACCAAGCCCACCCATTACGCGCCGGTCTATCAGTTGTGGCCAAGCAGCCTGAAATCAGGCAGCCTGCCCGAGGAAGACGAGGCGGAAGAGGAGGCGGCAGATTCTGAGCGCCAACAGCAAAAGAAATGAGAAATGGGCAATCGTCCATATCTTTAGCTCATACAACAACACGCTAATACACATCACTGACATTTCAGGTGCGGAAACAATCGCTCGAACCAGCGGCGGCATGTTTGTTAAAGCAGACCGCATGGAGTCGTCCCCGTACGCTGCGATGCGTGCAGCAACCGGCGCGGCTGAAGTAGCCAGAGACAAAGGAATAACAGCAATTCACATTAAAGTCAGAGCTCCAGGCGGCAGTGGCCCAAGAACTCCCGGTCCAGGTGCCCAAGCAGCTATCCGTGCATTGGCAAGGTTTGGGTTCCGAATTGAACGGATCGAAGAAGTTACACCTATTCCCCACGATGGCACAAGAAGGCCTGGCGGCAGAAGAGGAAGAAGAGTCTAAACTCAGTTTCCCTTCTTTATTGACAGAAAAATTGAAATAATGCACAATATCTCTATTGAACGCAAAAACCTATTACAGTAATCTTATTGGAGTGTCTCAGCAAGTGAAAATGGAAATCCTTGAAAAAACCGATAGCAACCTCCGCCTGACCATCAGGGACGCGGATGTTCCGTTAATGAACGCTCTGCGTCGCATAGCGCTTGCTGAGGTGCCGACCATGGCGATTGAAGAAGTCGTCATGATTGAGAACAGCTCCATACTGCAGGATGAAATAATCGCTCACAGGCTTGGCCTCACCCCGCTGAAAACTGATTTGGATGCCTATAACCTTCCTGAAGAATGCGAGTGCCAAAGCGAATTTGGGTGTCCCCAGTGCCGCGTGACATTGACACTTGACGCTGAAGCAAAGGAAGGGACAAGGACAGTTTATTCGGGCGAGGTCGTGTCTGAAAACCCCGAGATCATTCCAGTGTCCGACAAAATCCCGATTATCAAACTTGCTAAGAACCAGAAGCTGAAGCTTGAAGCCTATGCCCGTTTAGGAAGAGGCAAGGTTCACGCTAAATGGCAGCCCGTTTCAATGTGCGCTTACAAGTATTACCCAAAAGTAACTGTCCCTACAGAGAAATGCGAAGAATGCGTAAAATGCGTCGAGATCTGTCCAAAAAAGGTCCTCGAAATTAAAGATGAAAAAGTCGATGTCCGAGACCTCTTGGCATGTAACCTCTGCATGGACTGCGTTGAAGCCTGTCCAAAAAAGCCTTCGCCGCTCAAGGTAGACTGGGAAAAGAACGCTTTTGTGATGAGTATCGAGTCCACAGGCGCGCTTCCTCCGGGACGCATACTCCAAGAAGCCGCCAAAACGTTAGGTAAACAACTCGATGAAATTGAAGAATTGTTAAAGGCTGAATCGCAATGAAAGAGTCAAAAACAACAAATCCCGAATTAATCAAACTTATCGATTTACTCAAAAAAGAAAGCAAAGAAAAACAAGCAGGCATCTGGCTTGACCTGGCAGAATACCTCTCAAAAACCCGCAGTCAACGCATAGCCGTCAATTTGAGCACCATAAACAGGAACACGAAACGCGCTGACACAGTGGTTGTACCGGGCAAAATCTTAGGATCAGGCAACATAAACCACTCTCTCACCGTCGCTTCGTTTGCCGCTTCTGAAAAAGCCAAAGCAAAGGTTGTTGCCGCAAAAGGGAAATATATTTCGATTCCTGAGCTCTTGGAGAAAAATCCTAAGGGCGCAAACGTCAAAATTATTCGGTGAAAAACATGCAAACCACGAAAACTCCAGTTGTCCTCGTTAACGCTGAGGGATTAATAGTTGGCAGATTAGGAAGTAAAGTCGCCAAGTTGCTCCTGAACGGGGAAGAAGTAATCATACTAAACGCTGAAAAAGCCGTGTTCTCAGGCAAAAAGAAGAGCAAAGTTGCAGAAGCAAAGCAGTTTCTTGAAGTAGGCGCACCTGAACGCGGTCCATTTCACTATCGTAGACCCGACAAGTACCTGCGCAAGACCCTCCGCGGAATGCTTCCATTCAAGCAGCCGAAAGGCAAAACAGCCTATAAACGCCTCAAAGTCTTCATGGGCGTACCCCTGGAGCTCAAAGGCAAAGAAATGATCACGTTCCCAGAAGCCTCATCTGCCACTCTGAAGGGGCCACATTTCACCCTATTGGAACTGGCGAAAGAGATAGGCTGGAGCAAAGGTGAATAATTATGCCAGCAAAGAAAGTTTTAGTTGTTAGTGGAAAAAGAAAAACCGCAGTCGCCCGGGCCGTAGTAAAACAAGGCATTGGGAAAGTGCGAATAAACAAAAGGCCAGTTGAAATTTACGAACCCGAAGTTGCAAAAGCAAAAATCATGGAGCCCCTTCTGCAGGCGGGCCCAGAAGTCTGGGAACAACTAGACATGGATGTCCAAACCAGCGGCGGAGGCTACATGGGACAGGCAGAAGCAGCCCGAGTGGCAGTCGCAAACGCCCTGTTGAAATGGACGAAGAGCACTCACCTCCGTACAGTGTTCAGTGAATACGACCGCACCATGATAGTAGGTGATAGCCGAGCTAAAGAAACCAAGAAAGTCGGCGGAGCGGGTGCACGGTCAAAGGAACAGAAGAGTTACAGGTAAGGAAAGAAAATGATCATTCCAGTAAGATGTTTCACCTGCGGCAAACTCGTCGGCGACCAATGGGACGAATTCACACGCCGAATCAAAACAGGCGAAAACGCAAGCGACATTCTTGACAGCCTCGGTATAAAACGCTACTGCTGCAGACGCATGCTACTCTCAAACGTAGAAATAATCGATGAAGTATTGCGTTTCTACGAAGAAGCAGAAAAAAGAAAAGAAGCGCGCAACTTCTACTAAAACTTCTTTTCAGTCCCAATTTTTCAGTCGCTTAGCTTCCGCTTTTATGGTTTTTCAACCCTAAGAAAACCCACTATTTCAGATCCCGCTTTCTTTTACAGTTGGATTAACGCGTTTACCAGCGCCGCTATACCGAGCAGGATCAGTACTGCTGCGCCGCCGATTGAGATCCATTTGCGAAGCAACGGCGCCTTGTTAAGAAGCCAACCCGTCACGCCGCCTAGCAGAAGCATCGGGGACAAAGCGGTTCCTAACCCGAACAGGAAAGCTAAAGCGACGCTTCCAAGCGGAGTTGAAAAGGGCAGGGAATAAAGCAGAAGCGCCATCAAGGGCGGACAGATGATTAGACCTCTGCCTAATCCCAAAGTGAACGCTTTGAAGTCGAAGCCGAACCTGCCCATCTTCGCCGGTTGAGCCACTTTTTGTCCGCTGGGCGCATCGAATTCGCATGGGCTTCTTGATTTGAGGATAATGGTTAGGCCGATTGCCATGGTCAAGACGCCGAAGGCTATTGCTGAGTAGGTTTGGAAAGGGGAAATGGCTGAGTTGGAGACAAACAATCTGAGCAGTCCGCTGAACAAACCGACTACACACCCGATTAGGGTGTAGGCCAGGACTCGTCCACTGTTAAAAATCATTGTTATGGTTACACTTTTGCGGAAACCCGCGCCGACCCCTGCAATGTAACTTGCTATGTAGGGGAGGCATGAGGCAGTGCACACAGCTAACCCGTAAAGTAATCCGCCTGCAAACGCCGCCAGAAAAGGGTTAGAAACTTCGGGTATCAAAGACATAGAGAGTGCTCAGCAAGTTTTGATGAAGCAAATAATGGGCGAACGTTTTTAAAGTTTACATAAATTTGCTGCCGCCGTGAAACCTGAGACAATTTGCAATATTAGTTTGCGGGATGTTCGGAAAACATGAAGACACGACTACATCGATTTTGGTTGTTTTGTGAAAAAATTGCGTTCTTCATGTCAAATTGCGTAGTTCATGTCAAAAAACAAGTTGTTTACCGTTCAGGATGGTTGAAGTACCTTCAGCAGGCGCCGGAAGTTTAGGTAAAAAAGAAGACTTTTGCAAGCTTAGGCAACGAGTTTATTGCCATAAGACAGTTAAAAACGTGTTTTATAGAACCTAAGCCTATTGTAACTTGCAGGTTGGGAAGCACGCTTTAAATGCAAACGCATTGAAGCAAAGAGCGTGTCAATAAAAACAGCGGAAAATTGGCATGCGACAAAGACTTTGCTTTAATGGGCTGGACGTAGCTATGTAGCAGGGAAGCTATGAGCGACGTGGTCAAAACGGTGAAAGACCATGAAACGACAAAGACATGGCTTCAATGGGCCGCGTAACATCTTTAAGGCTTAGACCCAACCTGCTTAACTTTTACTCAAATAAAAGTTTGATTTTCCAATGGCTATTTTTGTCGGTTTCTTTTCCGAAAACTTGAAGCAGTCAGATTCGGTTGAAGTATTCTAGAGGCGCATACCAGAAAACGGTAATTGTCTTTTGGCATTCGGGGTTTTTGCATTTGACCTTGATTTTCATGATATTTCCGTGAAAACTGCTCCGTATCGGTTTTGCTGATGAAAACGCCGTGTGGAGTTTGTCTGGCGGTTCAATTTCAAAGGGTTTGTAGCAGAAGGGGCATTCAAGAACAGCCATAATTCACCCTCAATTAATAATACGCAGACCAATGCTAAAAACTTGGCGATATCCCAAAGTTTTTTTTCTGTTTTGTTTATTTTTGGTTTATCGCTTTATAAACTTCTGACGCTATAAGCGCTGCTCCTTGGTTGTTTGGGTGCACTCCATCGACAAAGTAATCGGAATGTTCACCAAAGGCTGTGTACACATCGATTACTGGCAGATTTGTTTTGTTAGCCAACTCTTCGATTTTTGGAATTATGGATCCACCGAAATATGGAATACTCAGGTCTGTGCTGTTGCTGAAAATGGGCGGAGGCTTCACAATCCAGATTAGTGGCTTGCTGTCAAGCTGCTGGAATGCGCCGATGAGTTTGATGTAATCCTCTTCGAAACTTGAGTTTGACGGGCGAAGCATCTGAAGGTCATCGTTAGTTCCAAGCATGATTATGACTATGTTTGGTTTGAAATCCAAGGCCCTTTGAAGTTCAGGCTGGTCCATGTATGGTTTCCAAGAATCCAGCAGCACAGTTGATCCGTTAACGCCGAAGTTGCCCACCACATAGCCGTGACCAAGTAGCGATTGTAGGTCAGAAGGGTACTCCGTTGAAGCAGTGATACTGTCACCTACGCATGCAACTCGAATCGTGCCGGCTTCGCCTACGCTATGCACACCAAACGTTTGAAATCTGACTAACAAAGTTGCCAATATGATCGTTGCAATCACGATTGCCGCCCACTTCATTTTCTCTTTCATTCTTTGCTTTTCAACCGCATTCTACTTTAACTCTGATAGCCATTTTCCCTCAAAGCTAACAATTGCCAAACAGAGTCAATAAAATGGGCGAGCTGCTCTATAAAAGATATTGCATTTTAGGTCAAATCTCTGTTTAAAGGTTGTTTTAACAATTATTGAAAATTTTCAAAAGTATGCCTTGCAGGTTTATGGAAGGTGAGTTCAATTCCTTTTTCACGGTCAGCCATTACCAAAATTCAATCGGTATCATAATTGTAATAATTTTGATAGCGGCTGCAGAGGCTGTCGGGTACCTTCATGAAAACGATTCATTTTTCCCTTTTCCATCGGGATTAAGTCTTTGAAAAACGACTATTGGTTTTCATTTGGCTGCTTCAGTTCTATCTTTCTCGAGTAAGGTTATTAAGAACAAGCCTGCGCCTATGACTAGGAAAATTCCGCCGAAAACCACCAGGACCGCCAAATACTCCTGATAGCTGCCCAAGTAAGCAGCTAAACCGCCGATTAGAAAGACAACTCCCAAAACCGCCAACGCCGCTCCCAGCAATCTCCAACCCGACTCTCTCATAAACATCGTTCCAAGCACTAGACTCCGTGTCATGGATAAAAAATTATCGAGCAAGCGGCTTTTGAGGGAGAGCGTGAATCAATAAGTTAGAGCATCAGCCTCATTTCAGTCGTCGGCTTAAAGCCGAAGTGCTCATAAAGCGAAATCCCAGCATCTGAAGCATGAAGGCTCATGGTTCGGTACCCGTTCTCCCTTGACCAGTCGATAGCGCGCTGAACAATCATTTTCGCAACACCTGTTCGCCTAAAAACCTCCTCTGTGTACATTGACATAAGGTAGGGTGCCTCCAAGCACGGATTGAAGGGTCGCGGGGCGTCTTCTCTGAGCCAAATGCATCCGCTTCCAGCCACCTTGCCCGTTTGGGTTTTTGCCAAGAACCCTATGAGTTTGCCTTCAGAAAGCTTGGTTTTGATCCAGCTGTGGGTCAAATCTTTTAGTTCCTCCGCTTTTTCGGCAAATTCGGGACGTATGTCTTTCCACATGCCCACTCTATGTTTAACCAGGAGTTCTGTGTCTTCAGCTGTTGCAAGAACAATTTTAAATTCGGTCATTTATTCACTCTTCATTTGGCTAACTTTTTCTTCGGGCATTTTCGTGTGTCTGAAGAAGTACCAGTATAACCCGATTGAAATTAGGTATAATAGCGCTGCTAGAAAGAATGGAGCGGCCAGAAGAGACATACCGATGAGCCAGGCACCGACAAAGGAGCTTAACGCGTTTGGCAGTCTCCAGAGGGCTGCACTTATGCCTGAAGCTGCGCCGCGTTCATCTTCGGG
>JBEKPM010000062.1:0-9217 GCA_049520735.1 Bathyarchaeia archaeon | reverse complement strand
GGCGTCAGTGAACTTCATACGTTCAGCCAGCAGCGCCCTCAGAACTCTGCCGCCGTCCATCGGAAAAGCCGGAAGCAAATTGAACGCGCCGAGCAGCAGGTTCAGGTACCCCAAATCAAGTACTAAGTTCCCAGTGGAAATTACCACTGAAGAAGGCGCAAAAATCAGTTTCACAGGCAAGGCGAAGTTTATTCCGATCAAAGCCGCTCCAAGGATTAAGCTTGTGAGGGGGCCTGCAAAAGCCATGCGCCATTCTATTCTTGGGTTTTCCGGGATTTCCTCTATTTCTGAGACTCCACCGATTGGATAGAGGATGATTTTGCGGACTTTGATGTCGAAGCGTCTTGCAACGATTGAGTGTGCAAGTTCATGGAAAAGCACGAAGGCAAACAGGAACACGATGAGTATGAATGAGTAGATTTGGTGATAGTAGACAGAGAGTCCGAGGACTGCCACTATGAGCAGAATAAATGTGAGGTGGAGTTCAATCGGTATTCTCCATACGGACCCTATTTTAAAAGACGTCTTCATAGCCAAGTTGAAGACAAAGTCTGCTTTTTAAATTTTCTATAACTTCCCGCTTGCAAACGATTATATAATGCTTGGAACTATGGCTATTTTGAGGAAAGATTTTGTCAGAACTTACTTGGAAAAAGCCTGTTGTCTGTATTTTTAAGGAGCGAGATGACAACCCTGAGATAGATCCGTTCGTGGTTGTTAAAGCCAGAAAAATAGCGGTGTCTCGCATGAATAGCGGTCAAATTGAAGGAAACCTTCAGGATTTCTTCACGTTGATGGGCGACGCTGACTATCTTTCGACTGCAGAGGGCGCAGCGGACCATTATGTCATGTGCTGGTTTGACGACACAGAGTCGGACATGAATAGAGATCTGCGGCGTCTGAGAGGAGTTTCCTTTAAGGGAACAGTGACGTTTGTCCTGAACGAAGGCGGAAAAAGAACCTACAACGCAGCCTTCAAAGCTGAACATGCAAAACTGAAATAGGTGAATTTTGCCCCCAAAACACTGGAAAACCCTACGTTTCTTTCTTTGCCGCTTTTTCATTGGTAATTAGTGATTCTATGTATTCTCTAATGCTCTGATGTGTTTCTTTAGCTTTTATTTTGAGGGCTGCGTGCATCTCTTCGGTTATCCCCATCCGCTTGTAGCCATTTTTCCTCAAGAAGTCGTGACTCCTTTCACTATTCAATATTAACTAGATATATAATTAAAACGGTGAAACATTTGTCCGTACATCTAATTGTTTTTTACTTTCGATTCTGAAGCCTTAAATGTACGTCCGATAACTTTCTTCAGGGGCGAGAAATAACGCCGAAAAATGGCTACAAAACCATTACTGTCAAAGCGGAAGTCTATGATTACTTTTACAAAGAATATCTCAAAGTAAAAGACGAATACGCCATAAAACAAGGCATCAGAAGCTTCTCAGCCTACGTTACCTATCGCTTAGCTCAGCTCATGAGCGAAGAAGAGAAACCAGAAAACAAGAAAGCTCAGCCATAACTTCCTCTAAACATACCTTCAAATTCTCCGGCAAACTAAATTGTTAAACAAGGTCTAACCAAAAAGCATAATTTATGCAAGTTGCATAGTTAAATTTGGGTTTTTGTTTTGTCAAATGGCGACTCAGCTATTCTTAAGAATCTTATGCTTTTACTCAAAACAAAGTCACTTACTTCCGAAAACATGTTCAGACGAGAAACTAGGGAAGTAGACGAAATGTTTATGGATCTTTTAAGCGTTTTTCAGAGGTTCTACGATCAAGCGCCAGAAGTCGACAAACTGACGCTTAGAAGCATCCAGGACCTAATTATCCTTGTTTCTGAGCAGGTGCACTCATCCCACAGGCAGGCAGAAAGTACGCTTGGGGACTTCAAAAACTATGTGAGTGCCCTTGAAGGGGCATGCAAGAGCTTCGACGGTGACTTTGAAAAATCGGTTACCCAACCCGCCGAGAAGGAGGCTCAAGCCAAAGACGAAGAGGAAGGACTAAGGGCAAAAGCTCTTGAAGAATACAGCCAAAAGGTTAGACCAAGATTCTACGAGTAACTTTTTCCATACAAGCGTTTAGGAGGCGATAAGATTGTTAACGAAACCTGTCAAACTAGCATCAACAAACGACGTAAAACCCAACAGCATGATGAGAGTCATAATCAACGACCAGAAAATATTGCTTGCAAACGTAAATGGGAACTACTACGCCATCGGCGACGTATGCATGCACAGAGGCTGCCAACTATCCAAGGGCGAACTTAAAGGAGAAACGGTGATTTGTCCGTGCCACAGATCCACCTACGACCTTAAAACAGGAGACTTCCTTAAGGGACCCACAAAGAAAGGCGAACCTAAATACGACCTGAAAATCGAAAACAACGATATTATGATCAATCTTTAGTGAGCCACAAATACATATAAATCGAAAAGCGTAGAGTCGAAAACCTTCTTAGAACCCTTTTTTAAAGAAACCCCATTTTTCTTCGAGAATTGTCAATCGACCAAGAACTATTGCAAGGTTAACTGAGAATCTGGAATTTAAGAAGAAGCAAATACAAATGGCTCTTAACCTTAGGTATGAAATATGGCATAAATTAACCAGTGCGTTCTCACCCCCGATATCCTCCTTGTTAACTCCTTAACAACGGCGAAGAGCCTGTGCCCGTATTAAGAAACCAGTTCATATGTTGAGAAAAAAGTTTAGGTCAGCTGAAAAGATTTTCTCCAATATTATCTTTCGATTAGCTCGATAAGTGTTCCATCGGGGTCTTCTACGAAAGCTATTGTTGGTCCGTTCGGTCCAAGCTTGAATGGTTCATCGGTTACCATCACTTTTTCTTTCCGCATCACAATAATCGTCTGGTTCATGTCTGAGACGGTGAAGCCTAAATGATCAAACAGGCGCTTTTCATATTCAGGTTGCGTAAACTTCTTTTGATCACGGTAAAATGTTAACTCAAGCGTGCAGCCTTTGCCCTCTGGGTCTTGCATGAAAACGATTTCGGCATTAGTTTGTTTGATTTCTCGACGGCTCAAAACCTTCAACCCCAAAAGCCTACTGTAAAAATCAATTGACCTCTCCAAATCACTTGAGCGGATACTTGCATGAACGAACATGTTTTCATCCCTAATATTTCTAACACACGGATCGTAATAACCGTTAAGCTACTGAAGCTTTCTTTTCTCTTCGTCCAAAGTTTTGTTTACGAATTCGTCCGCACGAGAAATGTACGGGTTGCTTCTTGGGACGTTCACAAAACACACTTTCTTAAAGCAAGCGCTCAGTTCACGGGCTTTGCTCCAGAGCTTTTTGAGCTCCGAATTTTCCACTTTGTACTCGCCTTTGAGTTGTTTCCCAACTAGTTCGCTGTCTAAGTAGCATGTGACTTCTTGGGCTTTGAAGGCTTTGGCAAATTCTAGAGCTGCAATCAACCCGTTGTATTCTGCCTGGTTGTTGGTTGCGTTACCGATGAAGCAAGAATCTGCCTTGATAATCTTCCCCGCTTCAGTTACGGCGAGAAAAGCTATGGCGGCAGGTCCAGGGTTCCCTCTTGCACCCCCGTCCGAGTAAAGAGTCAAACGTTCAAGCATGTGTTTTCGCTTCTTAACAGGTGCTAACAGTAATTCATTATTTAAATTGTTAAGTCATGTAACTTGCTTCGATTACTTTCTTCTGGAGAAAACAAAAGGGTTTCGGTTCTTTTAGTAGGTTTATTTCAGCGATTCCATGAGGGCTGCGAAGTAAGATAGAACCTGCTCCATCTGTTCTTCAGACATCGCCAAAACGGTTCGAACCGCCGCCTTTTGCTTTGGTGAGGAAGAAACCCCGATCGTTGCCAACGCGTAATCAAGGCTTGTGAAAAGCGGATCCCATGGGATGTTGACCCGTTTGCCTTTAAGATTGTATAGAGCAAGAACAAACGCGCTGGCTCGGCTCAGGCTATCCTTGAATGATTGTAGTGCTCCGCCGATGGTTAAGGGGTCAAAGTCTTTCCCTGAAATGAAGCTTCGAATTACTCCGTGATTTTGCTCTAAGTTTTTAATTTCGACGAAAAGGTCCTGCTTAAGTTTTACTTCGGCTTCTGCCAAACATCTTCACCGCTTCCCTGTATGCTAAAAACAAGTACATAAGAGTTTTTTACGCCAGCAACCGCTTTTTGTCGTATCCAAACCCGACAAGCTAATAATCTACAGATTGGTTCCCTACGTTTCCAAAGCAACCCCGCTTGATCCAGTATGCTAAAAAAACAAGGAACACAGCAATAATTAAAGCAAAACTCTTAATAGCCAATGCCTCAATGAACAAGTTTCATGAGCCAAACCAAGGAAATCGAGCAGAAATGGCTAGCCAAATGGGAAGCCGCCCACGTTTTCGAAGCTGACCCTGACCCGAAAAGAAAGAAGATGATGGTAACTTTCCCGTACCCGTACATGAATGGTCCGTTGCATGTTGGCCATGCTTTTACTGCTTCTCGGGTTGACGCGTTCGCCCGCTTCAAACGTATGCAAGGCTACAATGTGCTTTGGCCTTGGGGTTGGCATTGGACAGGTCAGCCGCTTCTTGGCGCAAGTCAACGCGTGGCTAGAGGCGACGAAGCCTTCATCAAGGTGCTCCGCGAAGTCGACGGAGTTCCTGAGGCGGAACTGAAAAAATTTGTTGAACCCCTCTACATGGCGCAGTACTACACTGACGAAGGGCGCAAGGCAGCGAAGGGCATCGGGTTCAGTGTTGACTGGCGACGTGAATTCACAACTGTGATGCCGACTTACCAGAAATTCATAGAGTGGCAATACAAAAACCTAAACGAAGAAGGCTACGTCACAAAGGGAACGCACCCGGTGGTTTGGTGCCCAAAAGACCAGAGTCCCACAGGTGATCATGACCGCCAAGTAGGCGAAGGAGTAACCCCTGAAGAATACACGCTCATAAAATATGTGCTCGGTGAGAATACTTTTCTTCCAGCTGCCACTTTCCGTCCTGAAACAATCTACGGCATAACAAACATTTGGATAAACCCCGACGCAACCTACGCTGAAGCCTTGGTGAACAGCGAAACTTGGATAATCAGCGTGGAAGCCGCTGAAAAACTCAAAGAGCAAGAAAAGAAGGTTCAAGTGAAACGCGAATTAAAAGGCAGTGAACTAGTCGGCAAAACCTTCCAAAACCCCATCACAAAAGAGACCTTACCTATTTTGCCAGGCTGGTTTGTTGATCCGAAAACCGCTACAGGCGTCGTCTACAGCGTTCCCGCACATGCACCGTACGATTGGTTGGCGCTTAAAGACCTTCAGGAAAAACCTGAAGTTCTCTGCCAATTCGGCGTTGACCCAAACTTAGTGAAGAAAATTAAGCCCATATCCATTATTAAAGTTGAAGGGTTTGGCGATTATCCAGCGGTTGAAATAGTTCAACAGATGGGGATCAAAGACCAGAACGATCCGAAAGCAGACCAAGCTACAAAAGAGTTGTACAAGAAAGAGTTTCACGGCGGGGTTTTGAAGGAGAACTGTGGACTATATTCCGGAAAAACCGTTCGGGAAGTCAAAGATGTCTTAATCGCCGATTTCCGAAAGCTCGGCGTCGCAGACAGCATGTACGATTTGCCTGAGCCAGTAGTTTGCCGCTGCATGACCCCGTGCATCGTGAAGATTCTCAGTGACCAATGGTTTCTAAACTACTCCGACCCCCAGTGGAAGGCGCTAGCAAAGGAAGTCGTAGCTCAAATGACCGTTTACCCGGAAGTTGCTAAACCATGGTTCAACACCGTCATCGACTGGCTTCGGGAATGGGCATGCGCTCGAACCACGGGCTTCGGAACTCCGCTTCCATGGGGCAAAGGATGGATAATCGAAACGCTAAGCGACTCAACAGTTTACATGGCGTTCTACACCGTAAACAAACAAATCAAACAAAACACCCTAAAAGCCGAGGCCTTGACTCCTGAGGTTTTTGACTACATCTTCTATGGCAAAGGCAACGCTGCCCAACTGGAAGCCGCAGTCGGAATAAAAGCTTCTTTGCTTGACTCGATGCGCAGCGAATTTCTTTACTGGTATCCCTTCGACCTGAGAAACTCAGCCAAAGAACTTGTGCCGAACCATTTGACCTTCTGCATCTTCCACCACGCAGCCCTCTTCCCGCCGCAACATTGGCCCAAAGCTATGGGAGTCAACGGTATGCTGATGGTTGAAGGGAAACAGATGCACAAGAGCAAAGGCAACTTCATAACCATGAAAGGCGCAGTTGAAAAATACGGCGCTGACGCAACCCGATGCGCACTACTTTTAGGCGCAGAAGGCATGGATGACCCTGACTGGCGAGCTGAAAACGTAGGTGATCTCAAAACCAAGTTTGAAGCGCTCTACGGGTTCGCAAGCGGGATAATCGCTTCAGAACAGCATGAAGAAGGCACAGTGATGGAGCGGTGGCTGCAAAGCAAGCTTCAAAGAAGAATCGAAGAGGTCACGGCGAACCTTGATGAGCTGAAAACCCGCACTTCCCTGCAGGTCGCATTATTTGAAACTTGGAATGACATACGTTGGTACATACAACGGAAAGGCAGAGCTGACGCCAAAGAGTTGGCTAGCGCAGTCAAAGTTTGGGTTAAGATGCTTTCGCCCTTCGCCCCTTTTATCTGCGAGGAACTATGGAGTAAGACTGGTGAAACCTGCTTTGTCAGCGTTGCTCCATGGCCAATTTGCGATAAAGAAAAAATTGATGTTGCTGCTGAGGAACAAGAAAACCTGATAGTGGACATCATGGAGGACACGACCAACATTTTGAAAGCCACCAAAATCACACCTAAACGCATATGTTACTACACGACAGCGCCTTGGAAAATGCAAATTTACTTCAAGATCCTCGACAAGAGTTTGGCTGGTGAGGCAAAGGTTAACGAGTTGATGAAGGAGTTTGCATCCGAAAAGGAATTCAAGCCCCGAATGAAAGAGATTGCAGCCTTAGTGCCGAGAATAATGAAAGCTTTTACTAAGCTGCCGACGGAACGGAAAGTTAACTTGGTGAAGATCAAAGGGCTTGCTGAAAAAGAAATATTAGAAGATGCAGTTGGTTTTCTGAAAGAACGCTTCAAAGCGGAAGTGCAGGTTTACGTTGAAACCGACGATGAACGTTATGACCCTAAGAATCGGGCAATGATGGCTATGCCCAATCAGCCAGCAATATACATCGAGTAAACGGTGCTGGCCAATCCTGTATAAAGCAACGCAGAACGACGATTCAGATTGCGCTTAAACCTAAAAATCTAGTTTTCTATCTTTGTGGGTTCTTCCCTGTTTTTGAGTTTTTCTTCCAAAAGAAGAAGAAGCTCTTGGGGCTTAACAGGCTTGACAAGATATGCGTCTGCCCCTTCATCAAGCGCTTTGACGCCTGTCTCAAGCGATGGGAACCCAGTAATCATGATTTTAACTGTGTGTTGGAGCTGTTTTTTGAGTTTTGCAAGTAGGTCCGTGCCATCCATATCGGGTAGCCTGATGTCGACCAATGCTAAATCGTAATGGTGATTTTCTGCTTTGTCCATTGCTTCCCTACCAGTTTCCGCAACGTCGATTTCGTATCCGCTTTTCTGAAGAATACGAGTAAATGTTCGAAGGATTGATTTGTCATCATCAACTACAAGTATGTTTTTTTTAGAACCTGCCAATCAATTACATCTCCATTTTGACACGGATGCTTTCTTCAACCCATCTTAAAGTTGAATGATAAGCCGTCAAGTCAATGCGAGACAAAACCAAGCGCTTACTTGATTTAGTCGACAAAGACTCCGACCCTTTTTTGGGTATGGTAAAAATTGTTTTCGAGACTAATAAACGCTATCCCGCTAGACATTTTCAACCCCGCTTTAAAATGGGAAATCAAAACAAAATCGAGGTTAGTTAGAGTTCTTTTTTGAAGTAGTGTTCAAGCAGCCTTCTTGTGCCCCTGCGAATTATCTCAGACAACGTCGCGGGGCTAATCCCGATTTTCGCAGCTAACTCGGCCATTCCGACTTGGCGTGGATAATCGAAGAAGCCGCTTTTCAGTGCAAGCCAAAAGATCCGCTCCTGATTCTCGGTTAAAACGCCAATTTGTTGCTCGAACTTTCCTACTTTTAGAATTTTTACGCTGTGGTGTGTTTTTTCTAAATCGGCTATTATGCCTTTGTAGGCTTCGGGTGTTGGTACCATGAAGCTGTATGTTATGATGTTGTCCTGCATGCTTTTGCCTGAAACCAAGAAAGCATCGTGGGAAAGGATGGTGTTGCAGACTTCGCAGCCTTCGCTCTCCAGCCAAACCGCTGATTTTCCTTCAACATGTCCTTTAGCGGCAAGTTCACGTGGAACCCTGCGGACCTGCTCCTCGCCGACATCCATCAGGTGCCTGACTGACCCGCTGCTGGAACTGCGAACATCCACTACCTTCATATGCTCAAACCCGAGGGCAGCAAGCTTCTTAACCATCTTACAGTGCTTGTTTTCAACTTCTATTACAACATGATACGGTTCACGCCAAGCATCAACCATCGTTCATCAGCCTTAAGTTAAGATAACAGAAAAACTTGAAGTTAAAGATAGTTGCATAAAGGAAGAGGATTGTCAAAATTGCCGCACAGTCTACAATTTACATTCTTGCAGTTGCAACCGTCACCATCGCATTAATCTCGGCAATATACTGCGGCTTAATTGAAATCATCGCGATCGGGATTTTTGCTGCACCGATCTTTCAACGGTTTCTGCACCGTTTCCACTTAGAAAGCGAACAAAAACGAAACGAGTAACCATAAAAAACCATTCTCAATAGTTGTCAACTTTTTTAGAAGGAGATTGCTGATTTTGAATATGCAAACTCCGATTTTTTGGCGCAGGAGCACCCTTTCGAATGGTCTGACAGTGCTGCTTTTTCCACACTTAAACGCGAATACGACGCAGCTTTCGATCGCTGTTGAATACGGCTCCAACCAGGAGCCTGAAGAAATCGCAGGATCAGCCCATTTCCTTGAGCATATGCTTGCAGGAGGTTCAACAAAACGAATCCAGTTATCCCGAAGTATCGAGAATTCCGGCGGAATTTTGGATTTCTACACGGAACGCGAATACATGATGGCAACAATGAGTATCCTTCCAGAAACGCTACCTGAAGCCTCCGTTGTCATTTCCAAACTTCTTTTTGATAATGCTTTTGAGGAAGAAAAATTCAGCCAAGAACG
>JBEKPM010000061.1:0-9408 GCA_049520735.1 Bathyarchaeia archaeon | reverse complement strand
ATGCTCACATGATGATCAATGGCTTCAATCATTTCTCCCAAAGTTGGAGACATAAGGATTTTCTCGCCGCAATCTGGGCACCTTATGAATTTGATTTGAGTTTGTTCAGTAACGTTTTCTTTGGATTCTACATTATTTTCCAAATTAGATGACATGGATGAACGCCTTGTACGTAGACTGACTGAACAAGAGTTTAAGCGCTTATAACATGGCCATATACTTGAGCAGATTATATTTTGTGTTTTTTTGAACCAAAATTCATGGCTCTTGCATCTATTTAGGGTATGCTTAAGGCTGAAATCACATTAATTTGCATGTTTTATGCTAAAAAATGAGGACACTACTGTACTAAAGGATGTAAACAGTTTTGATAGTTTGGAAAAATATAGGAAATATTATATATTAATATGTCATATACATAGTATTATACTCAGATTATTTCCCAGAAACAACCGTGCGGGTGAAATAAAACGGGAACCAAAGCAAAGCTAACCTGTCCTAATAATGGATGCAAAAAAGTAATCGCTAAACCGATAACAACATTAAACCTTCAGCAGATTCCAAAAAAAGCCTATAACGCCTGCCCATACTGCTTGACAGAAATAACTGTAGTTGAAGCCGAAAGCGAAATGCCCCAGGCAAAAACTACGAAAGAAATTGCCATCATTGAAGAAAAGTCTAGTCAAAACCATGAGAAATTATCAGATTGCATACACTATTTTGGCTACATGAGTGAAAAGGAACACAAAAAGCAAATGCCCGAAGAATGTATCTTGTGTTCACAAATAATAGAGTGCATGGCTAAAGAAAATGTATCTGCCAAAGGAAAAACTTAGTTCAAAGAAAACCAGTCAAAGGATCGTTTAGAAGATTTAGCATATCTTAAAGACAAGGTCATTCATTCTTGTTGAGATTTCAGTTAAAACATTGTTCTAAACTTTGATTCACTTGCACCAATGAGAAAAATTCAGATGCGGCTCTGTTCTAATGCTTGGACTTATATGCCCTGCTTTGTACTATGTTCCGTGTTGAGGGTTTAGCCGATTGAATAGTAGTGATGGAGCTGAGCTCGAGTACTCTTTGCGAGGCAAAGCCTGGCAGGTTTACTGGTTTTTGCTCAAAAACGGCGCTCCGGCAGGTGTCCGTGAGGTCCAACGTGCCCTCCATTTTAGCAGCCCCAGCATCGCGTTCCATCATTTAGAGCAGCTACGTGAATTGGGTTTGGTGCAGAAAGAGGAGGTTAGTGGTCGCTACTTGCTGGTTGGTGAAGTAAAAATCGGCGTGGTTCGCCACTTTGTCAAGTTGGGCAGGCTGCTTTTCCCGAGATACTTCTTCTACGCCTTGTTCTCAACCGTGTTCCTCGCTCTCTACGTCGCTTTTTTGTTCGATGGTTTCACCCGCAGCAACCTCTTCATAATTTCGTTTGGAGCAATCGTCTGCACCATCTTCTGGTATGAAGCTTATCGTGTATGGAATATGCGTCCATTCTAACATTTAGAACAGGTGTTCGCGTGCTTAGCATCAAATAACGAGCTGCCAATTACCTGTAATGGAGATAAAAAGTATGGTTCAAAAAGAGATAAAGAAGAAAACAAGAATCTATGCGTTAATAGCAATTCTCTCGGCTATCGTACTGGTTTCAGCCATCTACACCATTGGCAACCCCTCGACAGTTCTCGTTTCAAGCTCAAATATTTCGCCTCTCAAAGCCTTCAGTTCGATCACAGAAATGAAGAATTTCCTGACAGCCAACTCCAAAGTGTCCAGCACCTTCGCTGGCGGACCTTTAGATTCCCAATACTACAGCAATTCAGGAACCCCAACTCCGACTGGTGCTCTTGCTCCGGCGGCGGCGTCAAACACGGCGACTTTGGGGGGAAATCAACTTTCTAGCTACTCAACGACAAACGTTCAAGTGGCAGGTGTTGATGAAGCTGATACAGTTAAAACTGACGGCCAGTACATTTACGTGTTAAACCAGGATTGGTCTGCTCAATCCCAAAATAACGTTTACGTTCTAAACGCTAATTCGCAGGACCCTTCGGTGGTTTCTAAGATTACTTTGGGGAACAATACAAGCCTGGCTGGGATGTACCTGAGCCAAAACGGTAATACATTAGCGGTTGTGGGAAGCAATTATGCCAACATGATTGTTTACCCAATGGTTATGATTGCAGGTGGCCAAATGCCCTATTACCCAGGGTGGGCTAATTATGGAGTTTCAAGCTTCATCTATATTTTCGATGTAAGCGACAAAACATCGCCAGTTCTAGAATACAATTATACGATGAGTGGCAGCTACTTTGACTCAAGAATGATAGGGAACGAAGTTTACATGGTCATCAGCCAACCCGCAAACCTATTAAACGGAACCGTTGTTTTACCAGCGGTCTACAACAACGCCGTAGACTCCACTATCATGCCGCCAAGCATCTACTACACAGACCTAAACGACACCTACTTCACCTACACCACATTTGTCGGCCTAAACTTGGCGGACACTTCGCAAACGCCTTCAAAGATGACTATCATGATGGGCGGAACAAGCAATATGTACGTATCGCAAAACAATATGTACATAACCTGCCCAAGCTATGTAGGTCAAAACGGCCAAGAAACTAAGATTTACCGTGTAGCAATCAACGGTCAAAACCTCAGTTTCCAAGCTACGGGTTCAATTCCAGGCTACATCATCAACCAATACTCCATGGACGAGTACAATGGCTACTTTAGAGTTGCAACCACAACGTCGTCAGGTTCATTCTTTTCGCAAAATGAGCAAAACAACCTTTACGTGCTGAACATGAATCTGACCGTCGTGGGGAAGCTGGAAAACATGGCGCCAGGGGAAAACATCTATGCTGCCCGCTTCATAGGCACCACATGTTACCTAGTAACGTTCCATCAAACTGACCCGTTCTTCGTAATTGACCTCAGCAACCCGCAGGCACCCAGTGTTGCTGGCGAACTAAAAATCCCTGGTTACTCAAGCTACCTTTATCCGTACGACGCAAACCACGTGATAGGTGTAGGTTCACAAACCACAATTGAAAACGGGAGCGAAAACATCAACCTTAAGCTCTCGCTCTTTGACGTCTCAAACATAAACAAACCAACAGAAGTAGCAAACTACCTTGTCAGCGGCAATTACACCTCGTCAGCAGCGCAAAATGACCCACATGCGTTCCTCTTTAGCCTGGAAAAGCAGCTCTTAGTTATCCCCGTTTCAATAACAAACTTTGAACAGGCGTCAGTTGGACCCAGCAACTCCGCTGTTCCAGTTCCGGTAACGGGGGCTTCGGGATCTTCCGCAGGATCTACGCCTGTGGTTAGTCCGCCAATATTCATCATGAACGAGGAGTCTTGGCAAGGAGCATACGTATTCAACGTTGACCCAGCAAGCGGATTCACACTCAGAGGCACAGTAACGAACCTCAACGCAACGCAGCTGAACAGCCAGGGATTCATGAATGAGGGCACAGCCTACTACTACACGCAAAACGACGTCATAACAAGATCACTTTACATCGGCAACACTTTGTACACGATATCAAACTCTGAAGTCAAACTGACCAACCTAAGCGATCTAACGCAAATAGCACAAGTAAACCTCACCTAAACAATCCATCTTTCCTTTTTCTTTGGTAAAAATCTGTTTTTTTTAGCTACAGCTTCAAGGACAGTAAACTTGGATTTCCACTTCTTGGGCGGGTTTTCCCAAAAAGTCCGTCAAGGTGCCCCTCCATTTTGGTTTGCCATTGGCAGTGAAGCCTACGGTTTGTGCTATGCCTTTCCACAGTAGAGCTTTGTCGTAGTCTTTGGCGTCTTGGGGCATGAACTCGAATATTGATCGGCTTGCGACGATTACAAGTTTCTTTTTCATGCGGGAGATGGCGACGTTTACGCGGTTTAGATTTAGCAGAAAGTCGCTTTCTATGCGTACGTAGTCGGGGTCGCTTACGGTTGAGGATATTATTATGAAGTCTGCTTCGCCGCCTTGATACCGTTCCACGGTGTCAACCCGCAGGTTTTGAAGATCAAGCAGCAGATTCTTAACTACACCGCGTTGAGCGTTATGCGGCGCAACCACACCAACAGTTTCCGGCGGCACACTGCGCACTAATGCATCGACGATTTGCGCTTCAACCAAATTAGACTGAAAACTCTCCGATTCGTCATGCACAACCAAGACAAAAACGTTCTGTGGCTCCAAAACAATTTTCAAGCCTTCAGTACGAGCAGCGGCGCAGTGAAGAGTTTGGGTTTGGTCTGAACGAAAATCGATCCCGTCTTTGTGGTACACCCAGTCCCTTAGGAACTGCGCGACCACTCGATGACACCGGTGAGTCTCGCTTAGCCGCTCTGTTGGAATGTCCGCTTTATGCTTTGTCTTTATGTGCTCTAACCCTAAGTCTTCTTGGCGCAGTAAGCGAAGAAAATCCATCGCCGATAGGAAAGACGCCATCTCCTCTATGGTTCGACGGTCCTCTTTTTCCCAGTTATGCGCTTGAATGGGAGGCAGCTGCCGATGGTCGCCTGCCACCAACATCTGTGCGTTCTTATTGACAAACGCCCCCGAGAGAATCAGCTCGGGAAGCCGCATCATGCTTGCTTCATCAACCACCAGTAGGTCAAAGTAGCCTTCGTCCCAAGAGGGCTCTTTGCCTCCAACCTTCTTCATAAGACCGTACAATCCGGGCGGCGTGACACACAAGACCAGTGGAAAATCGTCGCCAGAGTCATGAACCAGCTTGTCTTGGCTTGACAGAGCACCCCTTAATTCCGTAACAACCTCTTCGTCCTCATTGTAGTTCACGTATTTGATTCCGTCAAAGGATTTAATGGAAGAATGATTGCTATTCACGACTCTATAAATTCGCAAGTCAGCCAGGTCTTTGCTGCCTTCCCTGCAGTAACTTTGCCATGTCTTCGCGAGCTTGGCGACAAATTCGTGGATCGCCTTGTGAGTCGGAGCCACCATCAACACACGACACCTGGCACCTGCTTTGTGCGCTGCGATGTGAGCAAGTACGGCTAACTGTAGAGTTTCAGTCTTGCCTGTTCCGGGTGGACCTTGAAGCATAACAACTTGCTCCTTGCCGAAAACCCTTTCAATAAAGCGGTTCTGCTCGGGTTTAGGAGGCAAACTCCGGCTGTTAGCCCAATTCAAAAAAGCCTTCGCTGAATCCCTCACCAATGGGCTGCGTTGTGAGGGCTTGCTTGTGCCTGCCAAGAAGCCTTCTAGCAAACAGTACAGTTGGTTTTCGTCTGTGTGGTCAAGGCATTTTTTGGCTCTCTCAGAAATAATGTCGTCCGCCATCTCATCCAAAATGTAGATTCGGCCTTTCTCGAAGACCTGCTGTTTTCCCTCTTTAGCGTTCATTTTGTCAGTTGTGGGCAGGCTGTGCCAGGTTCTATACTGCCGGTTTTTTCCGCTGGGCCAACTGAGGACTTTAATGGCCACTTCCATTTTGCGTAAGTCTACCTTGTCAATAATTACTAGCGCAGATTTCTCGAGTTCTGAGGGAGACTTCTTCTGTATTTCTTCAAACTGTCCCTGCTCGTTCTTCCTAATTTCTGTGGCAACCATCCAGTCTCCGGAGCCGGATTCATCTGAACCTTTGACTCTGCAAGCGTTGACTATGCATTCGGATTTGGGCAATCCAAGGCTTTCATAAATCAATCTGCCTGTAACAGTAAAATCGCTGTCAGTTTCTTCAGCACTTAGGCACTCAAAAATCATTGATCTTCCAGTCGCTACCCGTTGGCAGGGAAGCAAAGAGTAATGCTGGTATAGCTCTTGGCGTTTTGCGAAGTATTCTAAGTCTAGAAATTCGCTGCAGCTACTTTTTAAAGTCGCCTTGCCCAAAGTGAACTTTGGAATTTGCGGGACGGGTATTGGCTTCTTTCCTAACCGACGATTTCGTATGGTTAGGGATCTCTCAATGTGTTCCAGCGCCATGCAAAGCTGCGTTCCAAGAAGCATTAAGTCTTCGTCGCTGATTCTCCGTGTGTTATTTGGATAATCGCACCACATGCGCCGCTCAACCATAATTCTTGCTTGGGATTTCTCTTGATTGCTTTCAAGACGCCCCTTTGCAGCCCATAGATATTCAATGGGAATTTGGTTTCCGAAGCGGGCGCGGGCTGGGTAATATCCCCTTTTAGGTCTTGGGTCTGATCCGAGAAGGAATGATATGGTGTCGTCCGGGTTTTTTGTGAATGCCATATCAAAGTTAAAGAAGCCATCGTAGAAAACTCGCCGAGGGTCAAGCCGTGAATCGTCTTTGCGGTTTATTACCCATTGGTTGCTGTCAAAGTAGCTTGATTGTTTTAGAACTGGAAGAAGCCCTGTGCTGGGGGTGCCGACAGCTTTTCTTAGCATAATTTCATCTTGGACTATGGAAAACATTGGCTGGTCAATTGCTTGCCTGAGCCCCAGAAGGTCACGGATCGCAGCCGCGGTTATTAGAGAGGAATTTCGCCTTACGGCGTCCATGAGGTGATCGCGTTCTTGGCGGGTGTAAAAGTAGAGGTGGATGGGGGCTTCATCTGGGCTGCCGATCTCAACAGCTATCTTGTTGATGGCTTCTGTTAGGGCGGTGAAAAATCCCTGCAGCAAGTTTTTTTCTTCGTCTATGCAGTCTTTCTGCTCTTTAGGTATTAGGTTAACGATTTTTGATATGCTGATTGATTGCCCTTTGTATCGTGTGCAGCTGACTCGGGCGCTGATCATTGAAATGATGTTTACTAGGTAGTCCCATTGAACGTAAAAGTACACTCTTATCATGCCATCAGGCTTGAAGAGAAGATTTGTGTCGGCGCCTTCCATCGGGCTGTCTTCAGGCAAGGTTCCGTAGCCAGTTCCGCTCAGCCACGGCATATACCTGACCCTGTTGGCGTACGGGCTTGTTGACCGGATTCCAGACAGCATGAATTGAGATCTCTGTATAAGCCGGTCAAGCTTGCCTCCGATAATAGGATCAGCCGACAGCGATTGCACTTTTTTAATATCCGATGCTCGAATTTCCTTGAAGTTGTATGGCTTAAGTTCTTCTTGCTTTGGGACTACCTTCAATTTGGCAAGGTCCTCTAAAAGCAAAATGCCTTGCTGGCGCAGCGCTTTCTGTTCGCCACGGGTTAAGTTAAGCAGTGCGACGCTTTCTTTTTCAACTGCGCGAACAACGCAACATTCATTGTAGCCGCAGTTGTCGCATCGCCAAGAAAGTTGATACTCCACTTCAGCGAGGCTTTTTCTGTGGATTCTAAAGAGCTCACCGTTTGCACTTAGGAGTCTTTGAACATCCTGTATTAAGGGTTCAAGACGAAAAGAAGGTAAACTTTCAGGTGCGAGATTCTCTAAATCTGATTCTTTGTTGATTACTCCGCCTTCAAAATCAATATTGGACGAGAGCTCTCCAAGAGCAGCCGTTAACAAGAGCACGTAGATTGCAACTTGTATACGGTGTGCTGTCTGTTCTTTCCAAGATGATTTTATTTCAAAAATGCGCACTTTGACCTTGCCATCCCGACGCGGCCAGATGCTTATGAGGTCGGCTATGCCTTTCACATCCCACATACCGATGCGGCCCATCACTGGCGCTTGATAAATTAAAACAGGATTGTATGGTGCATCATCCTTGGCTGAAAGTGCGTCTTCAAGAATTTCCATGATTGACTGGAGTGATTTTTTCCACTCGATGGGCCATCGCTCTTTCTGTTGTTTAGGGTCATAGCACGTGAAGTCTTTGTAGTCAGCAGCTTTTGCTTTGAGTTCCTGAACCGTTTTTTCTTCGAGTTGTTTGCCTGCAGTGAAAAGCAAGGGACTTAATGGTTTATGAAAAGCTTCGGGCCACTGCTTTTTTTTCTCGTCCTGATCTTCGAAGCGGAGTTTGAAGTAACGGGGGCAACCATCGAAACGGATGTACTCCGCTATGCCTGACGCATCGAGAGAAGGGAGGTCCTCTGAAGGCTTTGTTTCTTGGCTTGATTTCTCTTCCAAATTGCGATTACTCCCTGACTTCCATGATTAGCAGATAGAATGCTTAGATGCGGTACTTACGTTTAAAGACTATCGCAAAAGCCAAAATTGAAAGCTGCAAAAAAGCGGCGGGAACTTCGCAGGCTTGTGCTGTCAAAATGACGGTCAACTTTGTATTTCTTAAGTGTTCTTTTGTTCAGGCTTGTTGTTCTAAATGTTAGCCTAATAAGTAAATCGTCATTACTCTTCAATAGGTGCTCTTGAATGAAACAATTCACGAAAATTTTCGCTTCCCTGTTTATTGGTGTATTAATTGCAAGCGCTTGTTTTGCCGAGTTTCCGCGATCTTTCCTTTTTGGCCCAGTTAAGGCGTCTCCCGCGCTTCCATTTACAAGCACCGAGTATTCCGACGGGACAATCACTCCCACAAACTCTCCTCTCGAAATTTGGTACACTTGGGTTAATGTTTCAGGTACCCAAGTCATCAACTATGCATTGTATACAGCCCCCAACTATCCCTATCCAGTTCCGATAAGTAGCCTAATCGGGCAGCATCTGCAGTTGGAGAACGGCTCGAATGTTTTTGTTGCAAGCGCCCTTGATGGAATGGAGGTTTACCGCGCTGGCGGCGACGGCATTCCTCAGTCTTCAAGCAACCAGATACTTTACTTCATGTATTCAAACATGAGTGACTCCTACAAAATAACGCCTATCCAAAAAGTTCAAGTGAACGGCATCAGCCACTACCAGTGGGGATTCACGTACGAAAATGTTTATGCGTATCTGCAGAACGCCGCCACTCACCTTGGCGTAGATGTGCGACTCAAGCTGGAACACCTAACGCTCAGCTACGATTTCAGCGTTAAAGGGAATGTTTCAGACCTCAAAACCAGCTTCGACATTGGACAAGTCAGCGATGTACAAGCATACGATCCGGCGACTGGCGGCTACGTGAATTCAGGGTTCTCTTTTGAAGGCTTAAGCCTATCGCTTCTTTACGCGTCACAAACTTACGCCTCAACTCCCTACTCAACCTACGTGAACGACCAGCCATACAACTCCACCACCACCCCTAACACGGTCATAGACGCTAGCACGGCACAGGTTGGAGTTGAAAACGTGACAGCATACGCTATTGATTTCGGCGGAAACTACACTCTTAGCCAAGTCGAAAGCAACCAAACCCAGCATGCAACAGTTAGAACCTTCGGGGCCAAAGCCGAGGTTGCATCGCCATCAAGTTTGCCCTTTGCAGTTTACGGATCTACCATTCAGGGAATGGGCTTTTTCACCGATGAACTGGACTTGACTCAGCTGTTCGGCGGCTCATGGCCAGCGTTAACTACGAACTTTAACGGCTGCTCTTTGATCTACAGGATCTGCTTCCCCACGTGGGATGGACAGCAAATAACTTACGACCCCTTGTA
>JBEKPM010000060.1:0-11176 GCA_049520735.1 Bathyarchaeia archaeon | reverse complement strand
AAACCCTTTACCCAACTTGCTTGGGCAGCCATGTTTAGCAACGAACTCACTAGCCAACGCAAAACCAGCACCCTAAGAGACGTCTACTACTCAGCGCAGGCTTACGAGATGACGTTCACGGATCAGCAGGAATCTAACAATATCATCACCGACCTGGAAACGTTGACTGGGTTTGCGCGGGAAGACTTCCATATTTTTCCAGAAGAGCGCAGCGCAATCTTCGGCGACTTAGACATAGGCTACACTGTCCCAGGCTACGAGGGCAAAACCCTTAATTTAACTAGCCACCCCGACGGTGTCCTTATTGGTCCTGCCTTAACTTCATCCGAGTTAATAACGACAAAAGCCGACAAAGTTATTGCTATCGAGAAAGGTGCCTTATTCACTAGGTTCATCGAAGAAAACGTACATAACAAGCACAAGGCCCTGCTAATTTCGTGCGGTGGACAGGCACCAAGGCAAACCCGTAGCTTCATCCGACGCTTGCACGACGAATTGAACCTGCCAGTCTACATTTTAACTGACGGTGATCCGTGGGGAATGCACATCGCGCAAGTCATCATTTCAGGGTCAGCCAACGCAGCGCACCTAAGAGACCTAAATACGCCTGACGCAGTGTGGAGTGGGGTTTGGGCAAGCGACATAATCGAATACAAGCTGCCGACAGACCCGCTTGACGAAGTGGACATAAAACGGCTCTACGAACTTCAGAAGGACCCACGCTACCAAAATGACCCTATCTGGCAAAAAGAAATAAAATTGTTCCTGAAAATAAAAAGAAAGGCTGAACAGGAAGCTTTCAGTCGATATGGTTTAACATACATAATAACAAATAATTTAAAATACCCCTCTTGTTTAATGTAGCCATTAACACGGAGAGGCAGGGCGCAAACAAACTATGAGTGAACAAGGCGACACATTCTGGATATCGCTTGCCGAAAAATTCTTCGGCTTAATCGTAATAGTAATCGGCGGAATACTGCTTTACTTGACAGCTATAAGCACCAGCGCCACCGAGCTTGGCGCCTTCAGCGGATTCTTCGGGGTTTTAAGCGTAATCCTGATTGTCATAGGACTCTTCATGCTTCTGGTTAGACCCACAGAATAAATCACGCATCGTTTCTTTTTTCAGCCCGAACCGTGCGGTTTTGGGCAAATCTTAGTCTTTCAGCTTTTGCATCACAGATGTTCGCTGGTTTGGAAGTGTTTCACCACCATTTATAAACCCAAGTTGCATTAAGAGACATGGATAATTATAATGGAAGCGAAAGATTATGCCTACACGCCAACCTATCGTATGCGTCTTAGGACACGTAGACGCAGGCAAAACCTCACTTCTTGATGAACTGCGAAAAACCAGCGTGCAGGCCCGCGAAGCTGGGGGAATGACCCAGCACATCGGCGCAAGCTTCTTCCCGGTTGAAACGCTCAAGCAACTTATCGGGCCTTTGCTGTCCAACTTCAAAAGCGGCATCGAGATTCCGGGGTTGCTCATCGTGGATACGCCTGGGCATGAAGCTTTCACCAATCTGCGTCGAAGGGGCGGAAGCGTCGCTGACATAGCCATATTGGTTGTTGACACGCTAAGGGGTTTTGAGGCGCAAACCTACGAGTGCATCGAGATTTTGAAGGCACGTAAAACCCCGTTTCTAGTTGCAGTTAACAAGATTGACCGCATTCCGGGCTGGACAGCTGAACAAGGAGCGCCTTTTATGAAGTCTTATGCAGCACAATCAAGCTTTGTCCGTGAGGCGCTGGATAACCGCTTATACACTATTATGGGTGAGTTTAGCCGCCAAGGCTTCAAAACTGACCGCTTCGACCACATCCGTGACTTCACCGTCAACGTGGCTTTGGTACCGACCAGCGCCAAAACAGGCGAAGGCCTATCCGAGTTGGTTATGGTCTTGGTCGGGTTAAGTCAGCAGTTTCTTAAGAAGCGACTGCAAACAACCGAAGGCGCAGCCAAAGGCTCCATTTTGGAAGTTAAAGAGGAGCCTGGGTTAGGCTTAACTTTGAACACGATTATTTACGACGGCACCTTGCATAGGGACGATTTGGTGGTTGTCGGCGGACGCGACGGACCAATTTCGGCTCGTGTGCGAACGATTCTGGTGCCTAAACCTCTGGATGAAATGAGGGATCCACGAGACAAATTCACTTCGGTTGAATGCGTTTTTGCCAGCGCAGGCATCAAAATCGTTGCGGTTGGACTGGAGCGTGCCTTGGCTGGTGCCCCCTTGTTTGCTGTACCCCCAGGAGAAGACCCAGCTAAGTACTGTAACCTCATAACTGAAGAGATCGGCAGAATCAGGATTGCTAAAGAAATAGACGGTGTTATCGTGAAAGCTGACACGCTTGGTTCGCTTGAGGCTATGGCCGAGATTTTGAAGGCGAACAACGTGCAGGTGCGAATCGCCGACGTCGGAGACATAAGCAAACGGGACGTGATTGAGGCGTCCGTTGTGAAGACCCGTCAACCATTAGTCGGAGCAATACTTGCATTCGGCGTTAAAACTTTGCCTGACGCTGAACAAGAAGCTGCAGCCAACGGAATCCCAATCTTTAACCAACCGATAATCTACAACCTGATAGATGCATATTTGCAGTGGGCTAAAAATAAACGTGAAACAAAGAGCGAAGCCGAGTTTGAAGCGCTGGTTAAGCCGGGTAAAGTTACGGTTTTACCTAACTGCATCTTCCATAGGGCCAAGCCTTTAGTCGTCGGTGTGGAGGTTCTGGCCGGTCGACTAAAACCAAAATACCAGCTTATGCGCAAGGAGGATGGCAGCGACTTAGGCGAGGTTGACCAGATTCAAGACCAAGGCAAAGCAATATCCGAAGCGAAGGTAGGCATGCAAGTTGCGATTTCAATGGATAAGCCGATCGCTGGCAGGCACGTTTTCGAGAAGGATATCCTGTACGTGAAGGTTCCTGAGAAGGATGCGCAGGCGTTGTTGACGACTCATGCGGATGACTTGACGGCCGAAGAGCAGGACGTGCTCAAAGAATACATTAATTTTATGCGCAAAAAGATTCCTTTCTGGGCAGGCGTAATGTGAGGCAAACTACTTCATGGTTGTATCTGGTTACAAACACCGGACCTTCCACCAAGTAGTTCAAAGCTTCTTCTGAGTTGATTATTTGGTTTAGTTTCGGGTTTTATCGTCTTGAGTTTTGGTAGAGCTCTGCGATGTATTCGTTAACTGTCTTGTTATGTTTTTTCGCTACCCTTTTCACAGCATCATTTATGCCTGTTGAGTATTGAACGGCTTTCTTAGGTTTATCCGCGAGCGAGATGGGCAAGCCAACGTTCAGAGCGACCTTGCGCAACACCAGTTTTCTAAGAGTGTCTGACCTGGGTTCAATTTTGCATTCAATTGGCAAGCCGACCGCGAACTCTGCGACGTCAAATGAAGCGAACGGCATTCGCAACTCAACGTCGTGGTAGCCCGTGATCTTGAGGTCCCGCTCAAGGTTGGTTAAATGTATGTTAACCACGTCATGGAACATTGTTTTTAAGACTTTTTCGTCGCCTTCTTTGCAGTATTCATTGACGTAGCGTTGATAGCCCCCGAACAGTTCATCCGCACCCTGCCCAGCCAAAACTACGTGGAACCCTGCTTCAGCGGCCTGCTCTGCGGTCCAGTAAAACGGCAAGCCGATGCTGGTTTTGATCGGGTCAGCTTCCTCAATTAGCTCCACAACTTTGGGCAAGGTTTTTTCCACGTCAGAATCCTTGTACAAGTGTACCTGAAGAGGCAGATTCAATTGCTCAGACGCCGAGATTGCTTCTTCGGTTTCTGCCTCATTTTCCATGCTTACATGTAGCAGGTTAACTTTTAACCCAAGTTTACTAGCCAGATAAGCGACAAGGCTACTGTCTAATCCGCCTGAAAACGCCACTGAAACCTCCTTTAAGTCATGCGTGCGGCGCCTAAGCGATTCCTCAACGAGCGCCTGAAGCTTCCGGGCTGCATCATCCAACGTTATTCCTTTGGGCAAAGAGAAGTTCAAGGTTCTGACTGGTTTGAACCGGAAGCCTTCGCGGTTTACGAAGGCAAGGTTTCCCGGAGGAAAAGAAACAGGGTTTTCTATCCCTATTTTCCAGAGCGCTTTTCGGTTTGTGGCAACGGCAGCAACATCACGGTTTTCTCCGAAATAGAGCGGCTGAACCCCAACAGGGTCTCTTCCCGCCGCCACCCAGCCGTCCCTAACCATAAGAAACATATAGTCCCCGTCTGCTTTCTCGATGAGCGTTTGCAAGATGGCTTCGCAATGCTTTGGTTCCTCGGCAAGCTGCTGCAAAGCGTCGGCTTTGGAAGGAGATAAATACACTTTTCCCTGCAAAACAAGCGCTGAATCATCCAGCTGCAAAAACTCGTAGCCTTTGGAGGCTGGTTTTGACGACACAATCCCGACAGCGGTTGAAGATTGAGGGCTTTGCCTGATTAGAAGGTCAAGGCTCTTGTCCAGAACTCTCTTCCGCGGAGCAACAAACCCAAAATGAGAAGGCTTTTCGACGCTGAACTCTTTCAGTACCTTAACCATTTTTTCAGCTACGTTATTGCCCTGTTTATCTAACGCCGCAATAGTCACTTTCACAACTAATCCCTCTGACCCAATTATATTCTAAATTGCCTCGCTAAGCATTAATTGCTTGTGCTTCTCCATATTTTTTGATTTACAATTTTGAAAAACAACGGTTCTTTCCAACTCTGAAGCTGGATACACTTAACAATAGTTATCGCTCTAAAAAATGCGGATAAAACGAGTAATTCCCAAGGGAAATTTGTTTGAGAAAATCCAAATTTCTCTTTAATTTTAGTATCCCAAGAGTTCAAGTAACGAGTTCAAAGACGGGTAGGTGCTATAAGCTTTTATACCCTGTCCCATGGCGACCCAAAACCATCTCCCGCACAATCCCTCTTTTTTTTGGCAAATTCAGCGGAATAGTTAAAGGCGATTGGAATCCGATAAAAAAGTCTAAGCAGCCCTGAGTGTGGCAGTCCAAGAAACTACCGAAACGGGCACACGAACTGACCAATCCAGACTAAAATATGCCGCGATTGCTGCCGCAGGTTTTCGTGACCGACCGGGGAGGGATTTGAACCCCCGACCTCTTGAGTGCAAGTCAAGCGTTCATACCTATCCGAGTTGCGGAGGATTAACCTTTCTGAACGGAAAAATAGGCTTACCGCTGGAAATCGTCTTGAGCAATTTGGGCAAATTATTTATACTGAGGGGAAGAAAGGGTGGGGCAGCTTAGAGAAGAAGCGCTTATTTGCTTTTTTTCTACGCTAAATGAAAATTAAGGAAGAAAAAACAAAATGAAAACATTAAGAAATAAAATTGTAGCTCTAGCAATTTCGATATTCTTTATACTATCGATGACAGCGGCAGTTACGCTAATTCCAAACGCTAGCGCACATAACCCCCCATATAACATTCCAACTTACGCCTACATATTTGCTTCACCTAACCCAATAGGTGTAGGTCAGACAACGCACGTTTACATGTGGCTTGACATGGTCTATGGATCGGGAGGCACAAACGTAAACGGCGGTGCATTTCCCGCCGGTCAATACAGTACCGCAGAGCTTTCAAACAACTACAGATTCCACGACTACCAGTTTACCGTTACTGCGCCTGAGGGCACAAACACAACAACTACTTTTCCAATAGTCGCAGATTCAACTTCAGATCAAGCAGCCTCCTTTACTCCTGCCACAACTGGCACGTACACTTTGACCTTCCATTACCCAGGACAGGTTTATGGAGCAAACGGCAACGGCAACCCCCTTTCAACCCTAGTTAACGATACCTATCTGCCGAGCACCGCATCAATGACCGTCACTGTTCAATCGGCGCCAATTCCAGTGGAACAAGGAACACCGTTACCGACCCAATACTGGACATATCCAATATACGGTCAAAACTACGCTTGGATTTCAGTTTCGTCAAACTGGCTTGGAGGAGGCAATACGATACCGCTAGGACCCTCAGGCTATACAAGTACCTATACATACCAAGCTGACGGTGTCGGACCTCTAACCTCACACATAATGTGGACAACGCCAGAGCAATTCGGCGGAGAAGTCGGAGGAAACCTGTTCACCAATGACCAATCCGTCGGCTACTTCGAAGGCTCATCATATGCACCGAGATTCCTAGACCCAATAATAATAGACGGGTACCTATACTATACAGTCGTTGCATCATTCACGGGTTCGCCTATTATGGGCGGCAGTGCTACCGGACCAACCATCTGCGTTAATCTTAAAACAGGACAACAACTCTGGAGCAAACAAAACATCCCTCAATTAACATTCGGATACACGTACGACGTCTATGATCCTGACCAACACGGAGTTTTCCCGCCTATACTTGTTGCAAAAGTGACATACCCCGTTAGCCAATGGGAATTTTTTGACGGTTTCACTGGAGATTCACTCTTCAACGTAACCGGTATTCCTTCAGGCAACATGCAATGGGGTCCAAGCGGTGAGTACCTACAATACGTCTGGAGTAACTTAGGCACACCCAGTAATCCAAACTGGTATTTGGCTGAATGGAACTCCTCAAGACTTTGGGTATACGACACTTATCCATTCACTGGCAGCGGAAGCTTATCGCCATCAATCACAATTCAACCCGGATACGGCTTAGTCGTGCAAGTTCCTCTTCCAATCACAGGCGAATCGGTATCTTATCCCAACGGAACAGTCGCAACCATACCTTACGGAACCCCACTTACTGAAAACGGAAACGTAGGCATCGCGCTAGGTGCATCTTTGGGTCCATACCATACGCTAACAGATTATGACTGGAACTATTCGGTAGCATGGCGCGACTCAGTACCTACTACTCCTGCTTTATCGGTCGGCGCAGTAGACTACGGAGATATGGAGCTTCTCTACAGTACGCTTCCAGCAGGCTACATGACTTCAGGTTTCGGCAATGGAATTTATTCATGGACAATGTACGCCGTCAACCTCAACGCATCTAAAGGCGCAATCGGCTCACTAATGTGGAGCAAAAGTTACACTGCACCCCCAGGAAACATTTCTATCTCATTCCACGGATGCGACTGGCAGACACGCACCTTCGTTTTAGAATACGGAGAAACAATGCAATGGGTAGGATACAGTCTAACAAACGGCGCACAGCTATGGGGTCCAACAACATCTGAAAACGCTTTGTCTTACTATGGCACTCCAGGATCTCCCCCCAGCGCAGGCTGGCTTGCCTACGGAAATCTCTACACCTGTTCCTACGGAGGAATAGTCTACTGCTGGAACGATGTGACTGGGCAGCTAGTATTCACTTGGGGCAACGGTCCAATGGGATCAGATAACAGCACTAACGCAGGCTTTAACGGACCTTACGGTGTTTATCCAATTCAAGTACAAAGTATCAGCAACGGCGTCGTGTACATAGCTACTGATGAACACACTGTAACAGACCCAATTTACTATGGCGCAATGTTGTGGGCAATTAACGCAACTACAGGAAAATTAGTGTGGGGCCTTTCAGGTTACCCAAGCGAATGGTCTGGCGAAGGCAATGAATGGGCAGTCGCAGCTGGCAACTTAGTATTCTTCAACGGTTATGACACAGAAATCACCAGTATAGGCAGAGGACCAAGCCAAACTACAGTTACAGCGCCAAATAGCGGCTTAACCAACGGGCAACCAGCAGTCATAAGCGGCAGAGTCATAGACATTTCAGCAGGAACACAGCAATCGGAGCAAGCATCTGACTTCCCCAACGGTGTTCCATGCAGCTCTGACGCAACCATGACACAATGGATGGAGTACGTTTACGACCAGCAGCCAGAACCAACCAACTTCACAGGAGTACCAGTAACAATCACCGTCACAGACTCCAACCACAACACGCAAACAATCGGCACAGCAATAACCAACGAAGAAGGTGTATATACCCTCACATGGGTACCAGACATAACTGGCAACTACACAGTCACCGCAAACTTCGCCGGCAATAACGGCTACTATCCATCGTCCGACATGACATCCTTTGTCGTCTATTCACCCACGGTATCAACGGCACCTACAGCGACACCACTCACTGGCTTAGCCTCCACCGCAACAGTCGAATACGGAATCGTAGCAGTCATCATCGTCATAATCATCGGAATCGCAGTGCTCGCAATGATAATGCTCAGAAAACGACCATAAAACAAAGAAACCAAAAAACAAAACCCCTTTCTTTTTTTTAGTTCTATACAAAATATCCGACTTTTGAGATTTAAGAAGACTTGTAGAGAAACATGTGGATTATCTAATGAAAGGGATGACCCTGTGGAAGCTGTGGTGCAGGAAGCATTCTTATTCTCCTTTAATGCCGAGCCTCAGCAGACACCAATTAAAGCTTATGATGCTTCGCAAATCGAATTTTTGATGCAATCATGGAAACCACCGAACGTGTATCCAACCCCTCAGACGCACTCTACAACCTCTTCGGCAAACCCCTCGATATCGACGCGGTCAAACTTGTAGAAGGTTCATGGGAAGAAACCCCGGCTTCAAACGCAAAGAAATTGACCCATAAAACCCATAAGGAAGCCACCGATTGAGCTATTACGTTGACACCAACATCTTCGACTACTCAGCGCGCGCTTTTCAGGGTGCTGTCTTATTTCTACGCAATGTTAACCATCTTTTTTTCGCTTTTATTGTCCATGGCTTTTCTGCTGACTGATCGTGAAGAAGTCGTCGGTTACATTGTCATGGGCCGGGTGAACTCATTAGAGCAAAACGAGTTTGGGCTCTGGCACAAGGATATAGTTGCTGACTTGTTCACGGTTTCATCGCATAGGAGGCGGGGAAACATGAGATTCCTGCTGCTCACTACGCTCAAACGGATGCGCCACACACTGGAGACAGTCTGGTTCCAAGAGCCCATCAGCGAAGAAGGCGAAAAGTTCCTAAACAAAATGTCTAAAGAAACAGGCATAGACTACAGGACCTGCTGACCTTTTTTTTGAGTTGATCCGATGACCCCTCTCGCCTGCCCTGATTGCCATTCGACACGGCTGTTTAAAGACGGACTTCGTAAATTGAGCGGTGGAGAGTCGGTTCAAAGGTGGCTGTGCCGGGAGTGCGGATACAGGTTCAGCGAAAAACAGCCAACAAATAACCTACAGAGGTCATTAAATAGCCCATCAAGCATCGTTAAAAGCAACCAAATATGCGCGATTGAGGCGAAAAATTTGGACTCAGCAACAGAAATCAAAACTGTTGCGGGAGATAAAAGCCAACTAGATGCTAGCGTTGAAGGTCTACATGCTCAATACCTTGCTTATTTGGAGCGCGAAGGTTTCGTTAAAGAATCAGGATTTCCCTATTTAATCAGGCGATTGGCAAAGCTCGGAGCAAACCTGTTGGATCCCGAAAGCGTTAAGCAGATAATCGGTCAGTTGAAACTCAAGAACGGAAGCAAAATTCAGTATGTCTACGCTTATGACAACTTCGCCAAAATGCTAAAAATATCTTGGGAACGGCCGCGCTACACTCAAGAAGAAATCATTCCGTTCATTCCATTGGAAAAAGAACTGGACACATTGATCGCATTTTGCCGCAGCAAAAGAATGGTAACATATCTGCAGACACTAAAAGAAACATTCGCCGACCCAAGCGAAGCATTAAGAATAAGACGAATCGACATTAGTGGTAACATCATTACCATAAATTTCCCAGTCAAAGGCCATTACCCAGGACCTATCCAAGTCTCCAACAGACTCATCGCCATGCTGAACTCATTACCAGCCAATGATGAGCGGTTCTTTCCGACAACATACGGGGTTATGTCAAATAACTACATAAAAATGCGCAAAAGATGCGCGTCAGTTCATCAAAATCCACGGTTACTCTCGGTTGAATTGCGAAGCTTTAGACATTGGGGCGGAAGTATGCTGGCATATTATCTTAACGGCAATGTTCTGAAAGTCAAAAAAATACTGAGGCATAAACGAGTTGACAGCACAATGAAGTACATTCAGATGCTCAATCTGGAAGACGACGAGTTCGAGGTAACTAGCGCTACGACTATCGAGGAAATAAAGAAGCTGGGTGTTGCAGGCTGGACGAAATACGACGAAATGACTGTTAGTGGAATGCAGGTGCATTTCTACAAGAAACCAAAAAGATTCTCAAATGCCTAAATCACGCCGTTTCGAAAGCAGGTCTATAAAAGCAGTAGCATATCTATAAGCTTTTATACGTATGTTGATGAGATGTTAAAATAGCTAGACTGTTATAAAAAAAATCGAGTTGAAAGGTTTCAAGTCTTTTGGGCCGCAGACAATCAAAATAGGCTTAGACAAAGGATTCACGGCTTTTACGGGTCCTAACGGAAGCGGAAAATCAAACATAATCGACTCCGTGCTTTTTTCACTTGGCGAGTTAAGCACAAGAAGACTTCGTGCAGAAAACGCTGCCAGCCTGATTTTTCACGGTTCAGAAAAGGCTGGACAGGAAAAAGCCAAAATGGCGAAGGTCGTCATCCAATTTGACAATTCGGATGGCACTATGCCAGTTGACACCACAACGGTGACTATTTCCCGTGAGGTTTTCAGGAACGGCCAAAGCGTTTACCGCTTGAACGGCAGGAGAATGTCAAGGGCATACATCACCGAAACCCTGTCAATGAGCTCAATTAGCAGTATGAGTCAAAACATCATCCCGCAGGGCACTCTTACAAGGCTCACAGAAATCAACTCTTTAGAGCGACGAAAGATTATCGAAGACCTCGTCGGCATAGGCCAATACGACTCGGAGAAGGTTGAAGCGGAAGAAAAGTTGCGTGCAGCCGATATTTCAATTCGCACCGCTATGGGAAGAATAGACGAAGTACAGAAGCGTCTCGACGATTTGGAGCGGGAACGCAACCAACTCCTCCGGTACAACTTTATTCAAACAGAAACCAAAAAGTTCCAAGCAATCAAGATCTCAAGCGACATCACTCAAGTAAACGCCAAACTGAACGAAACAAAAAACCAAACCGAAAAGGTTCAGAGCAGAGTTGACAAACTCAAAGAGCAACGGAATCTTCGAAGGGGCAAGCGCCATGATGTTGAGGGGGAATGGCGAAAACTCAGCGGAGAAAACCTCGAGGAAGGCGGCTCTCAGGTTCTTAAGGTTCAAATCACCAT
>JBEKPM010000059.1:0-9612 GCA_049520735.1 Bathyarchaeia archaeon | reverse complement strand
GTTAGTATGGAGTCTGAATGGTGAGTTCCGTACTTATTTATGTGTGCTATGGCTTCGTCAAGGTCTTTGACAACTTTCACGCCCATAACGAGGTCTAAGTACTCGGTGTACCAGTCCTGTTCGGTTGCCGCTTTCACGTCGGGAACGATCCTGCGCGTTTCCTCGTCGCCCCGAACTTCCACACCCTTCTCTCGGAGTGCCGCAACAACCACGGGCAGGTAACGATCGGCGATTCTGCTGTGAACCAGAAGCTTTTCGGCAGCGTTGCATGTGCCAGGCCTTTGGCATTTTGCGTTTATGACTATGGGCGTTGCTTTTTCGAGGTCAGCGTCTTCTTCCACGTAAACGTGGCAATTGCCCGTTCCGGTCTCAATAACGGGGATACGCGAGGTCTCAACTACTGTTTTGATTAAGTCTGCACCGCCTCGGGGAATAAGGACGTCAATGTACTCGCGCATCCGCATTAGCTCCTCAGCCAAATGGCGGTGGGCCGACTCCACCACTTGAATAGCGTCAACAGGGACAGGAGTTCCCAGCAACGCGTCCCGTAAAACTTCGCCGATCGCGACGTTCGAATTCAAAGCGTCGGAGCCGCCCCGCAGTATGACGGCGTTTCCTGATTTGATGCAGATCCCAGCCGCATCCGAAGTCACATCGGGCCGCGACTCGTAAATGATTCCGATAACGCCCAGTGGCACGCGAACTTGACTAATTATCAAACCGTTGGGGCGTGTCCACGTGTTCAGTATTGTGCCGATTGGGTCAGGCAAAGCCGAAACCTCTCGAAGACCTTTAGCCATAGCTTGAATTTTGCGTTGGTCAAGAGCTAAACGGTCAATCAACGCTGCTTTGAGTCCGCTGTGCATTGCAGCGTCAACATCCGTCAAGTTGGCGGTCAAAATCTTCTCAGTGCTCGCTTCCAACGCATTTGCCATTCTGCAAAGCGCCGCGTTCTTAGCTTCAGCCGTAAGCTTAGCCATTTCAACTGAGGCAGCTTTGGCTTTTTTGCACATTTCAGTTATCATTTTTCTTCCCCGATAAGATGGATATTCCTATGTTCTACCGCTTCTTTAGGTTTATCTGACCCGAGCTTATTCTGCACTTCCGTTGCCTGGCAGCCTTTAATCAGGGTCAAATCGCCGCTGGAAAAGTTAGGGTTGCCTTTAGCAAACTCAACCTTACACTCGTCCATGATACTGACTACATCTCCAATATTAAATTGCCCAACCACGCAGGTTATGCCCACAGGCAGAAGGCTTGAACCCTCAAGAATGGCTTTCTTTGCACCTGAATTAACATGGATTTCGCCTTTGACAGCGGCGCCGTATGCTATCCAACGCTTAACCGCCGAAATGCGGCTTTGGGCTTTGAAGAATGTGCCGACATCTTTTCTTGCAAGAATATCTACGATTACGTTTTCTCTTCTGCTGTTCGCTATGACCACTGGGATACCGCATGAGGTTGCGATTTCAGCAGCCTTAATTTTGCTTTGAATGCCGCCTCGGCCAACCTTGCTTTTTCCGCTAAGTGAGTTTTTGAGTTCAGGTGTTATGGCCTCAACGGTTTTAATCAGCTTTGCATCCGGTTCCTGGGGGTCAGCAGTATACAAACCTTCGACGTCGGAGAGTATGACAATCATGTCTGCTCCAATCGCGTTTGCTACCAGGACTGAGAGGATGTCGTTGTCGCTGAAGTTCACTTTGTATCCTTCTTTTTGCCTGAGCTCAGCCACAGATGTGACGTCGTTCTCGTTGATTATTGGGGTGACACCTATTTTCAGAAGCATATTGAGTACGTTGCATGTGTGCACGTAGGATGCCCTGTTCGAAAGGTCTTCCGCGGTAAGAAGGATTTGCGCAACCTTTAGCCCGTGCGTCTTGAAGAGTTCACGGTACTTCGCCATCAAAACGCTTTGACCCGTAGCCGCCGCAGCCTGCTGAAAAACCACATCGTTTGGTTTCGGAGGGATACCGAGCTCCGCTATGCCCGCCGCAACTGCCCCTGAAGTCACAAGGACAACTTTGTCACCTTGTTTTGTTGCAGTTGCAATTTGGGTGGTTAATTTCTGCATTTGTTCCTGGTCAAGGTTGCCCTCAGTGGTTGTTATGCCACCGGTTCCAACTTTGACAACTATCAGTCTTGAAGGCATCAGATAATCCCTTTTTAAAGGTTAGAATTGAGATACGCGGCGGTTGCTTAAAAATGCAACCAAATTAGCGCCGTTAAGATTTTGCTGTTTTGCAAAAATTTTCATTTTAAACGTATCGTTGCCAAAACAAATTAGAAAAACATATAAGGAAATTGGACATGGCTTGTAGTTCATGCCAATACCTATTCAAGCATTAGTAACATCGAATACTACCTCAGTTTCTCCACTCGTATTTTGGATTGCACCAATTGCGGGTGTCATCGCCGTACTTGCTTCACTTTTGCTTATGCGTCACATAGGCAGAATGAGCGCCGGCGGACCAAAAGCTCAAGAAGTTGGAAACGCCATCCGCGAAGGAGCATACGCTTTCCTAAAGCGGCAATACACAACAATCGCAATAATTACTGCAGTCGTGTTTGTTCTGCTGTGGGTTGCCTTGCCATTGAAGGGCACTCCTTTGGGCGTTGGCACGGCAGCAGCCTTTCTGGTAGGAGCAGTCGCTTCATTGGCTGCAGGCTATATTGCCATGGACAACGCTACCAAAGCGAACGTTCGCACCGTTGCGGCTGCAAAAGAAGGAGCCGAAAAAGCTCTAAAGACCGCGTTTTACGGTGGCGCGACGATGGGTATGGCTGTTGTCGGTTTATCTCTTTTGGGCGTGAGTTTTCTATTTTTGCTTTATGGCGGCTACAACGCTTTGTTTGGCACTCTAAACATCGGTGATGCTGCAACCTTAGGTAGAACAGCTGCAAGCGGCATAGTTGGAATGGGTTTTGGTGCCTCATTAATCGCTTTATTTGCACAACTTGGAGGTGGAATTTACACTAAAGCCGCAGATGTCGGCGCAGACCTTGTGGGCAAAGTTGAAGCCGGCATCCCGGAAGATGACCCACGCAACCCCGCAGTAATCGCCGACAACGTCGGTGACAACGTCGGTGATTCTGCTGGAAGAGGTGCAGATTTATTTGAATCTGCCACTGGGGAGAACATCGGCGGAATGATTATTGGCGGCTTAATCAGCATAGCCACTGGTAACCTCATATTCTTGGTTTTCCCACTTATTGCTCGAGCTCTTGGAATCTTCGCAACGTTAGTAGGCATGCCGTTCGTAAAGCTCAACGCCGCAGAAGCTAAGCACCCGATGAAAGCTCTCAGAAAAGGACTCATGGTGACCACTATAGTGTCAGGTATTCTATTTTTTTTCGCCACAGTTTTCCTTTTAGGCAACGGGTCGTTCTCTTTGACGTATTTGTACCTGTACTTTTGTTTGCTTTCGGGCTTAGCTGCCAGTGTAGCAATTGACTATATCACTGATTATTACACCGGAAGTGACCGCGGTCCAGTTGGACGCATAGCTAAAGCTAGCCAAACAGGTGCCGCGACAAACATCATCACAGGTTTCGCAGTAGGACTCGAAACAACTGCACTGCCAATAGTCTCGCTTGTTATTGCACTAATAACATCATATTATTTCGGAACTCAATTCGGGATAGCGGCACATATTCCCGCAATTGGCGGAGTTTCTGGCGCTTTCATAGGCGGCATCTACGGAACCACGCTTGCCACCATGGGTATGCTAGCAGTCATGGGCATGGTGCTTGCGCTCGACGGCTTCGGACCAATCGCTGACAATGCAGCAGGCATAGCTGAAATGTCAGGCGAAGGCGGCGCAGAAGAAACGATGGAAGCACTTGACGCAGTTGGAAACACCACAAAAGCACTAACCAAAGGATTCGCACTCGGCTCAGCCCTACTTGCGGCGCAGCTGCTATTCCAAACATACGCTTCAGAAGTCACCACGCGGACCGGTAAAGCCTTTGTCGTAGACATCTCTAACCCAGCCGTACTAATCGCCGGTTTCATCGGAGCGATGCTGCCATTCTTTTTCTCCTCTCAGGCAATCAGCGCTGTAGGAAAAGCAGCCGCTGAGATGGTGGAAGAAGTCAGACGGCAATTCAGAGAAATCCCAGGAATCATGGAGGGAACAGGCAAACCTGACTACGGTAAAGCTGTGGACATCAGTACAAAAGCTGCATTAAAAGGCATGGTGCTTCCGGGACTAATCCTTGTGATTGTTCCAATAATAGTTGGTGTCCTTCTGGGACCTGAAGCTGTAGGCGCATTCGTCATCGGCGCAACAATATCAGCTGTTCCTCTAGCACTTTTCATGAACACTGGCGGTGGAGCATGGGACAACGCAAAGAAGTTCATTGAAACCGGCAAATACGGCGGCAAAGGCTCACCAGCTCACGCAGCAGCAGTAGTAGGCGACACAGTCGGCGACCCATTAAAAGACACTGCGGGACCAAGCCTTCACGTACTAATAAAACTGCTCAGCACATTATCAATCGTCTTCATACCGCTGTTCATAAACCTGCTACACCTAATTTAGGTAAGCAAAAAACTGGGAATTTTTTCCCAAACTCTTTTATCTTTTAGAACAAGATGGCACTCTATTTTACTACTGTAGTTTAGTTTGTTCGCTTGCGGATCCAGCAACTTGCAGGCTCTCAGGCAAATCCTCTGTGTAGCTTTGTTCTTTAATTTTCTCCACCATATCCCTACCCAAATCAGTCAAGTAAAAAAGTTCGTATCGGTTGCGACCGTCTCGTGTAGTTTTGACTTCTTCACGGAAAAGCCCAGCTTCTGCAAGCAATTCGCAGTTTTTGATATCCATCGAGGGGACCGGTGTTCCCATACTCATATCTAAGTAGCTGAGATATTTGTCTTGGCTGTCCAATGCAGCTAAAAGATACCTCTTAAAAATAGCCGATTGACCCTGAATGTACTTACACATGAAGCCTTCAAAAGTTTCAGACATAAAAAACACCTAAAACAGTTAACAAATAAACTAGGGAAACGGAAAAATTTAAGTTTTGCCCACAGATGGATTTCCACTTTCCTTAAAGATTAGACATCGGCACTCATTTCCCAGGGACCTGGTAGTATGCTTTTATTTCTTCGTGCACAATTAGCCTAAAGAGAAGTGCGCATTGTGAAGATTATTGAAAAAAACCTGCGGCAAGGCTTCGTAAAAGTTGTTCCTGACTCGCCAGATGACCTGTGGCACCTCTACAACGTCGTCTTCAAAGGCGACGAAGTCTACGCTTATAGCAGCCGAGCAATAAAAAGCAACACTGAGACGAGCCGCCCTAAAAGCGCCGAGCGCGTATCCGCATTTATGGGGGTTAAAGTGGAGTCCGTCAGCTGGGACAAGTTCCTAGGCAGGCTGCGAGTTCACGGGTTAATCTGTCATGCACCCGATATCATCCCGACTGGAGCCCACCACACCCTAAGCATCTCGCTGGATAAACCCGTGACCATCGTTAAGACCGAATGGCCAAGTCACCTGCTCGACAGACTTGAGAAGGCAAGCCAAACCGAGAAACCCATGCTGATAATCTCCATCGACGACGAAGGCTTCGCCATAGCAGAAACCAAACAATACGGGTACGAAACCCGAGTTGAACAACGCATACGGCTTCCCGGAAAACACGAAGCAGACAAACGAGTCGAAGCAACAAAAGCCTACTTCCGCCTAGCCCTGAACAGCCTCGAAAAACTTTGGAGCCCAAACCACAACCCAATCGTTATCATAGGAGCTGGGTACGTTAAAACTGATTTCGTTCGGTACCTCAATGAAGAAGCGCCAGAAATATCCAAATGCGTTGCTGACATCAAGAGCGTTAACAATGGCGGCACAGCAGGTATCGACGAAGCCCTACGCAGCGGCGTTCTGTTGAAGGCTTCACATAAACTTCGCTTCATAGAGGAAATGGAGTCCATCGAAGAAGTCATGAAGCGGCTTGGCAAAGGCGAAGGCAACGTAACCTACGGGTTCGATGCAGTAGAGAACGCGGTCAATTTGGGTGCAGTTGAAAAACTCGTGATTGCAGACACTTCTATCCGCGACGCAGACGAACCGCAACGGTTAAAGCTTGAGGGACTCATGCGGGAAGCGGAGAGACGCCGAGCAAGCGTAACTGTAATCAGCACTGAACATGAGGCAGGAGCAAAACTCCTAAGTTTAGGCGGCATCGCAGCCTTGCTCAGGTTCCCGCTTTACAGAGATAACACTTCGCAGCAGGGTTAGTAAAGAAACGTGGAAATTGGCGGTTGCCTGGGTTCTGTCAAGTTGTCGTCTGCTATGGGGTTCATGTCAAAATTCGTCTGTTTGAATGTTAATGTGGTTTTAACCACTATTTCTTTATTGTAAAAGTTGATTTGATTACAAGTTATAGGTTTTAAATTTGAGTAAAAAAAGGGCTACTAATATCTTGCAAATGCTTTGGGTTATAAAGGTGGTTTACAAACGAAATATTTAACCGAAGAGTAAAATTTTCTTGACTTAATTAGACGCGGAGGAACACTTCTATACGGCCAAGTTGACCATTTTGGTCCTATGCGGTTACGTTTATAGGCAAGCCAAATGGACGCAAATATTGTGATTCCGAGCATAGCCAGAGCCACGATTAGTATTGCCCAAGTTGCAGGAGTTTTGGGAGATAAATAGCCGTCTACCGGGTTTGCCTTGGGAATGTAATCTTGGGGGAAAAGGGCGTACGGAACCATCAGAAGTAACAATGACGTGATTAAACTTGCAGCCGTGACAATGTCCTCTAGCTTCATGAGTTGTTCAGCTCCGGAAAAAGATGATACTCCAGTTCAACATGGTCAAATTCCTTTTCGTAGCAATCAAGAGAATATTTACAAAGTTTTATCTGAATCTTTCGGTAGGTACAATAAAAACGCTAAGACGATAAGTTAACAGAACCGATTATCTCTTTTAGCTTTACTCAACAGACGATTATTTACATGAATACCTAAACAGACGAAGACTTGACAGAACCGTTGCCTGCCGTATATAAAGCCTTTATAAAGGGATTACGTTATATACTCCCTACTCCATTTAAATAGTCAAGCCCGTGAAAAGTCATGAGTAAACGAAAACCTATCATTAACATACAAAACATTGTAGCTTCTGTATCACTTAATCAGAAAATTGACCTGCAAAAAATCGTTGAAAAATTCCCGCAGACAGAGTACAACCCAAGCGTTTTTCCCGGCTTAGTTTTCCGACTCAAAAAACCGAAGACCGCCACGTTGATTTTCGGCACCGGCAAAATGGTTTGCACAGGCGCAAAGTCAGAGAAAGAATCTCGCCAAGCAGTGGAAAAAGTCGTGAAGGAGCTTCGCGGCGAAGGCATTCAAATCACTGAGAAACCAATCGTCAATATCCAAAACATCGTTGCTTCTGCAGAGCTCGGCGGCGAAATTGACCTGGAAAGCCTCGTCTACAAGTTAAGCAAAGTAATGTATGAGCCTGAACAGTTCCCAGGCGCAGTTTACCGTATGGATGAGCCCAAAGTCGTGTTCCTAATCTTCTCTGCTGGCAAACTAGTCTGTGTGGGAGCCAAAAAAGAAGAGCAAGTTTACGAAGCAGTCGATAAAATCCAGGCGTTACTTGAAGAAAAGGAACTCATCTACTACCCCGCTCCCCCATAATCCTATTTTTTCATCCTGCGCCTAACTGCAGGATTCAAATCAGCCAGTTTTTTAAGTGCCAACTCGAAGGTTTCGTCTGGCATCAGATCCCTTTTAATAAAAACGCCCGTTCTTCCTGCCGTGTCCCTTTTCATTAGCGTGTGAACCCTGTCCCGCACGGTTTCTGCAGAAACGCCTAGAACTTTCGCGGCAAATTCTTCCTTGCCGATAACGCTGCTTTCCAAGTGACCTGCTTCCATCGGTTCAATAAGCATCAACCTCTTATCTACGCCCGGAACTCTGACATTGTCGTTGAGTTGTCTGAGGTTTGTTTCGCCGCCGAAACGGTAAAACTCCCGTTCAACTGTGCGCATCTCCATTAGCGGAAAGGTGACCGTGATCCACTCGCTAACTTCAATATGGGCCTTCATGGCATACGTCGGGGTGGCTTGAACAATTAACCGCGCATTGATGGGTACGCCTGCTTTTTCCAGCGCGGTCTCCACCACGAAGCTGTTTTGGACTTCGCCGATGAAGACATCAACGTCGCTGCCCTTCTTCACGTCGCCTCTAGCTAAGCTTCCATGAGTAACCGAAGGCAAATGAAACGCTTCCAAAGCCGACATAACCTTGACCGCTTCACACCGCAGCTCGCGCAAAAGTGCCCAACGTGCCGCTGAATATGTTACTTCTTTGTAGTCTGAGGGTTTAGTTGGCTTAACGGCCATGTTTTCGTGCCTTTCTAGTCTTTTAAGACTGCATTGTTTATTTACTTTAACCGTTTATCACCATTGATTAGCCTTAAGTTTGGGAAAACGATGAGTGCTGCGTTGTGCCGTGTCTGCAAAACCCGAGAAGCCTTCTTTCACAGGCAATACTCAGGGGAGACGCTGTGCAAAAAATGTTTCACCGAGTCCATTGAAAAGAAAGTGCGTGCAACCATCACCCGGTACCACATGCTCGAATTCAACGACCACCTAGCCATAGCGGTTTCAGGCGGCAAAGACAGCCTAAGTCTGCTGCATATTTTGGCGAAGATGAAGCGGCACCGACCCAAAACTATGCTCACCGCGGTCACGGTTGATGAGGGAATAGCTGGGTACCGAAACGAAGCCTTAACAATTGCTGCTGAAAACTGCATGCAGCTTGAAATCCCGCACCACATTGTCTCCTTTAAGGATCTATACGGCTTTACGCTTGACGAAATGATAATGAAAGCCCGTGCAAAAGGGCAAACGGAGCTCACAGCGTGTGCTTACTGTGGTGTTCTTCGGCGCAAAGCCATCAACATCGGCGCAAGACAGGTCCACGCCAACAAGGTTGCAACAGCCCACACCCTTGATGACGAAGCCCAAACCGTGCTCATGAACATCTTCCGCGGCGACATCACGCGCCTCGCGAAGGAGAAACCCGTCACAAGCGAAGTTCACCCGCTCTTGGTGAAGAAAATCAAGCCCTTCTGCGAGATTCCAGAGAACGAAAGCGCCTTGTACGCTTATGTGAAAAAAATCAAGTTCCAAGATACACCGTGCCCGTACGCTTCCGAAGCTTTGCGTAACGATATGCGTTGGATGCTAAATCACATGGAGTCGAAGCATGCGGGAACCAAATTCACAGTGCTGCGAGCCATGGATCGGCTAAGACCAGCGCTGGAAGAAACGATGTCTAAGGAAGGGTTTAAGACCTGTGTTGAATGTGGTGAGCCGTCCGCAGGGGATTTGTGTAAGGCCTGCGAAATGCTGCGTCAGATACGTTGACCCGTGGCTACGTGAATCCTTTTTCGCTTTTTAGTTTTCGAAGTAAGTTCGAAGCTTCGAAAGCATTCTTTGCCGAAGCAACCTTCTGCGCTTTTAAAAGATCCACATGAGAACCGCAGTACGGGCAGATTTTGGTCTTCTGCTCTTTCGTGGTCAACATTAAGCCTTGGCATTTAGTGCATTTTACGATTTGAGTCGGTTTCAACTAATGTCGCTTCCGAA
>JBEKPM010000058.1:0-9704 GCA_049520735.1 Bathyarchaeia archaeon | reverse complement strand
TTGTTGTCGTAGTGATCGTTGTAATAATCGCCGCTTTTCTGGTGCTGAGAAGACGCAACATGAGTAAAACCGAAGTTTCGTCGCAAGTTTAGCCAACTCTCCCCTCACTTTTTTCTTTTTTTCTGTCCGAGTAATAAGGGCGAGCTAACGAGCTAACGAATTTCTGAGAGAGAGAATGAGAAGAGAGTTTGAGTTCGTAATTGTGGAAGTTTTAGAAATAGAAAGACTAAGATTTAATCCAGAAAACGAATACTTTCTTGGTTGAATAAACGTTTTTTTCTTTAAAGACAACATTAGCGGAAAAAACCATTGATCAAAGCAGTTTACGGGTTCTCGCAGGCTTTGTCCTTGTAGGGTGTGCTTAAAACCTCTTTGACTTTGTTTGTTGTCACGGGTCCAAGCCCATTCACAGATTTCAACCAGTCATCAGCGTTAATTAGGGCGTTCATCGGGGTCTGGTAGGCTTTAAGAATGGCTTCGGCTTTTTCTCTGCCGATGTTAGGTAGGCTGGCGACGAAGAAGACTTGAGCGTCTGAAATCGTGTCACATTTCTTGAAAGCATGTACCACAGGGCTCCTCTTTTCTACAATTTGCTCTTGCTTGGCAGCGGTGTACAGGAAATCAACTGTCTCTTTCTGATTCGAAGTGTTAACTATTGCGATGCCGTTTTTTGCAAGATTGAACATTGCACCCCAAACCGCGCTTGGCTGAATGTTGCTGTACTTGTATATGATCGGCAAATATCCCTCCAGCACAATAAGAGCCTTCGGGTATGCCTCTTTTAGGGTGAAAATTTGTTCGAAAAGGTATCGTCTGGTTAACGTGTAAACGAAGTCGTTGACAGTTTTGCGTTCAACTGCACATTGGTCCGAAAGCACGTAGTCGCCTTTCTCCAGCATTTGCTTCTGGACGTTGGCTCCATGTTCTACCAAGCCAGTGGCAATCTTTGCTGCGCTGCTGGCTTCCCGGCTGTCAATAATGATTGTTGGTTCTTCGCCGGGTTTTTTCTTGTCGTTAACGTAGGGAAGCAACGTTTCTGCTCCAGGCATAATGTCAACCTCAAAATACGATACCACAAGCGCAAGCTTATTTCATTTGCGCTAGTGTCGCGACAAGTAGGACGGAAGCTTCTATGTTCGCCTTTGGCAGATTAGGGCTCTTAAGAAAGCGACACAATTTTTGTAGTGAACGGTGCCATGATATGGACTGTTACTTGCGGGCTGGTTTCCTTGACTTTTTCTTCGAACTGCCGCTTCTGTTTGTCTGACCCATGCATAGTTACAGCAACATCGGGTTTAACATCAACCACCATTTTGTATGCGTTTTCAGGTGAAGCTGTCGGGGACATTCGCCCAACAGGAACAATCGCCACCCGTGAAGGATAGTCTTTTAGGTTGACGTACCCAGAGTCGCCGCCGTGGAAAACCGTTATGTCGTCCATATTCAATTGGTAGAGCATGATTGGCCCACGGTGGATTCCCTGAATAGCCGTGACGGTGACATCGCCTAAACTGTAGGTTTTGCCATTTTCGGCGCTTACAAGTTTTTCCTCAGGTACTTTTCCATTAAGTTTCCCGGCTACTTTAGTCTCAGCAATTATGGGAGCAGCTGTTTGCTTAAAGATATCCTGAGTTTTGCCCGATGAAAAATGGTCTAAATGATCATGCGTGAAAAGAACCAAACTAACCGCTTTCAGCGCGTCTAATTCGTCGCCCTTGAGCATCCCCGCAGGGTCAATTAGGACTGTGTGGTTAACACTTCTTATTATGAAGCCCGATACACCTAGGTAATACAGGGCGAGTTCATTCTTCTGCATTGGAGTTGCCACGAACCTATGAATCTCGCCAGCTTTGCTTCCCCTAAACAACATCAAACACCAGTTTTCTTTTGAAAGAATCAAATATAAAAACTAACCGCATGTTTGACTATCAGCCACCTATATGACCTCTGAGAACTTTTTCTTCTAAAAACGAGAAAGACATTTCCAATTAAGGAAAAGAAATAGAAAGCAATCTTAATTGTGAAATTACTCGTATCGCGTCAGGAAAAGGGGTTCCCTTGCTTCCTTCCGTCTTACTTTCAGTGGTACGTCTTTTAGTGATATGAACGCAAGCCTTTCCCTCAAGCGTTCTCTCTTCGGGTTATCCTTAAAATTCTTCTGTGATAGGCTGGAGTTCTTTGTATTATAATTCATTAACTCTCACCTTAGTAAAAGCACTGAGCAACAAAGGATATACACGCTTGTGACTGTCACGGTACTGCAACAATTTAGAATCAACTAAAGTGAACCTTAAGAAAATTTGGTGGAAGCGTTTTGTCACCTGAAGTAATGATAGATTAATCGCAAAAAACTACGAAGTTGATTTAGGACAAAAATAAAATGGAAGGGGTTTATGGTCCCTTTTTGGTTACTTCTTTGATTACGCCGGCTGCTACTGTGGTGCCCATGTCTCTAATTGCGAAGCGTCCTAGCTCTGGAAAGTCAGTGTATTGTTCAACTGCGATCGGGTGTAGCGGTTCCATTCTTACCCATGCTGCGTCTCCTGTCTTGAGGAATGCTGGCTTTTCTTCGGTAACTTGGCCTGTGCGCGGGTCGATCTTCTTGATGAGCTCGGTGAATCTAACTGCGATTTGCCCTGTGTGGTAATGCAGTACTGGTGTGTATCCTGCCGCAATAGCTGTTGGGTGGTAGATGACGATGATTTGTCCAATAAATTCTTTAGCAACCGTAGGTGGGTTGTCGACCGGCCCTGCTACGTCGCCTCGGTGAATGTCGGCTTTAGCGATGCCTCGAACGTTCATGCCTATGTTGTCGCCTGGTTCAGCGATTGGAATCATTGTGTGGTGCATTTCGATAGATTTGACTTCACCGGTTTTGTTGCTGGGCATGAAGATTATGTTTTGTCCTGCCTTAAGAGTCCCTGTTTCGACTCTGCCAACTGGAACTGTGCCGATGCCTGTGATGCTGTAGATGTCTTGTATGGGTACGCGTAGTGGTTTGTTAGTTGGTTTAGCTGGTACCTCGAGAAGATCTAACGCTTCAATCAGAGTTGGGCCTGTGTACCATGGTAACTTGTCCGTTTTCTTGATTAGGTTTTCGCCAGTCCAGCCTGAGACGGGTATGAAGTTGATTTTTTCGATTTTGAAGCCTACCATTCGGAGCATTCTTGAAACTTCGTTCTTTATCTCTTCGTATCTTTCTTTGCTGTAGTTGACGGATATGTCGTCCATCTTGTTGACTGCAACGATTAGTTGGCGTATACCTAAAGTGAATGCGAGGAACGCGTGTTCCCTTGTTTGGCCGCCTGGACCAATGCCTGCTTCAAACTCGCCTTTCTTGGCTGAACAGAAAAGAACTGCTGCGTCGGCTTGGCTTGCGCCTGTAATCATGTTTTTAACGAAGTCTCGATGTCCTGGTGCGTCGATGACTGTGTAGTTGAATTTCTTGGTTTCGAATTTGAGGAACCGAAGGTCAATCGTGACTCCTCTTTCTCGTTCTTCCTTAAGGTTGTCGAGTACCCAAGCGTACTTGAATGTGCCTTTGCCCATTTTTTCGGCTTCTTCTTCAAAGGCTTTGATTGTCCGCTCGTCGATTGCGCCTGCTAAGTAAAGAAGGTGACCTGTTGTTGTTGATTTTCCGTGGTCAACGTGCCCCATAATGATGAGGTTTAAGTGGGGTTTTTCTGATTTGCTCATTTTTTCTTCCTCTATTAGTGCATCCTAATTTATGAATTCGGTTAACACATCAGTTCTTCCAATTATTTTAAGTTTTTGTGCCTGATACGATTTAAATTGCTACAGCAGAAAGCGAATTAGCGGCTATGAAATATCTTTAATGTGACGTCGAAAAGTCGTCTTCTAGTAGGCTTTTGTTCAATGGGCTTAATAGCTTGTTGATAAGTTATGGCTATTTATGAGTACAGGCGAACTTGAGGTTCAGTGCGTTTCGGTGGTTACTACCACTTGGAACGAAAGAGAAAACATTGAAGAGCTCATTCGTCGGGTCCGATTCGCGTTGACGAGCGTTCATCATGAAATAATAGTTGTTGATGACAGTTCTTCGGACGGGACTGTTGAGGTGGTGAGGCAGGTTGCGGATGTGGCAGTTTCTAAAGTTCGCGAAGGACAAACCAAAGGGTTGCTTTACGGTATGAAACTCGCCAAGTTTCCGGTGATCGTGACGATTGATGCGGATTTAGAAAATGAGCCCGAGCTCATACCTGCGTTGGTTCAGAAACTTGACGAAGTTGACTTGGCCGTGGCGTGCCGAACGGTTGTTCCGAGGTTCTCTGAAAGGTTGGCGTCAAAAACACTGGGTAAGAGGGTTGGTGTTTCAGATTTCTACTCAAACTTTAGAGCTTACAAAAAAGAAATCCTGGAAAGCTTTACTCTGAAGGGCGGCGAAACTTTCGGTGGAGAAATGCTCGTCAGGGCAAAGAAGAAGGGCTTTAGAATTGGCGAGGTCAAGTATAAGCCGCCGCCTAGGCGCAGAGCTCCCCGCATAGGCGGAAACATCAGAGCTAATCTTAGAATATCGGCTGCGACGCTGAAATGCTTATTTATCTTTTTGTTTTAGGGACACGAGTTTATTTTTGGTCTGTGATATTAGTTGTTGTTTGTTGACAGCCACAAACTGTTAAGTTCAAAGCCACCTAGCTCTAGAATTAATTGAACGCTATTTTGGAAGGACAAAAATGAGTCAACAAAGCGAAAAAAATGGTTTGGAGGTTGCCACGCTTGCCGCGGGCTGCTTCTGGTGCACGGAAGCCGCCTACAACATAATTCGTGGCGTGGAGCGGATTGAACCTGGATATACAGGCGGTACAGTGCCTAACCCCACTTATGAGGAGGTTTCCACAGGGACAACGGGGCATGCGGAAGCCGCTCAGATTTCCTTTGACCCCAAAGTGATAAATTACCGAGAGATCCTGGAGATTTTCTTCACAATCCATGATCCCACGTCATTGAATAAGCAGGGCGCTGACGTTGGAACCCAGTATAGGTCAGCCATTTTCTACCACAACGAAGAGCAGAAGGCTACGGCTGAGAAACTGATTGAAGAGCTCAACAAAGAAGGCATTTGGAACAAGCCGATCGTAACCACGGTTGAACCGCTCAAAGAGTTTTACATGGCTGAAACATACCATAAAGATTACTACAAAAAACATCCGAAGGAGCCTTATTGCCAAGTTGTGATTGCGCCTAAAATTGCCAAGTTACAGCACCGTTTTGTCGACAAAATTAAGGCGCCGCCATGATTACTCAGAAATCAGCATTAAGCAGCGCCGAAGAAGTCTTGAGGCAAATTGAGAAGGCAGCGGAGCGGGAGTTTCTGCCGATAATAGGTCCAAATAGAGGCAAAATACTGGCTGAAGAGGTTCGGAAGGCTAACCCGAGGCATATTTTAGAGGTCGGCACTTTGATCGGTTATTCGGCAATCCTTATGGGCAAAGAACTTGGTGTAGACGCAGAGATTGTTACGATTGAAATTCACCGCGACGAGGCAAAAGCGGCTGGGGCAAATGTTGCTAAGGCAAATATTCCGCCGAAAGTTACCATCATAACTGGAGACGCATTAGAAGTCATCCCTACTTTTGGGGGCAAGTTCGATTTCGCCTTCATCGACGCTGAAAAAAACGAATACCTCGGATACATTAAGCTTGCAGAAGACAAGTTTCGCAAAGGAACGGTTGTTGTGGCAGATAACGCTGGAATCTTTGCTGAGCAGATGAGCGACTACTTGGATTACGTTCGAAACTCTGGAAGATATCGTAGCCGCTACGTGCAAGTGGGTAACGACGGCGTGGAAATTAGCGTCAGGGTTTGAGCCTTGCGAGGAAGTGGGTGTTGGCCGGCAGCCGAGCTGGCGAGATCAGCCGGGTATCTTGCAAACCAGTTCAGTGGAATTCCACGCGTCTTCTACTATTTGGTGGACAAGTTGCATCGAATTAGCTAGTTTTTGGCCTGCGCTAGTCAAACTGTAGGCTTTCAGCGTTCTTCTGTTGAAGACCAGTTTTTTGCCTTTCAAGCCTCTTAGATACTTGTAGGTTATTCTCGTCGACAACCCTGTTTCTTTGGCGAGTTTTCCAGCGCTGATTCCGTCCTCGCAGATGGCATCGTAGATTTTGCGTTCGGTTTCAGTGAAGCTTTCTTTGCAGGGATTTCGTTTTGATCTGAAGAAGAAGATGTATTCTCTCTTCCTTGGTGTGACGATTAGCTTTGCTGAGCACAGTCGTTTGAGGACCCGTGAAACATTTTTTTGCAGGATAAGCGGCTCGATTTCCTCGAAGGTTTTTGGCCCTGTAAGCAATGCTTGCAAAAGGGTTTCTTCGTAACACTCAGAGTGAGCGGGCAGTTTATCGGCCAATTCTTGGAAATGGGCGAGGAGCTCGGTTAGTCGAAGACCAAAAGCGGTTGCGTAGAATTCATTTCGCACTTGGGCAGCTAAGCCAATTTCCACAAGAGGGCGCAGATATTCTTCGCTGATTGTACTTTGGCTGTGACTTTGGCCCGCCTCCTTGAGCTTCTGCTGCAACTGCCCCACCGTGTACCTGCCGTTTACCATAGCTTGCAAAATGTGAAGTCTAGTCTCGTTTTTCAGAACATTAAAAAGTCCCTTTATGTACTCTGGGTTAGCCAAGGCTTTACGAAGTGTTCGCAACTCATTTTTGAGTTTGTACGCTTGGCACCGGTCTATGCATTGCAGGGGGGATATTGGGGTGCAGCTACTGCATTTTGCTTCAAGCGTTCTTATGGTTGTAGACAAGTCAGCTTTGTTTTGGTTTTGTACCTGAGGTTGAATTAAGCCGAGAGTTATTAGTTTATTCATCCAAGTTCCTCACGGGCGTGTAGTTGTTTTGGGTGTAAAAGCGTTTTTGTCAAGGTTTATTGACTAAAAGTTAGTCAAACTTTCTTGACTGATTTTTGACGCTCTTGAAACCATCATCAATGGAGTTTTCACAGATGGCGAAACAATTAATTTGGAACTTACTTAGAAATAAACGCCATTTTGCGTTTCAATCACGTTATCAAATTCAAGAAACTGTTTTTCTCCAAATAATCAAGAGGATAACTTCGGTTGATCTATCGCGCCCGGAGAACACAACGCAAGGCCACATGCGGCAAGCAGCCCCCGCGTAAGATGAGGTCTCGGAAGCCCCCGTTATCACAAAATTTAATTAACGAAGCTCTTAACATGTACCTAAACCCTGCCTGAGCCCTGAATATGCAAGCTAACTCAAAGATAACCATCTCAAAACGAATAATCGTTGTCATCCTTGTAGCTGTGCTTGCTCTGTCGGCATTTAACACTTACATGATTCTGGAGAGACCTAGCTTCAACACAAACGCGGTGAGCTTCGATTTTGTCCTATCCCAAAACGGGAACAACTACCAACTAAAAAACATACAAACAGGCGAAACCACCGGTGTTTCACGCGGCAGCGTGTCATCAGCTATCAATTCGGCGTTAGCCCGCGGGCTATCCGTTTACCTTAATGCCGGCACCTATGCTTTGAACAAGGACATCTTGCTCTCAAACAAAATCGATGCCAAAATCGTAGGTAACGGAGCGACGATAATCGGAAATGGACACAAAATAATCGTTTACGGTTACAACTTTACCCATTCACAGTATGCAACCGTCTCAGGCTTAACAATCATCAACGGAACCCTCAGAATTGAGAACTCATTTGGAACAACCGTATCTGACATGATTTTTGAAAACACGTCTGTAGGGATCGAATTAGCTAACACAAACACTTGGAGCGAGGACACCCAAATCGACAACTGCTACTTCATTAACGCCACCCAAGGAATAGTTTTCGAATCTCCCACCGGTAACGCGACAGGTTCTTACGCCAGCTCAACAATTCAACGCTGCTTCTTCAACATCCGCGACAACTCCGTCGGTATCAACGTTCAGTCTGGAGCACAGTTCTCTGACAGCCAAATACAAAACGTCAGAATGTGGCTCGGCCAAGACGGCGTAACCAATCAAACAGGGCTTTTTGTTAACGGCTCAATGTATCAAACGCTACTAACCAGCGTGGTCTTTGAATCCTTCACTAACGTTCCCAACGACATGTTTGCCATCGACCTGGGACGTGATTGCAACCCCGCGCCTATGTTCGATGGCGATGTCAACTTTCTTGGCAGCTGGACAGCCAACATTCACAACCCCTACAGCATCTGGATATCAGGTGTCGATACCGCCTTTGAAAAATTAAACGTCAACGTTCCCGTCGGAGTGAATGGACACTACGGCGCTAACGCAACTATCCAGGCTTCGCCCCTAAACATTTACATGTTCGAACCCAAAATCCAAACAGAAGGAAGCTTTGCCAACAACCAAACCGTCACGGTGCGTGTCCGACTACTCTTCGCGGACAACGTCATCTCAAACCCTGTTACCCAAACCTTCACAAGCAGTGGAGCAGTTTGGTTAAGTAATGACCAGATTCTGACTTTGTTCCCATCGCAAAGCGTGGTTGTCGGCATAGTATTTGATGCCCAATCAAGTGCTGGCACGACGGACGCCAGTGTAACCGTCAGTGGCTACGGTACGGCTGGTTAATGCCGCATACTGGATTAGGATTCGTTAAGCAGGTTTTTTCGACTAAAAATCTTGTCTATTTCTTCGCGCTTGAGCAGCTTCATTTCAAGGGCAATTTCCTTTACAGAGCGGTTTTGTGCTTGGGCTTGCTTGGCGATTTTTGCAGCTTCCAAATAGCCGATATAAGGGGACAGCAGAGTAGCTAACGAAGGGTTCTTTTTTAAGTACTGACTGCACTGTTTCTCGTTTACGGTTATTCCTTGAACGCATTTCTTAGTGAATACGGGGATGAAGTTTGTCATGATTTGGATGGAGAAAAGCAGGTTGTACATGATTACTGGTGTCATAACGTTGAGCTCCATCTGACCAGCTTGTACCGCCAAGGAAACCGTTGAATCGTTTCCTACCACTTGAAAAGCTACCATGTCTAAGCATTCAGCCATGACAGGGTTCACCTTTCCCGGCATAATCGATGAGCCAGGCTGCACCGGCGGGAGCACAATCTCGTTAAGCCCAGTTGTTGGACCAGAAGCCAAAAGACGAAGGTCATTGGCGACTCTAATAAGCTCCAACGCCAACTCTTTAAGACCGCTAGAAACTGACTGCGCCGCCCTTTGGCTTTGAAGCGCCTCAAAATTGTTCGCCGCAGGCTTTAATGGGAACCCACTAAGTTTCGCCAACTCCGCCACAGCAAGACGCTTGTACTTGGGGTGGGCGTTAGCTCCTGTTCCAACTGCAGTGCCGCCTAAAGCAACCGCGTATAGGTTCTCCTGCCTTTTGCGCAACTCAGCGCAGGCAGACGCGACGGCTGAACCATACGCGGTAAATTCTTGCCCAATCGTCACAGGCACAGCGTCTTGCAAATGTGTTCTGCCAGACTTGAGCACGTGAGCGTATTTTTCACCGAGTCCGTTGAATGCATTTGCCAACTCATCCAGGGAGGAAAGCAGCGGCTGCAACGCCATTAGAACGGAGAGGTGTAGAGCTGTGGGAAACGTGTCGTTTGTTGATTGTCCCATGTTGACGTAGTCATTGGGATTAACGGTTTTGTAGTCGCCTTTCTCTTTGCCTAAGACTTCGAGAGCCCTGTTGGCTAAAACCTCGTTGACGTTCATGTTGAAAGAGGTGCCTGCACCTGCTTGGAATACGT
>JBEKPM010000057.1:0-13268 GCA_049520735.1 Bathyarchaeia archaeon | reverse complement strand
AGGGCGCCTCTGACGCCGCCAAGCATTGCGACGTTGCTCCAGATTGATGTCATTTTTCCAATTGTTTTCCGGTAGAAGGCAAGTATCGGGTAAACAGTCGCGATTCTCGACGCTGTTACTGCTGCAAAAGCTGCCAGAATTATCAGGATGGATTGGGGAAAAGTGATAATGTTTGCTTGAAAGCCAATGAGAAGAAAAGCGACTGAGTTGCCGATGAAGGCGGCGATTTGCCAAAAGATTGCTACTGCTTCCCTGGTAGCAGGCTCCATAGCGGTTCGAATTGTAAAGTTGCCAAAGTACAATCCGGCAACAGCAACTGCGATTAACCCTGAGGCACCGACACCCGAGGCAAAGGCGTAGGACCCGTAAACAACCGCTATAGTCAGAATGGTTTCTGCAACTCTGTCTTCAATCAGGCTTGAAAGAACTTCTCCCGCGAAAGCCACGCCCAGCCCGATTAGAACTCCAGCGCCAAGGGTAAAGCCGAAGTTTGTTAGAGAACTTAGCACGTTTATTTTTTGAAGACCGATTGTTGAGAGTATAATGGTGAAGAGAATGATTGCGGTTGCATCGTTGAAGGTTGCCTCCGTGTCCAAGAGAGTCGCCAACCTAGAGGGGACTTTGACGTGCCGAAAGACCTCCAAAACCGTCACCACATCGGTCGGAGCAATTAAGGCGGCGAACAGAAATGAAACATAAATCGAGAGACCTACAACTTTCCATAAAATCAAACCTGTAACAGCAGTCGCAATGAGAACACCGATTGTTGCGAGCGCCAGGGAGGGCTTTATGACACTTTTCAAGTCGCCGCCACGGATATGAATCATGGCTTCGAAAATGAGTGGGGGGACAATAAGACCAACGTACAGCCCACCTCCGCCGCCCTGGATTAAAAGGTTGTAAATCGACCGAATCTGAGAAGTTATACTCAGCATCTGGCCTTGAATCGGGCTTCCCTCAAGCGAAAGTAACCCGAAAATTAACGTTATCAGGACGCCGGTCAGAACCAGAACCAAAGTGTAAGGCAATTTGACTTTTATCGAAATAAGCGCCGCTATGAAAACCAAAAGTAAGAACGCTGAAAGAACCAGCTCTATGCTTGCGATCTAATGCCTCCACCGTCAGCGCTGAGCAATTTGGAGTTAAGCCTTTTTACTGTTCGGAACTTAATCAAGCTCTCGCTGCTTTTCCCACGTTATTTTGTTCGTTTATGCTTTATTTGGTCATCGCAAAGTTAAATAGCTGAATTCCTTAAGTTAGGAATTTGCGTGTGACGGCAATGCTAGATATCAAGCTTATCCGAGAGAATCATGAACTTGTCAAGAACAATTTGGCAAAACGCGGCAACCTTGAATGCCTCCGGATGCTAGAGGATTTGATTAGTGTTGACAAAGAATGGCGACAAAATCTCACTAAACTAAACGAGATGCGCCACCAACGAAAACAGATAACTATTGAAATCGCAAAGCTGAAAAAAGCAGGCAAGGAAGCTGACGAGGAAGTTCACAAAGCGCAAGATGTTGACGAAAAAATTGGAATTATCGAAAAACAAGTTGCAGAGCAAGAACTGAAGACCAATTATTACCTCATGCGGCTCCCAAACCTGCTGGATGAAAGTGTTCCGTTCGGCAAAGACGACAAAGATAACGTGCAGGTTAAAACTTGGGGAACCATCCCAACATTTTCTTTTCCCGTAAAGAACCATATCGACTTGGCTTTGGCACTAGATCAGATTGACATGGAGCGGGCTGGAAAAGTTTCTGGATCGAGATTCTTCTATCTCAAGAACGAGGTTGCGATGCTTGACATGGCTTTGATGAGCCTTGCGATTGAAGAGCTGACTAAGAAGGGTTATTCTGCAATCATTCCGCCCTGTTTGATGACTCGTGAAGCCTACGAGGGTGTAACGGCGATGGGAGACTTTGCTGATGTGCTCTATAAGGTGGAAAATGAAGACTTGTATTTGATTGCTACTTCTGAGCATCCGATGGCTGCAATGTACATGAATGAAGTGCTAAAAGAGCAGGACATGCCAATCAAACTCGCAGGAATAAGCAGCTGCTTCAGAAAGGAAGCAGGGGCCCACGGCAAAGACACACGGGGAATTTTCCGCACCCACCAGTTTAACAAAATTGAACAGTTCATATTTTGCAAGCCAGAAGACTCGACCAAGCTTCATGAAGAGCTGCTTTGGAACGCAGAGGAACTGCTTCAGAAACTCGAGTTGCCTTACCGTGTCGTGAACGTTTGCACAGGCGACATTGGAACTGTGGCAGCCAAAAAATATGATATTGAAGCGTGGATGCCAGCGCAGAATGGATACAGGGAAGTAGTTTCTTGCAGCAACTGCACAGATTACCAAGCAAGACGCTTAGGAATAAAATACCGAGAAAAAGAAGGCGCGGCGCCGAAAGGATTTGTTCACACTTTAAACTCGACGGCTGTGGCCACGGGAAGAACCATAGTTGCGTTGCTGGAAAACAATCAGCAGGAAGACGGAACGATAAATATACCCGTTGCCTTGCGAAAGTACATGGGTAACAGAGAAAAAATAGACAAGAAACGGTAAACCTTTTAATATTTCTATGAGAATGTTGACTGCGCGTTCGGAGAAATAGCTTTGTCTTCAAAAACGAGACATGTAAAAGATAAGTGGCGTGGAAAAGGATGGTACATGGTTGTTGCACCGTCCTTCTTTGGCAACGTTGAGTTAGGCTCTATTCCAGCTGAAGATCCAAAACAGTTGATCGGAAGAGTTGTCGAAGCCACACTGTACGATATAACTGCTGATTTTTCGCATCACTATCTGAAAATGTTCTTCCAAGTAAACGAGATTGAAGCGAAAACCGCAAAGACCCTCTTTAAAGGCCACGAGTACTCGCGGGATTATCTGCGCAGTCTAGTAAGAAGAAGAACAACTAAAGTCGATTCATTAATCAATTTGACCACAAAAGACGGATTCAAACTTAGAATCGCGAAAACCATCCATGAAAAAGCCGAAGCATTATCGCTTGACCAATTCGTCCAAGAAATGGTTCTGGGCAAAATCGCTTCAGACATCTACAATCAAGCCAAAGAAGTTGCACCACTCAGACATGTTGGCATAAGGAAATCTAAACTTTTGGCGGCACCTCAGATTGAAGGGAAAGCGAAAGAAGCCCCAGCTGAGCCGGCAGAGCCTGAAGAAGTAGCAGAAGCTTAAGCATAAAGCAACCCCTTTATTTCCTTTTTGACCTGCCGAATCAAGGTAAGTTTTGACATTCACGATGATAAGTGGCCTTTTTTACGTTCGAGCTGCTGTACCACGCGTAGAGGTTTGTCCTTAGTCTCCTCGTCAGTTCTTTCGCCAACTCAAAATGACAAGTATCAACAACAACATCAACAACAACAAAAATTTTTCAAATCCCCTACTTAGGGCAAAATACTTTAGAAACGTTAATCTAAAAACTTCCAAACGAAGAACAGGAAGCATCACACTTGTCGGTAAAAGCAGGAGTCCACGAAAAAGGAACTTTCACTGTCCAAGACGTTATTGACAACATCAAAAAGGACCCAGATTACCCTAAAACCGGCGCAATAGGGCTTTTCATCGGCGTGGTGCGAGGCGACACCTTCGAAGGGCAAAAGGTCGAAAAGCTGCATCTTGAAGCTTACGAAGAAAAAGCCGACCAAGTCCTCAGCAAAATATGCGATGACCTAACCAAAAAGCCTGGGATAGTTAACGTTCAAATTCACCACTTACTAGGCGAATTCAAAGTTGGAGACGACTTAGTTTACGTTGCCGTCGCTGGTTCCCACCGACCCGAAGTGTTCAGCGTTCTTCGAGAAGCTGTTGAGAGATACAAAAGCGAAGCGCCAATCTTCAAGAAAGAACGCGTAGTTACCGAAAAAGGTTCCGACGAATATTGGGTCTCAGAAAAACACGCCCATTGACTTTGACATGGCGAAGATTTATGATTACAGCTTTAGCAGGCGGGGTTGGAGCAGCAAGATTTCTAACTGGCTTAACTAAGATCATAAAAGAAGAAGATTTGTCGGTGATCGTCAACACCGGCGACGATATGGAAATGTTTGGCTTACACATTTCGCCAGACATCGATATTGTGCAATACACCTTAGCAGGCATTGTTGACGACGAGAAAGGGTGGGGAATAAAAGGCGACACTTTCCAATGCCTCGAAATGCTCAAGAAAATAGGTTTAGAAACCTGGTTCAGCATAGGCGACAGAGACTTCGCCACACACATTTTTAGAACGAATTTGATACGAAATGGATTTACTCTCTCGAAGGTTACCGAAGAAGTCAGTCGACGATTAGGGATTAAAGCTGACATTATGCCGATGACGGATGACAAGTTTGAGACTTGGATAAAAATTGAGGAAGGGCTAATTCATTTTGAAGAGTATTTTGTGAAGAGACAAACCAAAGACAATGTGTTAGGCGTCGAGTTTGTCGGCTCAGCAAAAGCGAAACCAGCACCCAAAACCATAGCTTCAATCTTGAATGCGGAACTGGTTATTGTTTGCCCCAGCAATCCGATAGTCAGCATAGGAAGCATACTATCGGTTGACGGCATCAGAGACGCACTGAAAAAAACAAACGCTAAGATCGTTGGAATCAGCCCCATAGTCGACGGTGCCCCAATCAAAGGTCCAGCGGACAAACTTTTGCGCAGTTCAGGCCTTGAGGTTTCAGCGTTTTCGGTTGCGAAACTCTACGCAGATTTTCTTGATGAGTTTGTGATTGACGTTAGAGATCAGGATGACAAGAGTCGGATTGAAAGACTCGGGATCGATGTGAAGGTGACTGATACCGTGATGAAGTCTCTTGAAGACAAAGTTAGGTTGGCGCGAGCTGTTCTAAAACGCTATTTTTTCTCTATAGAATAAGTTGCTCTCTATATACTATTGGCGTAGCCCAAATAAGCCGAAAAACTGATGGTTTCTTGGAAGTCCCATGCAAAAGAAAAAAGCAAGAAAGCAGCGTGCAAATCAAGAAATGCCGTGGTACTTCAACCATGTCTAAGCATGGCTAAACAAACGGTGAATTTGAGGGGAAAAATTGAAGACTAAGATTAACAGGAAAAAGCAAGCGAAAGCTAAAAACGCCGATCTCATGGATTGGCTTTTGGCAATTGACGCCTGTGTTCCATAAAAAACCAAAAAAAGAACATTGAGGAAAAGAAAGACATGAGTGCCAAAAACTTTGACGTTTGCCAGGTGCGCGATATATGATAAGGGTTATATCTATTATTGTTTCAATACTTAAGCGGTGTTGAGTGTGGAGAGAAAAAGTTACGATTGGTTCGAACAACGCCGTAAAACCAGAGGACTAGAGCTTGCGCATGACCAGATAACAAAGGCTTTCGACACGGTAACGTGGCTTCATAAAGCAATGAAGAGCTTTTCAGAGAAGAATTTCAAAGAGGCACAAAAATATATAGACAACCTCTACAAGACCGAGGAAGGCGTTGACTCGCTTCGGACTGACGTGTTCATGGAGTTATCCAAAGGGGCAGCTCTCGTAGCTGACTACCGTGAAGACTTGTTGCATTTGGTAAAGCGGCTTGACACTTTGGCCGACCACACTAAAGACGCCGCACGATGTCTTGAGATGCTTTCAGGCGCAGACATCCCACAGGAACTTAGCGACAAGACGGTGGTTATGACGGGAAAGCTTGTCGATACGGCTCAAACGTTAAGAAGTAGCATTGAAAAGATTTCGTCGAATCCCTCTGAAGCGATTACTGAAGCAAAGAAAGTCGGCGAAATCGAGCACGCCATCGACATTGAGTATCTTAAATGCAAAAGCCTATTCGTAAAGTACGGCGTAAACATAAACGTCGGAGCCATGGTGATATTTGACGACCTGATCGAGTTCATTGAGCAAGCTGCAGACATGTGCGCAGACACGGCAGACTACATCCTGGTGCTCTCCAGCAGAGAATAAGAATGCTCTGATTCTTTCCTGATTTTCTAGTCCTGTTTTTGTGAAATAGCTTCATCGTTTGGATTATGAAGCTTTCTTGGCAAAAAAGAAGCTAAAAATCCAAATTTAGGTGGCGGGCCCGCTGGGATGCGCTTAATTATTTAAGCGAATCCTTTGGGCAATTTTTTAAATACAAGCAGTTAACAGATGGGTAAACAGTCAAAAGAAGGGAAACAACCTTATGATAATCGGCAAAGCAAACATCAATAAAAATTCATTAAAAGATGAAGTTGCCATTGTTACTGGGGCTGGACGGGGAATTGGCTATGAAGCAGCTAAAGCCCTTGCTTGGCTCGGAGCAAAAGTAGTTATCGCAGAAATTAATGAGCAAAACGGGAAAATGGCTGAAGAATCAATCAACAATGATTTCGGAGCGGGAAAAGCGTTTTTTCTTAAGACAGATGTTGGCGATGAAAAAGACATTGATAACCTGGCTGAAGCAACACTGAAAAAGTTTAGTAAAGCGGATATAGTTCTAAATAATGCAACGGTGTTTCCGATTGGTGCTGTTAAGGATACACCCGTTGATTCTTGGGATTACAGTTATCGAGTTAATTTAAGAGGTCCAGTTCTTCTGGCTAGAAAATTCCTTCCAGCCATGATCGAACGTAAGCATGGCGTTTTCGTCTGCGTTTCATCTTCAGGAGCTGCACCATATATGGGGGCTTATGAAGTTTTCAAAACAGCCCAAGTTGAATTGGCAAATACCATCGCTGCTGAAGTTGAAGGCACAGGAGTGTACGCTTTCACAATTGGCCCAGGCATTTCTCGCACACCTGGCTTCATTGAAGGTGGAGGAAAAGTTGCCTCGTTTATGGGTATGAGTTTAGATGAGTTGTTTGAATTGAATAAGAATGCTCAGATTTCCCCTGAAGCTGCTGGCGTAGGCTTTGCCATTTCGATTACGTTTGCTAAGAAATATCATGGTCAAGAAACGAGTTCTATTCAAGTTTTACGAGAAGCGAGTATCCCTTTAACTGAGGAAGAATCAAACCAACTACAAGAACAAAAACCTGAGCAAAAACTTGAAACACAAGTAGCTGAGCCCACTGAAAACAAGACTAAACCTGAACTTTACCAATCAGTTATGGCAACTTATGCTGAGCAGTCTGAAGGATGGAAGAGACGCAACTTGTTTGAGAGGCAATGGGTGTCTAGAGACTTCAAAAAGAACATGGGATTATCCATCGACGAAATGCTAACAACAATTAGAGCTTTAGGAAACAATCTGGAAACTAATACTTCAACGGCAGAGTTCATTGAACCATTGAAACGGCTAGGTGCATATTATGAGCATCAGCAAGAACAGCTAAAAGGTTTTGAGAAAGATCCAAACAAGTTGAAGCAAAACTTAATGATAATAGACGGCTGGATATTAGATGTCGAGCTTCTGGCAAAAGCGCTAAGCCGTTAAGGTCTCATATTATTTTACGATCATCAGAGTATTTGGGAACAATTTCCGATCAGAAGCAGTTTTCTAAGAGAGGGTTATGGATTGAGATTGGCGGGCCCGCTGGGATTTGAACCCAGGATTCCCGGCTCCGCAGGCCGATGCCTTGTCCGTACTAGACTACGAGCCCAAGCTTCTTGTGCCCAAAAATTTCGGGCAGAATAGTAAATACTTTGCTTAAACTTAAAAATAGTGGTAACGCGTTAGGTAACTTTGTTTTTTTCGGAAAAACTATTTTGAACTGCGTTCCTCCTCCAAGCTTGCTTTCAAAACTGGCCATTCCACCCTGCTCTTCCATCAGTTGTTTGACAACGGCTAACCCAAATCATTGACCCACTTAGATTTGGTTGTCATAAGGGCTGGAAAGGTTTCGGTTTTGCCTCATCCGGGATGCCAACGCTTGTGTCTGAAACGGCTACGTTGACGCTGTGTTTTCTTGGAAGACCTTAATTTCAGGTTACCGCCGTTTGGCATCCCTTTCTCTTGTTTTAATTTCATAATAAGTAGGTCCAGTTCAACCTTACAGGAACCTAAACTCCCTGCAAACAAATATTGTGACAAATATTACAGTTAAGTTTTTTTGCTTTCTACTCCCGTAAGAATAGCGCTAATCAAAGATACTAAAGAAGTCACGGAAATATGTCAGTTTTTTCCGACCGCCCTCTTCAGAGCTGCGACAACATTTTGCTTTCCCATAGCAAGCACGTACGGACCTAAACGCGGACCTTGAGGTGCACCCATCAGAATCTGATACAATATTTTAAAGAAACTGCCGGGTTGAACTCCGTTGTTTTTTGCAGCGCTGAAGATGGCGTTTTGGATTTTGTCTGGTTCATCTTCTGTTTCAAGGTTAGCTATCAGATCGACGACTGCTTTTTTCTCTTCAGGCTTCAGCGCCACATCTGTTTCTTTGATTTCTTCGAAGTCACCGATCCAGTTTAAAGCGTATTCGATACGTTGCTTCAAGTTATCGTCTAAGCGTTGGCCTTTCTGGAGGTAACCATAGCTTTGAAGTTTCTCTGTAACGTAGTCTTCTAGACACTCTTTAGGCGCCATTTTAACGAGGAATGCCATCAAGTTGTAGGGCACATGAATGTTTAGCTCGGATGGCGGCATTGCAACATAGCAGTACTCAAACAAGCCTCGAAGCCTCACCGCTTCTTTCTCGGCAGATTGCTTTTTTCCGAAGTAAACATCTTCAAGGTGGTCAAGCTCATTCATGTACGCTGGAATATCTGACGCATCCAAATTCCGTGTACCGACAAACCTTTTCAGCATGAGAAGTAGTAGCGATTGGGGGGATCCGTAGCGGAACCAAACTTGAGGCGTGAAAACATTGCCTGCTGATTTTGAGATTTTTTTTCCACCTTTGTCCAGGAACATCTCGTACCTTGCGTGGGAAGGTGGTTCAAACGAGAGGACTTCACGGCATATCCGGTCGTTGATTTTCACAGAGTCTGCAATGTCTTTGCCGTATGCTTCAAAACGTATATCCAACGCTTTCCATCGGGCCGCGAACTCGCCTTTCCAAGTAAGTTTTCCCTCTCCTTTCGTTATGTCTGCTTCGTCTTCGTGCCCGCACCCTTCTATGAGTCTGCCGCGGATTTCTAGGCCCTCGCATTTGTAGAGTACTTTGTCGGTTTCGGGTTCGAACTTGTAGGCTTTTGTGGTGTAGATGCGACCGCAGTTGCTGCAGACAGGGAAGAAGGGTAGAACTTCGGTGTAGCGGTCTTGACCAACTTCCTCTTTAACGATTTCGCCGACTTTCTTGGCGTTTAGCAAGATGGTTCTTATTTCGTTAAGAAGCAATCCCCTCTCGTAGACTTCTTTAGCGGAGAAGTAATGGTATTCTATTCCGCATTTGTCTAAGGACTCCAAGAGAAGTGAGCTCATGTGTTTGCCGTAGCTTTCGTGGCAACTGAAGGGGTCAGGAATGCTGGAAACGGGGTAACCAAGATATTTCTCTAAATCCTTTGATAATCCTACTGGAACCTTGCGCAAGCCATCTTTGTCGTCGCAGTAAGCAACCAGCTCAGAGTTGAAGTCTAGATTCCGCAGGGCGAGCGTAACAGTGTAGGAGCGTGCTGCGTCGCCTATGCTGCCGATGTGAGGGAATCCAGATGCGCCAAGACCCATCTCCGTGCGAAGTCTATTCATGTTTCTGCCAAGCTCGCGCTCACGATCGATTACTTTTTTAGCCATCATGTCGTACCATGTGCCACGCCCGATAACTTCTTCAGACATAACTTTAAGCCTTCAGCCAATTGACTGCACGAAGAAATAGAAAAATGTTTAGAGCCGAAAAACGGCTTAAGGAGTTTTTCTTCGCATTGCTGAAGCGATTGCAATAGCGCCGAGCGCAAGCAACAATAGGGCTATCGAGTAGATCCAGCTGTAACCCCACAGGAACCATGCGCCGCCTAAAGCCATGAGAAGCACACCCATTTGAACCGTGTTGTACGGAGAGCGTTCGTACTTTTGAGGGCTTTGAGCTCTCATAACTGCTAGAACCAAGATCCAAACCCCAAACAGAACCAATATTAGTTGGAAAATGTTCGCCCAGTTATGAGTTACATTGGTCGGGTAGAGCAGTATGGCAACCACTATTATTATGAAGAAAACGCCGATAGTTAGCAGTTGCCGCTTGCTTTCAGACATGTTTTTGCCTGCCTAAGAAAGTGTTGCTCCGCATTCAGGGCAAAACTTAGAACTTGCAGGAATCGAGTGACCGCACTTGGGGCAGTTGATTGTGGCTTGCGAGGGTGGGGTTAGTGAGGTTCCGCATTCGGGGCAGAACTTGGATGTTGCTGGAACATGTGCGCCGCATTTGGGACATATCACAAGGGCTGCTGTTGGTGCTTGAGCTTGAACTTGACCCGCTGAATTCATTATTTGAGGTATGAGCACCATGCCTGTGCCTAATCCTGCACCGCCCCCTCCGCCGCCTTGACCGAGGGATGCCGCTGCGCTTTTCACGGTTTCCATGCGCAAGACCGTGTCGGCAGGTGTGCTGCCAGTTTTAAGCCAGAACAGCCGTTCACGATATTCAGGGGTAGTGTCGATGCCTTCGAACCTGAGGTCTGTAAGTTCGATGCCTAAGCGTTTGAAGTAGTCTAAAACTGAGTTTTTGACAATTATCGAGGTTTCTTGCAGTTTAGTGAAAACGGTAATTAAGTCGTAGTGTGATAGTTCCGCGATTATCTTTTCATTTAGAAAGCCTCGCAGGAAGTCGTTAACGCCGTTTGTGTCGAAGAGGTTTTGTCCACCTACAACCTCATTCACGAACAGGGTTGCATCTTCGATTTTGAATAGGAATTGCCCGAACACTTTGAGCGGAGCCAGCTCCGTGGTCTGTGCGCTTGTGCCCCATTTGCCGTTGAAAACTTTGGTGGCTATATAGATGACCATTGCTTTGAACGGTTTGTTACCACCGAATCCTGCCAGACGCGTCAGCAGGCCTGTAAGCAAAGGCAAGTTAAGCGTGGTTAGCGTGTGTCTGCCAGCGCCGAAAACGTCGTAGGCTTTTCCGTCTCTGAAGAAAACAGCCATTTCATATTCGTGGACGATGAGTTGGGCTCCCCAGGTTATGTCTTCGACTGGGTACTTGTAGATTATTTGGTCAGCTCCCGCATTTGTCCATTCTATTACTTGTGGCATTTTAGCTCACTCCCATGATTACTTCGTTACGTTGATCAAACGTGTTTTCGAAGCTATCAAGCTTGTCGGTTACGTTTTGAACCCGAGTTTTAAGGTTCGAGGTCGCGCCGCTGGCTAGATCGGCTTTGAGGGCGTCAACTTCCGCTGTCAAAGCGGTTACGCCATCCAAAAGCTTGTTGTCGAAGGTTATCATGTTGTCAAGGTTGTCTTCCCGTACTTTTACAGCATCAAAAAAGCCGCTATACCCGTAGGAAGCGTGGTTGACTTTTTCGACGACGCGATCCATCTTAGCTACTAGCCGATCTATGTCTGTTAGGACATCGAAATAGCGGCGGTCGGCCAGCTTCTGCTCAACGTCCTTAATATCTGACCTTTCAATTTGCAGTTTCATATACAGGTGATTCCTGATCAGCCTGTCGCTTTCTCGACGTATCTCTTTTTCTTTGTAGCCGCGGAACCCCGGAACAAAAGCGGCTATCCTCTCGGGGAGGTTCATTTGACCTTTAACTTTAGATAATACATCGTTATTATCGCTCAATTTCAAATCTCCGCCTTTTTTAGTATTGGTTGATAATATAGAGTCGCTTTTAAAGTTTGTCAGAAACTGAGATTGAAAAAATGATGTTGGAAAGTGAGCTTTCAGTTCAGTTCTGTCTTTAAGTGTTCACGTTTCAAGATTTCCCTTGCTACGATTACGCCTGAAGCTGAAGCTTGAATCAAGCCGCGTGTGACACCTGCGCCGTCGCCGATCGTGAACATGTTTTGGATTTTGCTCTCCAACGCGTTGTTTAGTTGCAGATGGGAAGAGTAGAATTTGACTTCTATGCCGTAGAGTAAGGTATCCCGTGAGTGGATTCCTGGCGCAATAACGTCTAGGGCTTGGAGCATCTCGCGGATGTCCACAAGGTAGCGGTAGGGTAAAACGAAGCTTAAGTCGCCAGGAGTTGCGTTTTTCAACGTGGGGGTAACTACGCTTCGGGCTAAGCGTTCAGGGGTTGAGCGGCGCCCAACAACTAGGTCGCCCAAACGCTGAACCATAACGCCTCCGCTTAAGAGGTTTGAAAGCCTTGCGACGTATTTGCCATAGGCGATCGGCTCTTTGAAGGGCTCCGTGAACGAGGTGCTCACGAGGATGGCGAAATTGGTGTTGTCGGTTTTTCTTTCCGCGTAGCTTCCGCCGTTAACCGTAAGGACCCCGTCGTAGGACTCTGTTGTGACTTCGCCGTAGGGCGAGACACAGAAAGTTCTGACTTGATCGTCAAATTGTTTTGAGTAATAGACAAGTTTTGGCTCGTAAAGGGTCTTAGTCAGGTTTTCCATAACAGATGCCAAAACCTCAACACGCACGCCGATGTCAACGGGATTGTTTACGGTTTTTAATCCGCGAACCTGAGCTTCAGTCTGAAGCCATTCCGCTCCGCTTCTGCCTGGAGCGATGATAACATATTTGCCGAATATTTTTTCGCCGTCAACTGTTTCCACCCCTTGGATCTGATGGTGGTTTTCCGTGATAAGTGCCTTAACATCTGTTTTTGGGCGGAAAGTAATTTTTCCGTTGAGTTCTTTGCGCATTCGATGTAGGGTTTCGCTACATTTTTCCGTGCCCATGTGCCGGACCTCTTGCCTGATAAGTTTTAGTCCTGCAAGAGAGGCTGAACGTTCGATTTCATCTACTTTTTCGCTGTCGCCGCCATAAACTTTGTCGCTTGCCCCAAACTTGAGGTAGATACTATCGACGTACTTCACCAGAGCTTGAAGTTCTCTGGTTGAGACATACTGATTTAGCCATCCGCCAACTTCAGTTGATAACGTGAGTTTCCCGTCACTGTAAGCGCCTGATCCACCCCAGCCTGAAAGAACCGAGCAAGGTTCACAATTAACGCATTCGAACCCGCGGCTGGATGGACATTTACGCTTGTCAATATCTGGTCCTCGGTCAAGAATGAGGACGTTTAGGGCTGTTTTTTCAGTTAATTCTAGCGCTGAAAAGATACCTGCTGGACCCGCACCCACAATTATCACGTCATATTTCATTGGCGCACTCCTCCCTAAACCCAAATTGAAATGTAACAAGTACCATATATCGATAGCGCAAACTCTTAAAATCCAAAAATCAGCGGTTCTGCCTCGGAAGTAAGCTCATCTTGGGATATATCTAAAAACATTTATTATT
>JBEKPM010000056.1:0-13441 GCA_049520735.1 Bathyarchaeia archaeon | reverse complement strand
GCAGAAAGCGCTTGTTTCAATTTTCTGAAGCACATCACCACCATTACACCGCGTTGCGTGATGCAGAAACCAATCTGTCCTTCTCGATAATTGTCTCGCCCACTAATTGTTGCCTAGACAAGACAATTTTAACATTTGAAATATGAAATTTTTCCACTTATCATTGGTTAATGTTTTTTTTGGTATTTAGCGCGCGTAGATTTTTCGCTCAACAGCATGTCCGCGACCTGTAGAGCCTTTAGATCCCGGCAAGCCTACGAAGGCCTTCCGAAATTTTACCCCCATAGAGGAAGGAGGGTTTGTCGGAAAATAGCTAATCATCAGAACATAAAAAAAATAAAATAAAAATCTCAATCGTTACATCTCTATACCTACCGTTTTGCCCAACGCTTTGTTCGCGGAATTTTACAATATCACTTTTGCATTTGAAAATCTGCTTTTTAAATGTTATTATCAAATAATACATATTTATTTCATAATGTTCCATGAGTTAATTCATTATGCGTATAAGCGTTGTATCACTAATATGTGCATGGAGAGAGCGCACTAACGCCTGGAAAGTAAAGCGTTGTTAATAGAAGTGCGCTTCAAAAAAAAGACAATGTATGAGAAGATCTAAACTGGAAATGTATGTGGATATCCTGAAGGTCTTGGTTCACTGGGGTCCGTCGAAGCTGACGCACGTCATGTACAAGGCTAACCTTAACTGCAGCGTGCTGAAGGGGTATCTTGACTTTTTGACCAAGCAGGGGCTGGTTGAAGAGAAAACCATTAGAAAAGAAAGATTAGTCTACGTGATCACGCAACGCGGCGTGACAGTGCTCAAGTATTTCAGAGAGCTCAAAGAAGGGCTTCCCATAGTTGAAGAAACAGGAAACAAAGCACCCTATCCGTTCTAAAGCTATAAAATAGATTGTTTGGATAATTCTCTTTCCTGCCCTTTTCGCGACAGGTCTTTCTTAATTTCTTCTTCACTGCTCGCTTCCTGAAACAACATGAGCTTCGCTTGTTATTTCCGTGATTGTGGTTGTGCCAAGCCTACCACAATGTTTTATATGCTTTGCAGAACACAATAAACCGTTTGGTTCGGTATAGATCAAAAAGTGGCCGATTTAAGAGTGAGAGGTACGGCGAGAAAAAGCATCCAAGAAATTAGCTTCACTTCTGACCAAGACCGCAGCGGCAAATTCGCTGCTCATAAAAAAGGCATGTCTACTGTCAGATGTTTATGCGGCTTTGAAATTTTAGTAGTTCCCGATTTGAAAGCTATGAACCGCGCCGTAAGAAATCATGTGGCTGAACATAAGCGCGCGCTTGGCTCGTTGGAACAGTACTTGACAGAGCAGGTTCTGATAGTGGCTAGCAAAATGAATCTGCCAAATGTAAGTTAGTGAAGAAAAGCTCACCAAGGCCTTCCAAAAATATACCCCCATAGAGGGAAGAAGGTTAGTCGTGAAATAGCTAATCATCAGAACATATAAAAAACAAAATAATAAAATCAAAAACATTTACTCTATACCCGCCAGTTTGCGGAAGACCTTTGTCCCGGTGCCAAATAGATTAAGCTTTTATTTCTTGATTCATCAATGTGTTTGTTGGGTTTAATCATGGAACTTGACGTGTGCATTAAAGGTAGGAGAAGCGTTAGAAGTTATACGGATGAGCCTGTTTCGAAGGAACAAGTTGAAGCTGTTCTGGAAGCGGGCGTTTGGGCTCCAACAGCTATGCAGAGGGAGCCTTGCAGGTTCATAGTTATCGAAAATAAAGAATTAATTAAATACGTCTCCGATGAAACCAAGCCTTTAGCCAAGCAAAGGTTCCCTACGTACGCCAAGTACCTCTCCACAGAGGATGATGTAATCTGCTATAATGCACCTGTGCTCATACTGGTATGTACGGAAAAAGACAAATTTGCTGATAACAACTTAGCGGACAGCGTTCTCGCGACGGAGAATATGTTTTTGAAGGCGTATGAGCTTGGGCTTGGAACCTGCTATATGGGTTTCGTTTCATTATTAAAAAGTAGGTCCGACGTTCTCAAGAAGATTGGAGTCCCTGAGAACTATGAAATGATGGTACCCTTAATCTTAGGTCATCCCAAAACAAAACAAGAATCAGGAAAGAGAAAAAAACCAAATATTCTCAAATGGATTCCATGATGACGGTTGGCCCGGATACAGTGTACATTGTATCGGTTTAGCCTGAAATTTTTCCGGGAAATTTTTTAGCGCGCCTTCACAAGCAGGCCTGGCCTTTGAACGGAAAAACATTTCTGCCCCAACGGAATTTCGGGCGGTTTTTGGAACTTTCAGGCCTTTCTGACCATTGCTACACGGCCTTCTGGAGTATCCTTCATTTGCCATTCTAATGTGTCCCCTTCGTTGAGTCCGAGAAACACGGCTATGCCTTCGGGTATGGTTGCCCTAAGTGACGTTGATCCTGGTCTAGCTATTGATACCTTTGACTTGAGGTTCATGTTTTAAGCTATGTTCCCGGAGCTATTTATTTCTACCTATTAGTTGGCAGAGGAGTTTATATATGGTCTCGCACATTTTATTTGGTAGGTAGATTGGTATGGCAACTATTTGGAAAGAGACAAACCTATTCGGACAACCACTCCCCATGAACCAGAAAAACCTCAGCCTGCCCCCAGAGCACGCCTGCGACGAGAGGTGCTATGACGCCGAGGGCGACCGGTGCTCCTGCTGTTGCGGCGGCACTTATCACGGCTTGGGCAGCATCAACAGCCGGGAACATAAGGAAGAACGGTAGATGCATATGGCAACAACCTTAACGACGAGGCAAGAACGAGGCGCTAAGATTTCCGCTCAAGGAATCGAGAGAATCAACGAGACGAGCTTTTGGGTCAAGAGTCAGTCCGGCAAGGGCGGCTACAGTGTAACAATGTTTCAGGGCAAATGGACTTGCGACTGCCCCGACAACCGGTTCCGAGGCGTGACTTGCAAGCACGTCTACGCTGTCGAATCCGCATTGTCAGGGGCCGGGAAAAGTTGGCGGTTTTCCCTCGGGCTGTGGGAGGCACCGATATGACCTCATGCCCCGAGTGCTTCTCCGCTGATATAGAAAGCATACTGTCAATGCGCGACGACCGCCAAGACGACGAGCATATGGTAACCATAACAAAATACAAGTGCCATGCATGCTGCTGCGAGTTCGAGGTCATCGAGCGCATTGAGTGGGAGACGGAGATTCTCAAGCATGGCAACCAAGGTGAGGAGGAGGTTGAAGAGTGACCAAGTGCCCGAAGTGCGGCGGTCAGAAATTGAAAAGCCTCGGCATCGAAAAGGGCGAGAGGCAAGACGATTTCCACACGGTCCTAATCAGCAAATACAAGTGCAAGGACTGCAACGCCGAGTTCAGAGAGATACAAACGACTGAGTGGACCACGGAAATTGCAGGCAGGGAAGTACCAGAGAGCCAGCTGCCTTACGAGGCCACGATTTGGCAGAAGCTTCCAAACAACCGACACAGAACGAAGCGCATAAGGTTCCATGTTCCCGACAAGTCAAGGCAGATATTCTTCGCAAATCACCCCGAGTACAAAAAGCCTGGATACTTTGTAACCATAAGCTTCTTCAGCCATATGAATTGCGTCAGTTACTTCCCCGGCCAGATCGGCCACCTCGATTCGATGATCGCGTATATCCAGCGAACTTTTCCCGACGCGAAGGAGCGCAAATGGCTGACTGAACATTTGGTCGCATACGCCAAAAACATTGAACAGGGGCTGGATAAAGTTGGAGCTTGAAATATTCCTGAGCGATTTGACGCCCGAAGCCCAAGCAAAGGTCAAAAGATTCCTCGGCATCAAAACCGCGGAAGAAGCCAACCTCGACGTCTTTCCCTTGTTCGTTCTGGCCAAGTAATAACATGGATATTCAGAAAAATCCTTGATTGTTAATGCATTCAGCCTTGAAGGATATAAAAAAAGGGAAAAGCTTCTCTACTAAAAAGGGTAATAAAGAACGGGTAAGGCGCACTAACTTGAGCGATATTGAACAACGAAAGAAAGATGAAAAAATTGTCGAAGACCTCTATCAAGCAATGAAGGGAATCGAAGAATATCAAACGTTGCTGACGTCTTTGAAACCATTGGTCGAAGCTCTGAAAACTTCACCTTACGCAGCAACAGTACTCCAATCTAACACCTATGGTCTTATGGAACGAAGCGAAAAGATGAAAAATAGAGCGCTTCTCCTAAAAGAAAACGTTGATAAGTCTAGGTCGACAGAAACAACAACGCTGCGAAAAGCTTTTTCTTATCTCGGCCTTTTTGAGGCATCGGTAACAACTTTAATGGATTTGCTGTTGATGATATTTATTGCGAACCACCATGATTTTTATGTCTTTCAAAATAAAGCCTATGCAAAGAACATTGATGATTTAAATGATTCATCATTGGGCGAAAAATTGGTTTTCTTTAATCATCATGGTCTTTCACTTCTGGCCCAAAACATAAATAAGAATTTGCGCAACAAAGTCGCCCATATGGATTTCGATGTGCAACCTGATGGAATGATTAAGATCGCTAATCAAACGTATGACCTGGATTATGAAATACTAAAACTCTCAGCCATGGCTTTACTTATAACCAATGTCCTTGAATCACTTGGTCTTCCGCAAATATTAGCGCAACTAAAACCAAGGCCTTCCAAAAATTTACCCCCATAGAGGGAAGAAGCCTTTTCACGATTAAGCTAATGGTTAGAACACAAAAATATAAAAAATAAAAATCGAATAAGACTTACTCTATACTGCCAATCCGCGGAAGGTCTTATGCCACGTTAATTAATCTACTCCTCAAGCCATTTTTGTTTATGGCCCATTGCTCTTAACTCCTCTTTTGAAAGAACATTTCCTTCATTTTTGGCTTGTCTAAATTTTGCGCGATAATCCAGCGAGTTCGCTTCGTAGTCTTTGACCCAGCTGTTTTTCTTCAACCAGTCTACCACTTTTTCCTCGGTTTGCTCCTCGTCAAACTCGGGATATAAAATATGGATAGTTTCATGGAGCGTCGTCGCAACTAGGTCTAGGAAATCAAAACCAGTGTCGCGTTCTAAATTTTTCCCATTAAATAATCCTGCCAAATACTTTTCCGACAATTCTATTTCGTTATTTTTCCTGTTGGCGTGGCCATGGACGCCTTCATCTCGACAGAAATAGCATCTGCATTTTCGGTATGATAAATTGCGCAGCTTGCCACTCTGCTCTTCAGTCAATTCGTTTTCAGGAATATAACAAGAAGCTACATTTTGTATCAAGACAAGAATATTAGTCAATGTAACCATTTTCGCCACTTCCCATTAATTCAAGAAATGGCGGGATTTATCTCTTCTATAGGAGAAAAAAACGTCCGCAGCAATATAACGAGAGTTACGGAAAAACCGCCCGCGACTGAGCATGTGAGGTTGCTTTGTTTAACACAATGAATGCCCAAATCATTGCATACAAAAATTCCGTTGGCTATACATGACCAAAAATACATAGCTGCCATGAGTTGGTTCGGATAAACTGGCTATATCGCCCGCCGCAATATAACGCCGCTATATTTACCGAAAAATCCACTCGTGTTTGTGCATGCAGCGCACCCTGCGCATGGTCGCGACTACTGGCTATGCTAAACATAGCGTCAGTGAATAGCTCTGGAAAATTTGTCTCCAGCCAGCCGCCAAAAAAAGCCTTTGGTTTTTGGCCTCATTCTACACCTGTTTTTGGTGCTGCGCCTTGATTTAGCCTTCATATTTTTGCCTCTTTCGGAAAGTTTCATTAATTCATAACTTCATTGATTCAATTATTCACTGATTCATAAATGTTTAGCATGCAATGATTCATAATGTTCATGTGTTCAATGAATCATAATATTTGCCTTAAATAGTGGATTTATTAGAGTTATTTTTGGACAAATGCGCAGTGCAAAGTCCAGGAATTAAAAGAATGTTAGAACCTAAAGTAAAAAAGCAGCCGGTGATTAAAAAATCTCTGGCAAACCACCTGATGGATTCGGCGATTTTTTGCTGCCGATCTAATCGAGAAACAGATCAAGAATTGGACCAAGACAGCCACGTAGTAGAATCCAAAGAAGTTCAGCGCAAAGGCATTATTGGACGTTCGGCAAAATTTTCCAACGACAGTTTAGGCAGTTGGCGTGTTGCAATGTTTCCGATAGGTAGCGGAGCATTCGAAGGCGAGGTCAAATACCAAGGCGAAACGTACCTTATTGTCATTGTAAAGCCAAATAATTCAGCCAAATTGGGGCAGGAGGGATGCTAATTGAATATCGGCTACTCTCCCTTAAATCCAAAACCAACACGACAAGATCTCAAAATCACGATGTTGATTATTGATAATACTCCACCTACCATCGGTGTCTGCGGCCGTACCCATGAACCTGCTATAAAACAAAAACCCTATGAAATAATCATAACTTCGGCACTGCATGTTAACCCAACTGAATCCCGATGCACCCTCGAAAACAATTGCCTCTGCCGATCATGCCCAATAAACAAAACATCTGAAGCTAAAATAAACAGGTGGATGACACCAAAACTAAAAAAATGGCTCGAAGACGACTGGTTAGAAATCTCTGACCAATATCACGCGGCTATAGAAAAAGACCCCTCAACTAAATCTGTCAACATTCACCTAAAATCAACTTAAAGGTGAGTGCATGAGCAACACCCAAAACCACTTTGCGGAATCCTGCGAAGGCTTCAGCCGCAAAACGCCCCCTGCTCGAAATAAGTATAGCATCGGGGGTCACGCCCTCCTTTTTGGATTTTTTACCATATGCTCAACAGCTACGGTAAAATATCAACCAAGAACCAAGCTCAAAAAAAGTCGTAAATGCCAAATGGGTCGCAAGTTGGCTACTTTTTTGGGCTATCGATCTGAGTCATATATATGCTACTTGCATAAGGGCGGAAATTAGCTTGGCCAAGCGTGGGCGGCCTCCCAGCATGCAAAGATGGGGTTTAGATTCAGAATTTATGCAGTCTGGTAGGTTGAATGAGCCAGCGGACGTTCACTCGATACAAATCAGCGATGGAACGCCCGAAAACACATTCTTTTTTGATTCAGCTGATAAGTTTAAGCAGTGGCTAAACGGCCATCACAGCATATGCGATTTATACGGCTTTGTTGCGCTGCCCGATTTAGCCTCTGTTAGCGTCTGGCTACCACCTAAAGCAGTAAAAATTAGCATGCGAGGTTGCCAAACATACGGTAAAATCAAGTACGGCGGGTTCGAGGCTAAAATGTGGGACACCCGGCCGCTCCTGGTGAGCCTTGGCATTCGTAAGCTGGCACAAGCAGGCGAGATAGTAGGATTTCCAAAATTAGAGAAGCCAGCGTACTTAGGTTTACGAGCTCCTAACTGTGATGCCGAGCGCTTGGCATTCATCGATTACGCTAATAGCGACGCCATCATCACCAGTTTGATTACTCAGTGGTTATGGGAGAATTTCAAAGCAGATCCCAAAAAACACACAAGTGCTGGCACGCTTGCGAAAGAAGCTTTCCAACTCCCAAAGCGCTTGGAACGGTTTGGACGGGATGTATTCGTTCCGCCGCTTGAACGCGTCGCCAGAAACTGCTGCTATGCCGGACGTTCAGAAGGGTTCTGGACTGGCTACATACCCAATACTCTCTATAACGACGTTAAGTCGCTTTACCCAACAGACTTAGCGCTAACACACGCGCTGGACATTACGGGCATGCGACAATGCGACATAAAGTTGGCAGAGCGATGGCTCGACCATAAACAGCCAATTAACGCCTTCTTAGACAACGTTCTGGAAAGCAAACCGTTCGGCTGGGTTGACGGCTGCTTTGAAGTTGACAACGATTTGTGGGGACTGCCGATGCGAGGCAACAATGTGTTTTACTGTCAAGGCAAAATTACCGGTACTTGGCACAGTTTGGACTTGGTTGCCGCCAAAGCAAAACCTCTGTACATAAATCACGCATGGGAGCCAATTTTCCAACCGAGCTGGCAGCACGAAAAATACGTTAAGATGCTAATGGAGCGGCTGGACGGTAAAATCAGTAAAGTCGATTCGATGTACGGCAAAGCGATTCTAAATGCGCTATCGGGTAAGTTAGGGCAAAGCCACCCGATTGGAGCAACCAGCAACTTCTTTGCTTACGGGACTTGCTTAGCGGGCAGCCACCTCATTATGTCCAGATTGTTTGACAAGTGTGTTGGTTTAGGCGGCAAAGTGTATGCAATGGATACCGATTCAGCCTTCAGCGACATTGATATGGCCGGGCATCATTGGGACCTGAGCGACGGCGAATTCAATGTACCCGTAGTCATGGATGTTAAAGGCAAGGGAGCTCTATCGTTTTTCAGGGCAAAGACGTACATTATGCACGATGACGGCGAGGCAGACGGCAAAGAGACGGTGTTTGGGCGGCACGGCTGGCAATACTTTGTTGAGGACTTCTTGCGCTGCAGGTTGGGCGGCATTGATTCGCTGCAAACCCGCAAGGACATTAAGCATACGTTGTTCACCCAGCAGAAAAAAGCGAAAGCAATGGAAATTGGGCGCTGGTTGACCGAGCCAGTAACTTTAGATCGACAAAAACTCTGCCAGCTTTTACGGGCTGACCCGAAGCGCCAACGCGAAAGCCGCGACAGCTACACCTTAGTTTCCGAAAAGAAGAATCAGCCAAGCACATCATGGACATACGAAGAGCTGCTGGCGCAGAACGATGTGAGCGGATTAGTGTTCCCGAAGATGATGGACAATGCTTAGGGGCAAACGATACTTCCGACCTTATGCTGACATGCATATATATGGTTATATTGGGCGACTGCCAAATCGGCTATTTCGGAGCCCCTTTTCAGCCTACAGCCCCGTTTTAAGCTTATTTTCTTGCCCATTTCTCACCATAGGGACGACTTGTACAGTATTAATTCAGATTCCTTTGAGGTAAGCCTGAATGAGCGTTCTCACCTGCGCCCAATGCGGCTCTGACCGCCTGTACAAAGCCGGTTTTCGCAAGTTAAGGAGCGGCGAGAAGGTTCAAAGATGGCTCTGTCGAGAGTGCTGCTACAGATTTACCGAAAAGAAACTGCCACAAGAAAACTCTGAGAGGCGATTAAATAGCCCAGACGTCATAATTGAAAGCAGCCAATTATGCGCCCTAAACAAGGAAGCGAAAAAATTGTGCGCTGCAATAGAAACAAAAACTATTGCGGGAGATTTAGACAGACTACCGCAAGACGCACGAGGCTTACTTACAAAGTACATGGCATATTTAGAGCGTGAAGGATACTCAGAGGGCATAGGCTATCCAGCAACCATTAAGCATCTTGTTAAAGACGGAGCTAACCTGCTTGACCCTGAAAACGTTAAAACTGTTATTGCCCAACAAAAATGGAAGAATAGCGTTAAGATGTTGGCTACTTATGCTTACGATGCTTTCTGTAAGATGCAAGGCATTCAATGGAACATGCCAACTTATCGTCAAGAAGAAACGACACTCTACATCCACGACGAAAAAGACTTAGATATATTGATCAGCGTGGCAAGCAGACGAATGGCAACTTTTCTCCAATGCCTCAAGGAAACTTTCGCTGACCCAGGAGAAATCTTAAGACTAGAATGGATCGACCTCAAGGAAAACGTTTTATCAATCAACCATCCGGTGAAAGGACACCTTCCTGGTAAATACCAACTCTCTCCCAGACTCACAGCCATGCTTAACGCTTTACCCAGAACAAACAAAAGGATTTTTCCGCTGTCTTATGCATGTGCCGAAGATTGCCTGAAAAAACTCAGGAAGAGCGCAGCCGCAAAATTCCAGAATCCAGTTTTGCTGTCCATCAGCTTTAAGTCCTATCGCCACTGGGGCGGTTCAATGCTCGCACACATCACAAATGGCAATGTCCTAGTGATTAAGAAAATGCTAAGGCACAAAAGCATCGCAAATACAATGAAGTACATCCACACAATCGAATTCAAAGAGGAAGACTATGAAGAAACCACTGCAACAACGCCTGAAGATCTCCCAGATAAATCCTTAATAGAGAGATAGCCCAAATTCATACTCCGCTGGAGAGGAAAATCAGCAAATGGCAAAATTCAAGATAATAGTGTCAGACCCCGAGGCTGGAACATCAAAAGTCGTAGAACTCGAAGAAGCAAGAGCCGCACCATTCATCGGTAGAAGAGTCGGAGAAACTATAGACGGCTCAATAGTTGACCTGCCAGCGCACAAAGTTCTAATAACTGGCGGATCAGACAGAGACGGCGTCCCCATAAGAGGAAACGTGCACGGCGGAGTCCGAAGAAACGTAGTACTAAGCGGCGGAGCAGGCTTCACCCCGAAGAAAAAGGGAGAAAGAAAACGCAAAGCAGTCCGCGGCAGCACAATCACAGACGAAATCGTTCAGATCAACATGAAAATCACCGAGAAACCTGGCGCAAAAGCCGCTGAAGCTAAGCCTAAGCAACTCGCAAAATAAGCAGCAGTTTAGCAGACTGTATGCTTAAACCTTATAAACTTCCATAGTTCTTTCATAGTTCATCACGCTTATTTAGAGAAGAGAAAAACATGAGCGACGAGAGAAAAGCCCTGCCTAAACAACCAGAAGTTAACGTTGGCACAATAGGCCACGTGGACCATGGGAAGACAACTTTGGTGCAAGCATTAACTGGCACATGGGCTTCTAGACACAGCGAGGAACTCAAGAGAGGCATCACAATCAAACTCGGCTACGCGGACATGCCGATTTACAAGTGCCCCAAATGCTCACCACCAAACAACTACTCTCACAAACCAATTTGCGAAAAATGCAATTCACCAGCAGAATTTGTCCGAGCTATAAGCTTCGTGGACGCACCTGGACACGAAGCGTTGATGGCTACCATGCTCAGCGGCGCAGCAATAATGGACGGTGCAATCCTAGTTATAGCTGCAGATGAACCGTGTCCTCAACCACAGACTCGTGAACACCTCGCAGCCGCAGAGGTTAGCGGAATCAAAAACTTGATTATTGTCCAGAATAAGATTGACATTGTTGACGAAAAAAGAGCTCTGGAAAGCTACAAAGAAATCAAAAACTTCATCAAAGGCACGGTGGCCGAAAAAGCACCTATCATTCCAATCTCTGCACAAAGAGGCATAAACATCGACGTACTGCTTAACGCTATCGAAACAATCATCCCCACACCTAAAAGAGACGAAACCAAACCCCCTCTCATGTACGTTATCCGCTCTTTTGACGTTAACAAACCAGGAACTTCGATCGACGCCTTGGAAGGAGGCATCATCGGAGGAACAATCGCTCAGGGAAAATTCGTCGTGGGAGAAGAAATAGAAATCCGCCCCGGAATCAGCGTTGAAAGAGAAGGCAGAACATTCTACGACCCGCTCATCACCGAAATAGTCAGCTTACACGCAGGCGAGCAAAGCGTCAAAGAAGCCACATGCGGAGGACTAGTAGGGGTAGGAACCCTGCTCGATCCTTCATACTCAAAAGCAGACGGCTTAACAGGAAGCATAGCGGGAAAAGTTGGAATGCTGCCGCCAACCCTTACTGAAATTACTTTAGAAACCCACGTCTTGGAACGGGCAGTAGGAACAAAAGAGCTCCTTAAAGTTGAGAAATTCAATCCTGACGAGACGTTGTTACTTCATATTGGAGCAGCATTGAACGTAGGCAAAATTATCAGCATAAAACAAAATGTCATAAAAGTGAAGCTGACCAGACCGATCTGTGCGCTCCCAGGTTCAAGAGTTGCCATAAGCAGAAAGATCACAGCCCGCTGGAGACTAATTGGACACGGTCTCATAGTGGCAAAGTAGACAAGTCTTATTTTATGGGTTGTATTATTCCTTTTTTCTTAATGAAATCATGCGCCTTCTGCAACACATCTTTGGAGTTCTTAAAAGTTAACTTTTCTAAGGCATGCTTGTAATCCAGCCAAATGAAACCCACATGTTCAAACGATAACTCTACCTTATCAGTAAAAGCTTCCATAACGAAGAAAACAACTTCTTTATGGACCGTCAAGCCCTGACGCCTGTAAAAATAAGCGATAGACTCCCTGAAGCCATCTATGAATTGCGCCCCAGTTATTCCTGTTTCCTCCTGCAATTCACGCACAACGGTCTGTTGCTCGCTTTCATTGGCTTCCACATTGCCCTTGACGAAATCCCAATGCCCCGCAGCATAATTCAAAAGAAGATATTTTGCAGCATCATCTTTTCTTATAAAGACTACGGCGCCACAAGATTTCTCGCGAAGCATACAGTCACCTAACCGTTGCTCAAATCATTTGTTCAAGGTATTTAAGCTAATTGTTAATTCAGGGCTTTTAAAAAAACAACAAGTTAGAGGGAACGAGCGCAAACAAAATGTTTAACCAAGCTAAAAACAATCTTTCCAGAGAATAGGAGAAGCGAAAAGTGTTAAATTCACCTACGTCCAAAGAACCACTAAAAGTTATTCTAGATTCAAACGCATTTTTTGCTCAACTAGAGTTGAAAATCGACATTTTTGAGGAAACCAAACTTCTCCTAAACAGAAACATCGAGCTTGTCCTGCTCTCACCAGTCAAGCATGAGCTTGAGTTGCTTGCAGCCAAGGACTCGCCTAAAACTCGTAGAGAAGCCGCCTTCGCATTGAAGCTTGCCGAGAAATGCAAGTATGTAGCTGTGGAAAACTCGGAGAAATTGTCAACGGATGACGTTATTGTTAGAGTTTCTAAGGCTTGGAATTCCCCCGTGTTTACCAATGACAGACAATTACGCAAGAGGCTAAAAGATATAAGTGTGCCAGTGATTTATGTGAGACAAAAATCGCGCCTAGATATTGACGGTTTGATATAACTATGTTTAAGCTCATAACTCTTCAGGATACTATCCGCATTCCACCAGAAACTTTCGGCAACCCTCTTGAAAAGGTAGGTCGTGAACAGGTAAAACAGAAGTATGAAGGCGTCGTCGACGAGGAATTAGGATACGTAATTGCCGTCTCAAGCATTGAAGTAAGCCCCATCGGAAAAATAATTCCAGGGGACGGAGCAACATACCACAAAGTCTCATTCTCCCTGCTAACATTCTACCCAGTCATCCAAGAAGTCGTCGAAGGCGATGTGGTTGAAATCGCTGATTTCGGAGCGTTCCTGCGAATAGGACCAGTAGATGCGTTGCTTCACGTTTCCCAACTTATGGACGACTATATTTCCTACGACGAAAAACAGGGAATCCTACTTGGGAAAGAAAGCAAAAGAAAATTATCAGCCGGCGACCAAGTGAGAGTAAGAATAACCGCGGTTTCGCTTGGAAGAGCTGGAAGTTCAGGAAAAATCGGTGTCACAGCCAGACAGCCGTTCCTAGGTAAACTTGAATGGATAAAAGAACCGCTTGGAGCTCCAGCTGAAAAGAAACAGGCGGAAGGCAAAGAAAA
>JBEKPM010000055.1:0-9912 GCA_049520735.1 Bathyarchaeia archaeon | reverse complement strand
ACATACACCCTTAACTTTACATTTCCAGGCTACACATATACATACACTGGCTTACTCGCGAACCCGTTCGGTGGTCCTCCAGCACAAAGCCAGTATATAGGCGACACTTACGAGGCCAGTTCAGCTTCAACTACACTGACTGTTCAACAATCACCAATCGCGACTTACCCAAATACTCCACTTCCGACAAGTTACTGGACACGCCCAATATACGGTGAAAACTCGTACTGGTACACGATAGCGTCAAACTGGCTTGGGAGTCCTTGGGGAACCAATCAAGGCTATGGTAGCGAGTTCCCAGGGGATGCAGTAGGTCCTCAAACTGCTCACGTTATGTGGACTAAGTCGCTTCAAGGTGGCGGAGTTGTTGGAGGAAACAGCTTTGTTAATGCGGGAGATACATACTTCGAGGGCTCGGCATACAATGAAAGATTCACCAATCCGATAATAATTGATGGAATGCTATACTACACCGAACCAATCTCATTCGCAGGCGCTTCAAGTGGACCAACCGACTGCGTCAACCTTCAAACGGGGCAGCTTATTTGGTCTCGTACCGATGTCCCTGCATTAGATTTCGGCTACATATATGACGTCCAAAGCCCTAACCAACACGGTGTTTATCCGCCAATCCTAATTTCTGTTTCACCTCCGCCCTTCATAGGATATTCAGCTAATTCTGAATGGAGAGCTTTTGATGCATACACTGGAGATCCGATATTCAACGTAACTAATGTTCCCGCAGGCACCTCAGCTATCGGCGTAAACGGCGAGTACCTGATACTATCCCTTGCAAACTATGGTCCTACAATCATGACTCCTTTCGGTCCTGTTCCTTCAGGGCCAGGAATATGGTATTTGCAAGAATGGAATTCCTCTAGACTTTGGGATAATACATACTCAGGCGCGTCAACATCTCCTCCCGTTGTGCCCCCTATAACTGTTGGCAGCAACCCAAGCTTGCTTGACTGGAATATTTCAATGACTTCGCTCGACTCTCAACCGGGAACGCCTTCTATACAAGAAGCGTTCTGCAATAATGAATTGATTGGCTTGATAGGCTCTCTTCCCGCTGGTTCCAGTATATTCGGTGGAGGAAGCTGGGCTCCGTACTCGTACTTTGGAGTTAACTTAAACGCAACTAAAGGGACAATTGGTTCGGTTATGTGGACTAAGACATACAATGCACCAGCAGGCAACCTTACTGTCGAGTGGGGAGGCGCAGATGCTTCAGCAGGAGTCTTTGTTGAACAATACAAGGAAACTTCACAGTTCGTTGGATACAGCATGAAGACAGGTGAGAAACTTTGGGGACCAACCGGAGGTCAAGCAGCCCTTGACTACTACAATTTCGGATACAACGCTGGTGGAAACGAAGAAGGAACAATCCTCGCTGATGGCAAACTCTACAGTGGTGGATTCAGCGGAATAATTTACTGCTATGATTTGAATAACGGAAACTTACTCTGGACGTACGGTAACGGCGGCGCAGGCAACAGTACAAGCAGCGGCTTCGAAGTACCCGGGAATTATGCAACTTCGATATACGCTATTGGCAACGGCATAATATACACCACCACAACTGAACACACAGTTGAAACACCGATTTACAAGGGAGCACTAGTACGCGCTATTAACGCCACAGACGGAAAGGAAATATGGACTCTTTCAGCCGTCACAACCGAATCAGGACCACCTGGCACAGGCGCAATCGCTGATGGCTATACAACAATCTTCAACGGCTATGACAACCAAATTTACAGTATCGGCAGAGGACCCAGCGCCACCACGGTTACGGCACCGGACATTGGCGGTACAACTTCCACACCAATAACGATAACGGGTACTGTGATGGATGTTTCCGCTGGCACAACGCAAGCAGAACAGAAAGCAGACTTTCCAAACGGAGTTCCTGTAGCTTCTGATGCAAGCATGAAAGACTGGATGGGCTACGTTTACCAGCAACAACCACAACCAACCGACTTCACCGGAGTTCCAGTACAAATCGCGGTCTTAGACTCTAACGGAAACCACTATTCCATTGGTACTGCGACAACTGATGAATATGGCACTTACAGCTTAACATGGACTCCTACTATCACGGGCAACTACACTGTCTTCGCATCTTTCGCGGGCACTAACGGTTACTGGCAATCATCTGCAGACACCCACTTCTATGCTGGCTCGCCAGCGGCAACGCCAGCACCAACAGCAACACCACTAAGCGGAATCGCAACACAAAGCACACTTGAATACATAGGCATCGCGATCATAATCGTCATAATCGTAGGGATCGCAGTCCTCGCATTGCTCGTCACAAGAAAACGACCATAAGCTAAAAAATGCGAACCACAATCCCTTTTCTCTTTTTTTAGTCTATTAAAAACAAGGCAATTTGTAGTTTCGTTGCAGATAACCCTCTAAGGCTTCATGTAATGCCAAGTAGCGGATCCGACCAACTCCGATTTTCCGATCTAGATAGACAACATTTTCGCTTCATTTAATCTGGGAATTGTTATAACAAATTTGGTACCCCTGCCGGGTTCACCCTCTTCAGTTATGGTCCAGCCGTAGACATCTATCATCTTTTTTATCAGAAATAGCCCAAGTCCTGTGCTTTTTCCAGTAGTGAAACCCTTTTGGAAGAGTTTTTGCTTGTTAGCTTTGGGTATGCCGACTCCGTTGTCTTCATAGAACAGTTTCACTCTATCAGCATCCTCCACGCAGTGGAGCCATATTTGAGTGACTTTCTCTCCATGTTTAAGCGAGTTATCGATGAAGTTGTAGAATAGTTGTTTTAGCAGCGAATCCGCCACAACCTCTAATCCTTGGCATTCATTGAAAACCTTCACGTTGCCCAAGTTTGGCATGAGATTCGAAGCTTGGTTGAAACATTCAAAAACATTCTCGTGGGAGGGTTTTTCAGAACCAACTCTCTCGTAGAGACGACTAAACTCAAAAATCTCGTCAGACAACGCAAGCGCAGAATCAATGCTGTCCAGATACTTAACTAAATCAGTATTATCACCTATTCGCTTCTTCAGCAAATATACATTGGACTTTGTAGCCATGAGCTTGTTACAAATATCGTGCCTCGTTAAACTGCCCACCACACGCAACTTCTCATTAAGCAACTCAGCCTTATCCAGCGCTTTACTCAATTCTTCCTGCACCGTGATTATGTCAGAGATATCCTTGTAAACCATGACAGAGCCAATTACTTTTCCATTTACAAAAACTGGACCCCCAGACATAAACAGCGGAATCAGAGAGCCATCTTTCCTCTTTCTGTAAGTGACAATTTCTACTGAACCTGAAAGGATTTTATTGCGTACGCTTTTTGATTCTTCAATTGAATCATCAGGTACGATGAGGTCAGTGACTACTTTGCCCTTGACTTCATCAAACGAATACCCAAAAAGGGTGCTGAATCGAGAATTAGCTTCAACTACGTGAAAACTAGTGTCTAAAAATACTGCCGCTTCAGGGTTCGCAGAAAACAATGCTTTAAATTTCTGTTGACTCTCATACAAAGCCTTCTCAGCGTTCTTGCGTTCAGTGACATCTTGAACGGTTGTTCGGAGAAAGTTCTCCTTCCCAATCTTAAATTTCGACACATTTAAGATAACATCAACGAAGTTGCCGTCTTTGCATTTAAACCGCGTGGAGAAATCAGACACAACACCATCTTGTTTGAGGATTTCAAACAACCTTTCTCTATCATGAGGGTTTTCATATAATTGTACTACAGAGATCTTTTTCAACTCTTCTAAAGAGCCACCTAAGAAGGCTTGCATAGCAGGGTTCGCGTCAACTACGGGTCCATTTACAAGTGTTACAGCGACAGAAAGAGGCGCTTGCTCAAAGAGGGACCGGTAACGCTCCTCACTCTCCTTCAATTCCCTTTTTGCTCTTTCACGTTCGGTGATATCAGTTACTATTCCAAGGATAGCCTTCTCTCCATTGTATTTTATCAGCTTTGAGGTGATTATTGCTTCAATCTTTTTGCCATTTCGGGTAACAAGCACGTACTCGTACGGAAGGACCTCTTCGCTTTTCATGTGCATGGCATACGACGACTTCAGTAGCTCAACGCTTTCAGGTGCAATTAAGCTAAGAAAGCTGAAGTTAGGAGAATAGAACTCTGCTTTCGAATAACCCATGCTATCTGCACATTTCTTATTAGCGTAAACAATTCTACCCCGACAGTTTACGAAAATCATGTTAGGCGATTCTTCTGCTAGGTTTCTAAAGTTTTCTTCACTTTCTTTCAAGGACTCTTCAGCTTTCTTACGTTCAGTTATTGGAACGGCGAGTTCAAGAGCTCCAATAATGTCTCCATTTGTAGTTTTGAGTGGTGTGACTCTTAGTTCAATGCAGATTTTTTCGCCTTTGACGTTTGTGGTTTCATATTCATGGGCATCAAATGGTACGTTTTGTTCAAAGATTTTTTTTACGCCGCAATTTGGGCAAATACTGCTTAACTTGTTAAAAGTCTGATAGCATTTTTTGTTTCCTTCAACCATAATGTCCCTGAGGGCTTTATTTGCCCAAATAATATTGTAATCTTTTGCAATAATGGCTAAGCCTGCGCCAATGTTTTCTCCAACTCTTTCAAGAACATCGTACTTCTGCTTTAGCTCCAACTCCACTTTCTTGCGTTCAGAGATATCTCTTACTAACCCCATTACAAAAGTCTCGTTACCAAAAGTTATTGGTCCTAAAGAAACCTCAACTGGAAAAGAAGACCCGTCTTTACGTTTTTGGTTACCCTCAAAAACGAATGCTTCCCCCGCAATTACTTTTGACCACATCAACCCACCCTTACCGGATTGAACTGCATCTTCATCGATGTCGCCAATTGCGATTTTTAGTAGTTCTTCTTTTGTATATCCAAGGCTATTGCAAGCCCTTTGGTTAGCATCGACAATTTTACCTTCTGTATTATGAACGAAAATGGCGTCCGATGCTTTTTCCATGAGACCACGATAGCGCTTCTCACTTTCTGATAGAGCCAACTTTGCTTTTCTTCTATCTACTGCAAGATTTATGCTGTAGCATAATTCTCCATAAACTGTCTCAGGTGAACCATGTTTGTTGTGGTATCCGTCTGCGCCAAGGTTTAGCGCTTTTATGGCTACTTCTTCTCTGCCTTTTCCCGTGAATAGTATGAATGGGATGCTGTTTTTCTGATTACGCAGCTCCATCAGGAATTGGAGTCCGTCCTTTTGGGGCATTTCATAATCAGAAATAACAACGTCATATTGTTCAGTCGATAGTTTCTTTAAGGCTTCATCAACACAACAGGCGTTATCAATATCAAAGCTATTTTCCAGATCCATTAGCATTAGCTTTGAAATCTCTAAAATCAAAGGGTCATCGTCAACATGCAAAACATGGATAATACTCTTTTTGTTTGATGCAGCTGAATGGGGTACTTCTAAAGTTATTCCATTCTGAGTAAGGGTTTGCATTAGCAATGCCCCAGATTAGGAGAGTTAATCAAAACTGAGTATAAGTCGCTTATGAATTTAGAGTACTGAGCAGAAAAACAAAGTTACCCATTCATTTTTGACGGTCTTGTCTTTGATTATTGTTGTGTCAAATGGTGCCAACAAATCTTCAATGTTTACACTTTCAAATGGAAGTAAGCACTGTTTGGTTAAATGCATAAATGTGAAAAAGAGCTTACAAAACCTGATAGATCCTTCAAAACAAAACGCGCAGCCCTAAGTCATGACCTGTCGTATCCGCAGAATAGGGAAGGGTTCTTCTGCTCTGGAGCCATTTAGTGGTTTATTTTTAGCCAGTTAAGCAGGGAGGGGTGTCTTGGCATTTGGCTTTTCCAATGAAAGACAGGCATGTCTTCTTTGCTATCCAATGTTTTTGCTATCAAGCCAGCAGTTTCCGCTTCAGCAAGTTTTTCCGTCAGCAAAGTTTGATCAATTTTATCTCCAGTTAGTTTCTGCAGTTCAGTCAATATGCCTGCGTTTGTTGGGTTGCCTTGTTTTTGTGCATTCAAAACAGCCTTAACCAAATTTTTGTTCTGTTCGGACAATTTTCCATATAGATTCACAAGCAGCTTTTTCTCTTTCCAATCGTAGAACACAGCGTACAGAATTATGGCAACAAAGACAACGATGGCTGCAACTGATAGGGCTGACCCATTTTCTGATAGAGCCAGGGCAACCACTGTCCAGGTTTGTATAGGTTGCCAATAATTGTTGATGGCTTGAGCAATCGGCAAAAGGGTATTCTCGGCCGCTGTTATGTTTTCAGTTGTCGATGGATAGGTTACTAGGCTTATCATTACGCTTTTTGATTGTGAAGTGGTGTTTGTGCTGAATCTTGCTGTTTCATACCAGTAGAGGACTGCTTGGGTTTGATTTGTGTTCTTGTATTGGAAGCTGAAGTATCGGGCAGTCATCGGTGGGTTGGCCTGAAGTTGGATATCTCTTAGGTCGATTTGGTTCACTGATGACGGGTTTCCCTCAGCTAGTGGGAAGTTGATTAGGCATGTTTCCCACCGGTGCTCAGACGAGACGCTGGCGGATATTTGGATAGCTACCCAAGTGGTTGACGCGGTTGTGTTAGGTTGGCTGTAGGCATAGACGAGCGCCATGTCGTCGCCAGATTCCTGCTCAAACGATGAATCACGGTAAACATAATTCAGGGTCTGCCCCGGTATGTTAGGAAGCATTGCAGCCGAGGCATCTATACGTGGACCTGAAGGAGTTTGAACCATAACTTGAGGCGGACTCCGCGTTAACGAAGACCGGTGCCTGGATAGACAAGAGAACTGTTACAATCAGGATTACCCCAATGATCTTGGCGACATCACCGCGAACCAACTTCACTTTCGGGAACTTTATTTGTTTGCCGCAGTTTGGGCAGAATGGTTCGGCAAGCTTCGCAGTTGGGTTGCACGTAGGGCATGGCGAGGTCGGTTTGGGCTGTTTGAAGGCTTTTTCCGTTATCGCCAACAGAATAATTACGCCAAAAAACATAAGGACCGTGGCGCCGATGTCATGGAAAAGTGTGAGCGCCAAGTTTTCGCCAAAACTATCGCCTATTCCAAGGATTGCAGTTATTCGAATTACATTTAACGCCAGAATTAATGGTATGCCCATGATTAGAATGGCCAGTTTGTTCCCTAGCTTGCCGCGTGTAATGTATGCGATGAAAACTGCAAAAATGACAAATCCAATGATGCTGTAGATTCCTGAACACGCCACATCTACGTTGAAAGGTAACGTTGCGTGGCTTGGGGGGAGGAGAGTTATGACGGGTCCTGCATTGCTTGAAGATAGCGATGAATGCATTCCGAAAAGGTTTGCGAGGCTGCTGGATGCTGATGCGCTTAGGTTTGCCAGTGACGATCCGACGCCGTAGAGGATTTCGTCAGGAGGCGGGGTTAGAAAGAAGAGAAATGCTATTGGGAAAAGCAATTGTCTTAGCGTTTGAGTGTTAAATAGGATAAGAATTAGCCCTGCAGCTAAGAACGGCAGTGTTAGCATGTGGTATTCTATAGGCGTGAAGCTGTAGCTTCCGTACCAGTAAACGAGTATTGCTGCAGCCGCAAGCGATATGCCTGCTAGCGTACTGAAGTATTTTTGGAATCCACTTGCCGGCGTTTGATTACTTTGCACGCTGGCACCAACCATTTTTCTTTTCCTGTAAAGCAAATAGCCAAAGAGGAAGGGAATAGCGAGTATATGATAAGTTGTTTCGCTAGTTAATGCACCCGTGAAAACCATGTTTAAATCTTGATAGTACAAGGCAACTACAGCTATGGTTATGACGGAAACTTTTAACGCGACGGACAATCTGCCCTGGTTTAGCGCTAAAGTCATCTTTTCTGTAGTTGGAAGTTTGGGTTGCATATTGCCACTCGTTAGATTGATGATTTTTATGCTATGATGTGAATAATGGTTTTGTGTTTTTTAAAAGCGTATTACTAATTTGGTAATAATACAAAAAAGGCAATGTGATAATGAGGATCAGCGCTTATAGTGAAAGCTTGATCGGTTCCATTATTCACACGAACTGCATCAGTTGGAATATGCCGAAATTATTTGTAATAATAAGTCAGTTTACATATTCGCTGTTCTAGCTGGTCGAATCGTCTGAAGCAACTTGGCGTTTTCACAATACTGATTTAACCGCTCACGTTCACTTACCAAAGTCTCAAGTGCTTTCTGTGCTCTAAAGTATCGTTCTTCAAAAAAAACGTATTCTCTAAGAAACTCTCGTCCATGTTCAGTCAAGTGGTACCTAGAGCTATTTGTCTGCATTAATTCAGCTTCCAGCGCAACATCGAGGTACTTCTCTAAAAGGTCGAAACTCAAGTTTGCTTCAACCATTATGTGTGTTTTGCTTGAGCCTTCACGCGCAGCCTTTAAAATAGCTGCAATTATGCTTACCCGATCACGATTCTTACCCAACAAAAGTCACCCAGAAACAGCACTCTGTAGAGGTTTTGCACCAGTCCGACATCTTCTCTGAAAGCAACGTTTGAATCGCATCGTATACCATGAGACTTGCTCCTCACAAGCATACACCAAAAATTGCATATAAGCCATATTTCTAGAACTGCAGTATATCTAGAAACAAAATAAGAACTTCAATAGTTAGAAGTCGGACCGGAGAGATCAAATATTAGCAGTTTAAAATCTTGAACTTTTCCAAATTCAGCAAAGGCCACACCTCTATCGAACTCCAAATCAATACACTTTTAATTGTCGCTTTTAATCTATTTCGCTGATCAGGCTATGTCTGAAGATATTTGGGTTCCGATGGATGGGGACACCTTTGTGACCAAGGATGGCTTTATCCTTAACACTTTCGGCTACGAGCATCCCGATGAGCGCGTATTCGCTTTCCTTAAGTATATTCCAGCCCAGTACCGCGAACTCTTCAATGTGCAGATGCTGGAGCGGACCTGGAAGTTCGGGGGCAACCAGCTTTTCAGAGCTGAAAAACTCTATACGGCCAAGAACTACCAGACCTTTATTGAGGCGTTCCGCAAGAATTTTCCAGATTACCTCTACTTCTGCCCATATCGCAACAAGGAATTAATCACGGCGCCGCTGGACCGCATAGAGCAAGTCTTTGTTCCCAAAGACCGATTAGTATGGCTGACCAAACTGCCGCATCGCGACAAACTGCAGGAGATGGCGCTTGACCTCATCAACTTAATCTCCAAAGAATCAGGAGTCGACCTATGCAACCTGGGGATTCACGGCTCGATAGCTTTGCAGATGCATGCACTCGAATCTGACATTGACTTTGTGGTCTCCGGCACCGAAAACTTCCGCAGAGTAGAGGAAGCAATCGCACGGCTCGTTAACTTTGGAAAACTCACCTACATCGCGGGCAACCGCATTGAAGCCGCGAGAAAGTTCCAGGGAAGGTACCAGGGAAAAATCTTCATGTACAATGCCACCAAAAAATCCGAACAAATCAAGGAAAAGTATGGGGCTTACCGTTACGTTCCGCTTGACCCAGTGAGATTCGAAGCCACCGTTAGCGATGATTCAGAAACTATGTATCGTCCTGCGACCTATGGGATTTCGGGTTACAAGCCTCTGGATGACCAGTCTGAGCTTGAATTGGACAAGATACCGATCCAAGTTGTTTCGAACATTGGGCTTTACCGAAACGTAGCCCGATGTCGCAGCACAATTAGGGTGTCCGGCAAACTTGAAAGGGTTGAATCCACGTCGTCCAACCAGGTTTATTATCAGGTGGTTGTGGGAACTGCTACGTCAGAGGAAGAATTCATTTGGCCAGTAATAGCGTAGGGCTGCGGGACCGCGACGCCATCGAAACCGCTGAAGGTTTAATCTTTCGGGTCTTCGGCTATTCTCATCCACCGGGAGCTTACATCTGCGACGCCGAGTACGCTTCATC
>JBEKPM010000054.1:0-12772 GCA_049520735.1 Bathyarchaeia archaeon | reverse complement strand
GCCGGCACTCATTCTGCCTATGTGACGCATAAGCAAAAGTGAAGCAAGTACGGCGATGACACCAGCAATTGGTGCAATCCAAAATACGAGTGGAGAAACTGAGGTACTATTCGATGTTACCAATGCTTGAATAGGTATTGGCATGAACTACAAGCCATGTCCAATTTCCTTATATGTTTTTCTAATTTGTTTTGGCAACGGTACGTTTAAAATGAAAATTTTTGCAAAACAGCAAAATCTTAGCGGCGCTAATTTGGTTGCATTTTTAAGCAACCGCCGCGTATCTCAATTCTAACCTTCAAAAGGGATTATCTGATGCCTTCAAGACTGATAGTTGTCAAGGTTGGAACCAGCGGCATAACAACTTCCGAGGGCAACCTTGACCAGAGTCAAATGCAGAAACTAACCAGCCAAATTGCATGTGCAACAAAACAGGGTGACAAAGTTGTTCTCGTGACTTCGGGGGCAGTTGCGGCAGGCATAGCGGAGCTCGGTATCCCTCCCAAACCCAACGATGTGGTTTTTCAGCAAGCTGCGGCGGCTACAGGTCAAAGCGTTTTGATGACGAAGTACCGTGAACTCTTCAAGGCGCATGGGCTGAAGGTTGCGCAAATCCTTCTTACCGCGGAAGACCTTTCAAACAGGGCATCATACGTGCATACATGCAACGTGCTAAATATGCTTCTAAAAACGGGTGTCACTCCAATAATCAACGAGAACGATGTAACATCCGTGGCTGAGCTTAGGCAAAAAGAAGGATACAAAGTGAACTTCAGCGACAACGACATCCTCTCAGTCCTGGTTGCAAACGCGATTGGAGCAGACATGATTGTCATACTATCCGATGTCGAAGGTTTGTACACTGCTGACCCCCAGGAAGCAGGCGCACAGCTGATTAAGAACGTTGAAGCCATAACACCTGAACTCAAAAACTCACTTAGCGGTAAAAACAAGGTTGGCCGAGGCGGCATTCAAAGCAAAATTAAGGCTGCTGAAATCGCGACTTCGTGCGGCATCCCCGTTGTTATAGCTAACAGCCGGAGGGAAAACGTAATTGTAGATATTCTTGCGGGAAGAGATGTCGGCACATTCTTCAAACCTCAGAACCCCCTGTCGGCGGTTAAGCGTTGGATAGCATATGGCGCCGCTGTCAAAGGCGAAATCCATGTTAACTCAGGTGCAAAGAAAGCCATTTTTGAGGGTTCAAGTCTTCTGCCTGTCGGCATAACCTGTGTAGTGGGGCAATTTAACGTTGGCGACGTGGTCAGTATCGTGGATGAGTGTAAGGTTGAGTTCGCTAAAGGGAACCCTAACTTTTCCAGCGGTGAGTTGAACCTGATTAAGGGCTGTCAGGCAATTGAAGTGCAGATCAAGCTTGGGTCAGATAAACCTAAAGAAGCGGTAGAGCATAGGAATATCCATCTTATCGGGGAAGAAAAATGATAACTGAAATGTGCAAAAAAGCGAAAGCTGCATCAGTTGAAATGGCTAAGCTTACGGCCGAAGCTAAGAACACGGCGCTTTGCAGAATGGCAAATGGGTTGGAAGCGAACACTGAGAAGATTTTGACCGCCAACTTGACGGATGTTGACGCTGCAATGCACAGCGGACTCAAAGCAGCGTTGATTGACCGTTTAGCTCTTGATCAACGCAAGATTCAAGCTATGGCTAAAGGTCTACGAGAAGTTTCGGCTTTGCCTGACCCGATCGGCACAATCCTAAACACGTGGACACGCCCCAACGGGTTAATAATTAGTCAAGTTCGCGTGCCACTGGGCGTTATCGGAATCATTTACGAGTCGCGGCCCGATGTGACTTCGGATGCGGCTGGGATCTGCATCAAATCAGGAAACGCCGTCATACTGCGAGGCGGCTCCGACGCTTTGAACTCGAACGTCACTATATGCGAAGTTTTACGGGACGCATTGATAGGAACTCCTGTGCCTGTTGACGCTATTCAAGTGGTGGAATCGGCTCACCGCCATTTGGCTGAGGAGCTAATGCGGATGCGCGAGTACATTGACGTCCTCATCCCCCGAGGCGGTACAGACCTAATCAAAACAGTAGTTGAGACATCGCGTATCCCCGTTATTGAGACCGGAACGGGCAACTGCCACGTTTACGTGGAAGAAGACGCTGACCTCGAAAAAGCTACGCCCATAATCATAAATGCAAAATGCCAAAGGCCTGGCACATGCAACGCTGCCGAAAAACTTCTGGTTCACAGCAGAATCGCCGATCGTTACCTGCCCGTGGTTGTTGCGGCACTCCGAGAGAAGGGCGTGGAAGTCCGCGGCGACGAGGCCACCCGCAGCATCATCCCCGACGTGAAAGCAGCGACTGAACAAGACTGGTATACCGAATTTCTAGACCTAATCATAGGTGTGAAAGTTGTTAAAAACCTCGACGAAGCCATTGCACACATCAACAAATACGGAACACACCATTCAGACTCTATACTTACCGCGGACGAAATCGACTCAGCCGCTGTCTACTGGAACGCTTCAACACGGTTCACCGACGGAAACCAGTTCGGGTTGGGCGCGGAAATCGGCATCAGCACCCAGAAGCTACATGCAAGAGGACCTATGAGTGTACAACACCTGACAACAACAAAATATGTAATCTTAGGCAGTGGGCAAATACGAAAATAGTCTGTTGATCTCAAACCCAAAAATAACGGCGTGCACTCAAAAACAAGGGTTTCAGTTCGAAATCATTTGTTTTCGTTTTTCTTTCTTTCATTCAGAACAACCGCAGCTAAGGCTACGGCAAGTACCGCAGCAACGCCTCCGGCAATGATTGTTCCAAGAGGTACCGCGCTGTTTGGTTTTGACGTGGCTGCACGGCTCCGATGCTGCGTGCTGCGGGCACAATTGACAATGCGAAAATCAAAATTAACGTAGAACCTAAAATCTTCCAAACTTTTGCTTTCATAGGCGTTCCCCATCCTTGTAAAGCAAGTACTCTCTTCCTTGGGTAGGCGAATTTTGGCCTTATAACTCTATTTGCTTTCCTGCCTCAGGTGGCTTTCTGAACAAGGTTTGCTGGATAAAGAAAGAAAACGAGAGCTTATGTCATGGGCGGCTTTTTACTTGGTTTTGGTTACGCAGTTGGTAGAGTTGGTAGGGTTGGTATTATTGTTTTGAGTTGGTTGACGACTGGGTGGATTAAGTTGAGGACGATTTGCGGGTACAAGCCTACGACTATGAGTGTGCCTGCAAGGATGAAGATTGGGATGAGTATGCGTTTTGATTCTTTTATGGACGTTTCGTTTTTGGCTTTCTTTCCGTACATGACGTAGATTAACCTGAACAAGAACGCGGTTTGAAGGACACTTGTCAAAACTCCGATAACTGCCAGCCAGCTCAAGTTCGCTTCTATCGCGGCGGTGAAGACCAAGTATTTACCTATGAAGCCGCCGAATGGGGGGACACCAGCAAATGATAGCCCCGCCATTACCAAAGCTAAACATACAAGCGGCATTTTCTTGCCTATCCCTGCAAAGTCATCCATGCTTTTGAATCCGTGACTGTTTAAAACGCCGATTGTCATGAAAGCGAGGGCTGTGGTGATGCCGCCGATCAAGAAGAAGTAAAGGTTGCCAAGTAAACCCAGTGAAGATACACTCGATATGGCTACCAGGTTGTAGCCTACGTCGGCGACGCAGATGTATGCAATCAAGCGTTTTATATCAGTTTGTATTAATGCAAACAAGTTGCCGACAACCATAGCTAATGCTGCCATGACCGCTAGCATCAAAGTCCAGTCTAACACTGCATTTGAGCCTTTTGGAACCACAATATACAAGAGTACTCGTATGAGGATATAGTAGCTGCCTTGGTCAACAAGGGCTGAGAGGAAAGCTGCTGAGGATGCCGGGGCTGCGGTGTAGGCGTCGGGAAGCCAGAAGTGAAAAGGCACAATTGCAGCTTCAATCGCGTAGCCGGCTGCTATAAAGACGAATGCAATGATAAGCAGGTGATTATTGCTTAAAGTTGTTAAAGCTTGGCCGACTGCCAGGTAGTTTAGAGTTCCAGTTAAACCGTAAACCACGGAAAGCCCAAATACTACGAAAGCCGACGCAATGATAACCATAATGAGATATTTTAGTGTCGCATTGATTGAGAACGCGTTTTTCTTGAAAAGCATTAAGAAGGCTGCACCTGCTGTTGCGGCTTCCCAGAATATGAAGAGTGTTAAGAGGTCGCCTGCGAGGACAGCGCCAAGTAAGCCCGCGACAGTCATTAGCATAATGGCAAAGTATCGTTCTGATGGTCGGTCGTTTGAGCCGACGGCGAACACGGTGTAAATCAGGACTACGGCGCTGATTGCGACTATGATTATTGCCATGAAAATGGATATGGCGTCAACCATGAAGGCACTAGAGAACATCGCTACGGAACTGCCACCTAACCCTAAGCTAATAATGCCTGGTGAAGGTGTACTGTAATAGTTTAGCGCTAAGTTAGCCACTGTTGCGCCTGCAATTGCAAATACGGCTATGAACCAGCCTAGGGTCAAGGCGGTCTTGTTATTGCTTTTTCTTATTAGCCTGAACACTGGGATAGTTAGCAATGCAGCTATAACAAGAGTGAATATCGGCAATATTACATCTATGATTTCAACCATTAACAGTCACCTTCAGTTAAATCTCACAGTTTGAATTAGATTCAGGAAGAACGTCGGATAAATCCCAACAAGGACGATTAACACCACTAAGACGGCGAAGGACAGCTTCATGTAGTTTGAAACCTCGAAGGTTTTCTTTTCCTCTTTGCCTTTTTCGATTATTTCCCCAGCTTCGTTTTTGGATTGGCCATAGAAAACATTTGAAATGAATCGAAGCACGTATGCGAGTGAAAGCACCGTTGCTATGAGCATAAGAGCAGTGGGTATAATGTAGAATGAATCAGCTTTTATTATTTGGAAGGCACCGACGAATATTAGAAATTCACTGATGAAGCATGCTAAAGGCGGCGCTCCGCCTATGCTTAACGCCGCTATAATTGATGAAACCGCCGTGAATGGCATCTTTGATGCTAATCCACCCATTTTGCGGATATCTCTGTTGTTTTCCGTTTGCTTCATTATTCCTCCTGCGGTGAGGAAGAGGAGGCCTTTGCTTAGGGCGTGGCTGATGATATGCAGGACAGTTCCGCTTATCGCGATGGCTGATGAGAGCAGGACAACTGCTCCTAAAGTAGCGTTCACTGGAAACAGCGATAGCCCGAACATTATGTAACCCATGTGGGCGATGCTTGAGTAGGCGATAAGCCGTTTTATGTCAGTTGAAACCAGCGATACGAGCGAGCCAAAGAAGGCGGAAAGTACTCCGATTATGGCTAATGCATGCAGAAAGTTGGTTCCAAATGTCAGTCCGACAGCTGGGAAAACCATTCCCAGTGAAAGCCGAAGCATTGCGTAAGCTCCTGCACTTATCATGACTCCGCCTAACAGCGCTGACATTGGTGCAGGCGCTTCAGAGTAAACATCGGGCAGCCACATGTGGACTGGAATGACAGCCATTTTAACGGCGAATCCTAAGGTTAAGGCTACGAGAATCCACTTGACAAGAGCGGGGCTAGCTGTTAGTAGTGCATTGTGGGCTGCAAGCATGTCGGTGGTTCCCGTTGCAAAGTAGGTTGCGCCGATGCCTAAGAGTACGAAAACGGCTCCTGCATGCGTGTATATGAAGAATTTGAATGCTTTCTTGTATGAGTCTTTGTAGCCCCATTCGCCGACTATGAAGTATGCTGGAACTAGCATTAGTTCCCAGCAGAAGTAAAACAGGATAAGGTTAGATGTTAAAAAGACGCCTACTGACCCGACGGTAAGCATACTTAGCAGTGCATAGAAGACCGACAGGTTCTTTTTTCCAGCCATGTAGGAGATGGAGAAAACTGACGCAACTAGAATAAGAATGAGGCTTACTATGGCTATGGAAACGCTGATGCCGTCGGCGAAAAGTGTGAATGACGTTGAAATTACTGAAACCCAGTTGTAGTTTTCAATGTACTGGTGGCTTGAGCTGTTGAGAATCGTAGGAACAGTCGTTAAGAGTAACGCTATGTTGACTAGGGCAATTAAGGCAATAAAGAGCGCTGCAGCTTTAGGCGATTTCTTTCCAGTAAAGTAGACAAATGGTATGCTTAGAGTTGGAATTGCAAATACTGCTAGAAGAGCAAACGTCATTTCATTACACCCCTACCGTTAATATTATCAGCACTACGATTAGTATGAAACCAACTATTCCGGCAGCGAGGTAATTTTGAATCGTTGTGGATGGCACTTTTTTCAGCTTTAAAGAGACCCGCTCAAACCCACCTGCAAAGGAGGCTAGCCCCAGATTCGCCAAATCATCAACGTATTTGAGGCCGTCAGAGAACTTTCCGATTCCTTTGACTAAGGCGTAGTAGGCGTCGTCAAAGAAGTAAGCGTGGTTTAGCATGGTTGCAATTGGGTTTTTGCCGCCGCCAAGGCTTCTTATGCTCATGTTGTTCTTGTAGTAAGCCCAGTACACCAGCAAACCAGTGGGCACCAGCAGCGCCAGGAAGATTGGTGTTTCTATGTCAATGAATGAACCGAGCAGTGAGATTCCAAGGTTGTTTAAATGCATAAAGTTCACGACTAAAGGCATCGATAAACCCCAAACAACGCATAAGCCAGTAAGAATAGCGGCAGGGATTAGCATAACTTTGGGCGCTTCATGCACATGTTGCTTCTGCAGGTTCTCGGATTCTTTGCCCATGAATACTAGGCTGAACATTCGAATGCAATAAGCAAACGTGATTGCTGCGGTGGCGTATAGAATTATTGCCTGTATTGTGCTAGCGCTCGTAAGGCTTATTGCGCTAATGTTCGTAACACTTGAGATGATTAAGCCTTTGCTGAAGAATGATGCAAACGGCGGCAAACCGCTTGTAGTTATAATCATTATGCCCATAAGTATGAACGAGATTGGCATGTACTTGCGCAATCCGCCCATCAACCGCATGTCTCGCGTGCCTATTGCATGGATGATGCCTCCTGCGATGAGGAAGCCTAACCCTTCGAAGAAAGCGTGGCTAACCATGTGGAAGAGGCTTGCGAACCAGCCGATGGAGACTGCTCCCGTGACAGCTGCACCTAAACCAGCCATCATGAAACCGATTTGGCTAACCGTTGAGTATGCGAGGACACCTTTGATGTCGGTCGTAGTTATTGCGAGCGTAGCGCCAACAAACGCTGTTAAGACTCCTATCCAAGCGACTGTTGGGAACCAGAGCGGTTGAAGCGCAACAATTAGGGGCGTGGCTACTGTAGCTATGAGTATGAATCTTGCAAGAAGATAGACACCTGCCTTAACCATTGTGGCAGCGTGCAAGAGAGCGCTGACTGACGTTGGTGCTTCCATTGCGCTGTATAGCCAAGTGAACAGCGGGAGTTGAGCGGATTTTGCGATGGCGCCGCCCAAAACAAGGAAGAATACGACAACTAATAGTCCCGTGTTGAGGGTTCCAGCAGTTGCACCTGCTGTAAGAGCCGCAATTATGCCGCGGAAGCTGAATGAGGCAATTGCCTGCCCGCCGACCAGTGGACCCGCGTAGAGTATGCCTATTGCGGCAAGCAGGGATATGTCGCCGATGCGGGTCATGATGAAAACTTTGTTGCCTGCATTGACTGATGCGGGCCGTTTAAACCAGAAAGCAACTAACGCGTAAGAGCATAAGCCCACCATTTCCCAGAAAATAAACATTTGAAGCAGGTTATCTGTGATGACAAGACCTATCATTGAGCCGATGAAAAGCATAATCCAGAAGTAATATCGTGATAATCCTTCTTCGCCTTTCATGTAACCCCAAGAGTAAATGGCGATAATTAACCCGAAGAAGGCAACAAGGCACGTGAACAAAACCGACAGCGGATCAATATATACTCCCGCGCTGATTTGCGGGATCCAAGCAATTGTCCTTACTGTGGCTTGCCCATTGCCAGAAAAGACGTCAGGGACAAGTGAAAGCGCCAACGCAGCTGTAGCTGCCATGATCGCTATGACAAAGTAGTTTCGAATTTTATCGCCTTTTTTTGCGATTAATGGAACGAACATGCATGCAACAAGCGGTAATATCCAAACAAGCCATGCGGAAATAGTAATATCAAGTGCCATTATGCTTCAGCCTCACTTTCCCCTTTTTCCTGCATTTTTAGTATTTCGTTGATGTTACTTGTCCCATACTTCTTCGTTACAATAACCAGCAACGCCAAAATTACTGCGCTGACGGCGGTGTCTGTGGAAAACGCCAGTATCAGAAGGGCTTGTCCTAAACCTTGACCCGTGGAAGAGGCAAACATCACAAAATTCAGTGTGGCGGCGGTGGCAATTAGCTCTATGGATATGAAGACTTTCAAAAGTTGCCGATTAGTTAACAACCCGTAGATGCCGATTGCCAGCATTGCAATTGATAGTATGACAAAGTCCATTATTTCCCACCGTTCCTCCGCTCATACAAAACGATGGCGATTCCTAGCGCCACCGTCAAAATGACTAAAGCTTGTAAAACAACGTCTATGCCATTATAGTTCCATAATGCATCACCGAAAGAAGCATCGGAATAGGTTCCTGTTGAACCAGAAACTGACAGGAAGATTGCAGGCAATGCTAAAACTACGCCTACGCCAATCAAAGCTAAGGTCTTCTGTGGTGATGTTTTCTTTAATGATTTGTTGCTTAGCATTTCTCCTGATAAAAACAGGATTGCTAAGGTGCCTACACCGACGGCGAACTGGAAAATCGCCGCGTAGACCGCTCCGTTTACAGCGTAAAGTAATGCTGTGAAAAGAAAGGTCCCTGATAGAGCAGCAACAGAATATATAACTTCGTCAAGGTACAGAGCCAGGCAAGCGGAAACTAATAAGCCAATTGAGAGAACTTCAAGAATCATTACCAGCACCTTTCTGAACGCATGCCTTAGGCTTCATGACTAATGAAGATTTATCAGTTGTCGCTAACTCGTAGAAAACGGAGCTTTTGATTGCGTTTTTAGGGCAGCTTTCGGCACATTGGTAACAAAAGATGCATTGGTCCAGCTTGAATTGTGGACGTTTTTTGCCTTCAACTTCAACCATTTCAATTGCTTTTGCTGGGCAATCTCTGCTGCATAGACCGCAACTGATGCATAATTTTATGTCGAATACTTGTTGCCCACGGTAGTCTTCGGGTAACGTAGGCTTGACAAACGGGTATTTGGTTGTTGCGGGTTTAGTGAAGATATGCGATGCCGCTCTTCTGAACATTGGAGAAATACGTGCTTTTTTCGCCATTTTCTAAATCACCAGTGGATAAATCCACGTAACCATTGCGACTGTTATTATAAGCGACAAAATCGCTGCAGGTAACAGTATCTTCCAGTTAGCAGACAAGACTTGGTCAATGCGTAGTCTTGCAAAAACAACTGTTATGTACTCGGTAATTGCTACAACTGCAAGCAGTTTAAGCAAAAACCACAATGTGTACCAGAATGCTGGCAGCCCGATGAATACTGGTCCGTTTGGTCCGCCGAGGAATAATTCCACAACTAATGCTGCGCCGAAAACAATTTGCACGTCGCGTGTCAGGTGAAGGAACGCTAATTTGCCGCCTGTGTACTCCGTTTCTAATCCGCCGACCACTTCGCTTTCTGCATGCGGAATGTCAAAGGGATCTTTTTCCAGCTCTGCCTGCATAGTTATAATAAACAGCACAAACGCCCACGGCGCCAAGATAATGAATGGAATAAACGGGGTAACCTGGCTTGAGCTTATAGCGAATATGCTTAGGCTCCCAGCGATGTATGCTGGTGTTAACGCAAGTAAAGTAAGCGGTATATCGTAACCTAAAAACTGTGTCAATACTCTTGCTGAGCCGATAGATCCATAGGGGTTGCATGATGCCCATCCTGAAAGGAACAAGAGAAAGTTCGCAATTGTGACAAAGGCTAAAATAACAATCAAGTCGCCATTAAACCCGGTTGTGGAAAGAACGCTTGCTCCATCAATAGGCAGAAAACACATGGCAAAAACCATAATTGTGAACGCTACCAGAGGGGCATACCTGAAAACTAATTTTTTAGCGTCTCTTGGTTCAATATCTTCTTTCGTTAAGAGTTTTATGAAGTCAGCTAAGGGCTGAAGGATTCCGCCTGGACCTGCGACCATGGGACCAACGCGGTTTTGCAGGCGGGCTTCGATTTTTCGTTCCATCCAATCGCAGAACAAAGTTAACAGCAGGATGAATGCAAAGCCTGGGAAGATTAAGATGCGTAAGATTAGGAAGAAGTCGATCATGCCGGTTACCTGTCAGTGCATGAGAAGCATGGGTCTAAGCTAACAAAGTTCGGAGGCACATCAGCTATGTTTTCACCTATTGCGGTTTTGAGGAATGCTGGAATGTTAGCATATGTTGGAGTGCGCACTTTAACTCGGTCTGGGAATGCTGTGCCGTTGCTTTTTATGTAACAGAATAGTTCGCCTCTTGGAGCTTCGACACGGTTAACGGCTTCACCTGCTGGCACGGCTCTTGGCACCTTAACCCTGAATGGCCCTGTTGGCAAATGGTCAAGTGCATACTCAATTATGTTGATGCTTTCTTCAACTTCATCCAGGCGTACGTTCATTCTTGCCCAAGTATCGCCGTCAGTGTAAACTATCTCTTTAAATGGAATCTCCCCGTACGCTTCATAGGGTTCATCCTTGCGTACATCAATGTCGACGCCTGAGCCGCGGGCTACTGGACCAACAACGCATAGTTTTAATGCATCTTCCCTTTTGAGAACCCCGACGTTTTTCATGCGTGCCCTAAGTGAAGGCTCATTTTCGTAAACTTGTCGGTAGAACGGCAATTTCTTTCTCAGGTCAACCAATGTGGATTTTATTCGAGGTATGTCGGTTTCTCTTAAGTCGCGTCTTACACCGCCAATAGTCATGATTGAGGGGTAAACACGGTTGCCGCTTGTTAACTCAATCAGGTCCATAATTGGTTCTCGGTCTCTCCAGAAATACTGGAATAACGTTTCATAACCAATTTCTAGACCAGCATGACCTAAGGTTAGGAAGTGGCTGTGTAACCTGTTAAGTTCTAAAGCTATCACTCGCAGGTACTTTGCTCTCTGCGGAACCTCAGTCTTTAACAGCTTTTCCACCGTTTCACAAAAGTCGCATGCATGGATTGTAGTGCATATACCGCAGATTCGCTCAACTAAGTAAATATCCTGCAGGTAAGTGCGTGATTCAGCAGCTTTCTCTATGCCCCGATGCACGTATCCGATTCGGGGTTCAACCTTCACTACGGTTTCGCCGTCAACTGTAATGGCAAACTTTTCGGGTTCCAAGAGTGCAGGGTGCTGGGGACCGATGATAATTTTAGTGAGTTTTCCTTCCTCTGCAGTTTTGGCTTCTTCTGGCGGTGACGGGTTAAGTTTTATTTCGTTTGCGTTAACATCCTTTCGCAGTGGATACACGCCCATGGGCCAATTGTCCGTTAGAACAAAGTGTCCTGGGTTTTCGTTTCCTACAAAAATGACGCCTAAGAGATCTGTTACTTCTAATTCGTGGAAGACTGCGCCTGGAATTATGTCAGTTATTGTTTGGATTTTTGGGTTTTCTTTTGGCACTTCAGCTTTAACAGTTACTAACGCGTTTGAAGTACGAGTGTGATAAAGTATACCTAAGTTTGCTCCCAAGTCTAAGCCTGTTATGGCTACAATCGCGGTTTTCTCGTCTGCTTCCGCCATGGCTTTGAAGACATCTCTATGCAAGCCGTTGCTAGTCACTATTGCGGCTTTGCCTAGTTGTCCAAGTTGAATCTGGACTTTTTCTCCAAGTTTGGATACGATTTCGTTAACAATGTTTATTTTACTCTTTTGCATCTGGTTTTGTCTCCTCAACTTTTGGTTTAGCTTCTTGCGGGGTTACGGCTTCTGGTTTAGGAGCCTCAGGTTTTGCATCTTCCTTGGGCGCTTCAACAACTTTCGGGTGTTTAGGCTGCTTCTTTGGTTTAGGTGGACTTAAAGCGTTCAGAAGTTTAACTACGCCGTCAATGAGCGCTTCTGGACGAGGCGCACATCCAGGTATGTAAGCTGTAACTGGGATTACTTTATCTACGCCGCCCTCCACGCCGTAACATCCTGCAAAAACACCGCCTGAGCATGCGCATGCACCAATGGCTACCACGAATTTGGGTTGTGGCATTTGGTCATATATTCGTTTGAGTCGTTCTGTGCATTGTTTTGTGACGGCTCCTGTAACTAGTAATACGTCGGCGTGCCGTGGTGAGGGCTCAAGTTTTATGCCGAAGCGTTCAACGTCATATTTGGGTGTAAGTAAAGAGACTATTTCTATGTCGCATCCGTTGCACGCGCCTGAATTAAAATGCAGGACCCATGGTGATTTTACTCGTGCCCATGTTACTGTACCCGCCATTATTCTTTACCTCCCTCCAGAAGAACAAAGCCGGCAGCAAGAATTATGCCAAGATAGAGGATCAAGAAAAGCGGGTTTGTGCCTGCCAATGCAAAAGAGGCAAAAGCAAGTAAAAGTACAGACGAGTCAAAGATGACGAAGTAAATTAAATATTTGTACAATGATACGTTGACTTTTAACCATGGAAAAGAAGCTTTTTCCCCGCAAGCATAGGAGGCTTGCGCGTTTTCGCCCATGGTGGTTTTAGGCGCAGACCTTTTGCCTAAATTGTAGATTACAAGTGTCGATACGAATATTAATACAAACGCGATCAATGGCGGGTACAGAGCTTCAA
>JBEKPM010000053.1:0-10342 GCA_049520735.1 Bathyarchaeia archaeon | reverse complement strand
AATTATCGCTTGTGTTATCTCTTCCGATGGATGTGTGATAGCGCCTGCGGGACAAATATCTTCGCAACCTCTGCAGAATACGACACATCTATTTGGATTTACTACAGTTCGTTTTTCGCCATCTTTTTCCTCTAGTCTAAAGGAACTCATATGGCAAAAATCAACACACTTTCCGCATGTCACACACTTTTCATAATCGATCTTTGGGTCCCAAGGTATTTTGCCTCTGGGGATACCTTCGTATGTTTCCTCGGACATTTTTCGCTCTCCCTTAATTGTAGTCAATTATTTTATGCTTAACTCTTTCCTACATTCTAGTCTTTAGTTCTTCTCTTCAAAACTGCAGTGGCTACGGACAGAAATATGACGGTAAATGTAAACAGCGCGGCAATATCGACAAGGTAAATGTTAGTAATTGCTGAGCCGGATATGCAGTTCTGTAGGGCTTCAATGGAGTACGTAAGTGGAAGGAAACGGGCAACAACTTGCAACGGCAAAGGGTAAGTCTCTAAAGCTACAAAAGTTCCCGAAAGAAATGTCATTGGAAATCTCAAAAAGTTTGCATACATTTGCGCGTCCGGAACCCACTTTGCATAAACAGAAGTTATTATTCCAAGCGCTGAAAACGCCATAGACGCAAAAGCAATCGCTAATACTGCAAGAAACGGATTCATTACTGTTACGCCTGCAAAAGCTGCCAATGGAAAAATAGTTACAGCTGCAAGTAATAGTCCAAAAAAGAAACCTGCAATAGTTTTTCCCAAAACTATGGTAAACAACGAAACTGGCGCTACCAGTAACCTATCAAAGGTACCCGTTTGTTTTTCCAAGACAACCGCTACCGCTTCAATGGAAGTAGTACCAAAGAGCATAGATAGCGAAGAAAGCCCAGCAACTATCAGAACCGGACTTATATTCCCAGCCATGCTAAATGCTAAGAATAACGAAATTGGAATTAAAAGTCCAAAGGTAAAGTTCGGAGCCTTAAAATAGTAAACCTTCGCATCCTTCAACGCAATGTAAAATGCTTTAATTAACGAGTCGGTCCACATTCTAGCCAAGGTTAGCCACCTTCTTTCCTTGTTCCTTCTCCGTTTTCATGACTTCTGCACTTAGCCCCGTCAATTCGACAAAAACATCCTCTAAACTAGGGTTTAAGGTGTTGATTGAGACAATTTTCAGGTTATTCTCTTTGGCGAAATCAACTATCAGAGGGATTGCTTCTGAAGTGCTTTTAAAATGAAGCTTGAACTTATCGCCAAACTGTCCAACCTTTTCTATGTCTCTTAAGCTTGCCAGTTTGCTTTCCAAATTTTTTGTCTGATCAAATGATACTTCAACAATTTGATGCTCGTCAACTGAAGCCTTCAGTTTCTGTGGGGCGTTTAAAGCAACTATTTTTCCTTTGTTAATCATGGCAACCCGCTGACATAGCTGGTCGGCTTCTTCAATGTAATGGGTAGTCAGAAAAACCGTAACACCAGTCTCATTGAGGTCTTTAACCAATTTTCGTATCATACGAGAACTTTGGACATCTAGCCCCGATGTGGGTTCATCTAAAAAGAGTATTCTTGGTGAATGAACTAGGGCGGCTGCTATTGTTAGTCTTCTCTTCATTCCTTTAGAGAAGACTCCAGCTCGGTCCTTTCGACGTTCATAAAGTCCGAAGAGCTCCAGCAGTTCCTTTGCTTTTTTTTCTCTCTCACTCTTGGGCACTCTGTAAAGTTGAGCAGCAAAAATCAAATTGTTCCAAGCGCTCATCTCATCATAGACATTCGAGTTTTCAGGGACGACGCCAATGAAACCCTTTGCTTCAACCGGTTGCCGAAGCATATCTAAACCTGCAATCATAAGCGTTCCTGAAGATGGCCTGGTTTGTCCAGTAAGCATTTTGGTTGTCGTCGTTTTACCAGCCCCATTGGGACCTAAGAATCCAAAGATTTCGCCTTGCTTGACCTCAAAAGTTGCGTGATCCACTGCCAAGAAGTCAGCATAATATTTCGTTAGGTCGTTTACCTCTATTGCATTGGACATTGTTTCTATTCCTTATTCAATTGTTGACTTTAAGCCCTGTAAGAGCTCAGGGTTTTATTAGACTAGCGCTTATGTGGAGTTTTCCAAATTATAGAGTACATTTGTATTACTCGTTGTTAGGCAACCGACGCACTTTTGGGTCTCGTATCGTTTGCGTAAGTCGCATTCCACATTGTGGGGTGTTACCTTTTTTTCTTAACGTGAAACAAAAAAGAAGAACGTTAAAAGCTAAACCTTAAAGGTTTAGCAGTGGTCTTTACTGCAACTGCAATTTTGACTTGATGAGTCCCCACCGAGGTATTTTTGGGGGTTTGCCTCGAAGGATTTTTTGCATCCTGGAGCGCAGAAATAGTAGTATTTGCCTTGGTAGATTGTTTTGTATTTCGCAGTTTTCTCATCAACTTCCATGTTGCAAACTAAATCTTTAGCCATACTCTTTTCACCTCCAAGCTTGATGTCTTGTGATTAGATTTTTGGTTTAAATCTCCTGAGGAGTGAAGCATTGGTAACTACAGTTACTGAGCTGCTTGCCATGGCTGCTGCCGCATAGACTGGATTAAACAGGACATGTAATATGGGGTAGAATGCGCCTGCTGCCAACGGAACGAGCACGATGTTGTAGAAGAAAGCCCAGAACAGATTTTGCCGAATTTTCTTCATTGTGGCGCGACTTAGCTGAATGGCAACCACTACATCCCTTAAATCATTCTTAATTAACACGATATCTCCCGTTTCAATAGCTACATCTGTTCCGCTGCCAACGGCAATTCCAATGTTTGCTTGTGCCAAAGCAGGAGCGTCGTTTATTCCGTCGCCAACCATAGCAACAACTTTGCCTTCGGATTGCAGCCGCTTTATCTCGGTGGCTTTTTCGCTTGGAAGAACTTCGGAGAACACACCGTTAACGCCTAATTGTTTTGCTATGGCGTTAGCTGTTCTTTGATTATCACCTGTAATCATGATGGTCTCTAAACCCATTTGCTGGAGGGTTCTTACGGCGTCGACAGAGTGTTCCTTCAACGTGTCAGCGACAGCTAACAATCCTGCAAGCCGAGTGTCAACTGCAAGGAGCATCGCGGTTTTTCCTTCTTCCTCAAGCCTTCTCATTTTGCCTTCCAACGCGACAATGTCCAAGTTGTTTGCTTCCATCAGCCTGCGGTTGCCCAACAATATTCTAGCACCTTTATGCTCTATTTCCACTCCATATCCCGGGAGGGCGTTGAAGACGTCAGGCTCATCAATCTGGAGACCTTTTTCTTTTGCCTTTTTTACTATGGCTTCTCCAAGTGGGTGCTCTGAGTTTCTCTCTGCGATGCCGGCTAGCTGCAAAAGTTGGTTTTCCTTGAACGCTTCGGTTGGGATGATGTCTGTGACTTCAGGCTCGCCTTTGGTGAGTGTTCCTGTTTTATCGAAAACTACCGTTTGAAGCTTGTAAGCCGCTTCTAGTGTTTCGCCATTTTTGATTAGAATTCCATTTTCTGCTCCCTTCCCCACCCCGACCATTATGGCTGTTGGGGTGGCAAGTCCCAGAGCACAGGGACAAGCAACAATTAACACAGCGATAAAAACGGTAAGGGCAAAAATGAAGGTTGCTCCGACTATGAAATACCATGCCAACGCTGAGAGCGTTGCAGTTATTATTATGGCTGGAACAAAGTAACTTGACGCGATATCTGCCAGTCTTTGAATAGGTGCTTTGGAACTTAATGCATCTTCAACCATGCTTATGATCTGGGCAAGAACTGTGTCTTTGCCGACTTTGGTAGCTTTGAATTTCAGCATCCCAGTTTTGTTCATAGTGGCACCCACCACTTGATCACCGCTTTTCTTTTCAATTGGGATGCTTTCGCCCGTGATTACTTTCTCATCTACAGCTGAATATCCTTCTGTAACGATGCCGTCAACAGGAATTTTTTCTCCTGGTCTAACAACCACAATGTCTCCTACCTGGACATCTTCAATCGGAATCTCCTGTTCTTCCTCATTTCTAATTATTCTGGCAGTTTTTGCCTGCAGACCCATGATTTTTCTGATGGCTTCTGAGGTTCTACCTTTTGCTATAGCATCTAAGAGTTTTCCCAATAAAATGAAGCTCATGATCATTGTGGCTGTATCAAAGAAAACTCCGGCGCCTGGGAAAATGCTTGGTGCAAAGGTAACCGCGGTACTATAGAGCCAAGCGGTGGAAGTTCCCATAGCGATTAAAGTATCCATGTTGGCGGTTTTGTTTCTCAAACCCTTGTATGCGCCAACGTAAAATGTCCATCCTACAATATATTGGACGGGAGTTGCCAAAATAAACAGCAAAATGTTGTTTTGGTGCATAGGCAAAACGGGGAACCACATCAAAAGTATTATGGGAATAGTCAATGCAACACTTGCTGCCAAAAGGATTTTTAGGCGTTGAATGTGGCGTTGGCGCTCTTTGCCTTCAGCATCCTGAACGGTTTTTTCGGGTTCGATAATTTGGTAACCGACGTTTTGTATGATTTTTTTGATTCCAGCCAAGCTTAATTGTTCGGGGTTATATTCAACGGTGACCTTTTCTGTAGCAAAGTTAACGGTTGCATTGTAGACGCCCTCTTTGCTGTTTAATGCTTTTTCTATGCTTTGGGCGCAATTAACGCAGCTCATACCACCTATCTGGAGCACGATTTTCTCATGTATAACCCGGTATCCTGATTCAGCGATGGTATTTTCTATGGTTTTCTGATCGACGAGGTCTGGGTTGTATTCTATAATTGCTTTTTCAGCGGCAAAGTTGACGGTGGCGTGGATTACACCGTTTAGTTTAGAGAGTACTTTCTCTATGGTCAGTGAGCAGTTTATACAGCTCATGCCGCCGATGTTGAGGGTGATTTTTTTGTTTTCTCGACTCATTTTGTTGCTTCCGCTTATAGAGAACCTTTGTAGTTACTCGTTGCTGGACAACCAACACATTTTTTGGTTTCATATCGGTTACAGGGGTCGCATTCAACATTGCACGGTGAAACCTTTTTTTCTTTATTCGCTAAGTTTTCTCTTATTTGAAGGAAAGGCGAAAAATATGTGTCGCTTACAGGGTAAAACTCCGATCTGCGGATTCCTTTGCTGCATCTTAAGGAGCATTTCTCCATCGAGATGCTCTCTAAGGTTTCTCTCGTTTCTGCAACTATAAGTGCCATCAGATTGTAGCCACCTATTGTTTTGAAAATCTGAACTATTCTGGGGCACTCCTCGAAACGGACGAGAACATCTTGCATCGCTTCAGCACTCTCCATTTCCAGCATCACGATAGCCAGATGCAGCCCAAGCGCAGTTGGGTTGATCAGAGCAGATATTTTAATTGTGCCGTTTTCGATGAGTTTGTCCATCCTCTTCTTTGTTCCCATGCTTGTAAAACCTGTTAGTTTGGATAAATCTTCAAGAGATGTCCTACCATCCGCTTGGAGTTGAGCTATTATTTTCTTGTCAACCTTATCCATGAGCACACCCGTTTACTTTCTAAACATAACCTATTAATATTGTTTATCTATTAAACTATACTATAATCAAACAAAAGGTTATCAAAATGACAAAAAGAATAATGATGCCAGTTGAAGACGAAACAGGATTAGAAGCTCAAGTAGCACATCACTTCGGAAGAGCACCCTACTTCGCCGTAGTAGAATTTGACGAGAACCAGACTGCCCCAAAAGTCAAAACTGAACCAAATAGAAGCGAACACATGGGAGGCGCCCCAGGGCACTCACATGAAAGCTTCCTAGCACTAAAACCAGACGTTGTAGTGGCTTATTCAATGGGACCAGGAGCGCTGAACACCTTCCAAGACGCTGGCATAACAGTTCTGGAAGCAACCGCAAACACAGTAAAAGGCAACATTGAATCCTTCAAAGAAGGCAAACTCAAAGAACTTGCAGGTGGATGCGAACACGCCCATCACCACGAACACGAACATTAAATCAAAACTAAAATAACGAAGACTTAAGAGGTGAAAAGAATTGCCAAAAATAAAAGCAAAAGCAACATGGGTTGAAAATGTTCGCTCAAAGGTTGATAATCAAAGAAACCATAGCGTAGAATGTGATCTCTCAATAGCTGCAGGAGGAACCGACTGCGGTCCAACAGCCGTTGAACTAAGCTTAATGGCACTAGCCGATTGCGGCGTCACAATTTTCGCCGATGTATGCAAAAAAAGCAACATCAAACTCAAAATGGTTGAAATAACGGCTGAAGCTGACAAATCGCCAGATTCACCAATGATAAGTGGCGTTACCATGAAAGTTAATGCCTCCTCTGATGCAAGGAAAGAATTACTAGAGGCTGCTTGGAGAAGAACCGAAGCAAACTGCCCTGTGCTGTTTATCTTCAAAGAACCAACGCCAGTCAAGGTTGAATTTGAAGGAAAAACAGAGTAGGGTTCAGGGCTTAAAAATGAAAACGGCACTGATAATTTATTGGTCTAAAACAGGCAATACAGAAAAGGTAGCCACCGCAATCGGACAAGGGTTAGAAGAAGCGGACATCAAAGTAACTATTAAGAAGCCTGAGGAAGCGGAAGCGCTTGATTATTTTGGCTATGATTTAGTCTGCTTAGGATGTCCATCGTACTCGTGGCATCCTCCTGAGCCGATGACGAACTTTCTAAAGAAAAAATTCGCTGAAGATCGCCAGAAGGGTAATATTAAGCCTTCAGCTCCAAAGGTTCCTGGCAAAAACGCACTAGTCTTTGTAACTTACTCAGGACCACATACAGGGATTGACGAGGCAACTCCAGTCGGCAAGGATATACGACAATACTTTGAGCACATAGGCTTTAATGTTATCGATGAATGGTACGTTCTAAGCGAATTTCACGGCTCACTTGAGTACAGCACAATAGGCAGATTGGGTGATATTAGGGGAAAACCTACTTCTGAACAACTGCAAGTCATTAAAGATGATTCAAGGCGCATAGGCAGGCTGCTCTAACTCCGTTGATGGTCATTTTGGTTAACGCTCATAATAGTTGCAGCCCGGAAGCGGCTCAGAAACTTCTGAGGACAGTTCCTTATGCTCAAGGCTTCAACTTCTTTATGCCAGATGGTCATTACACCGGTGAAACAGCACTGTCCATTCGCTCATTCTTAAGAGACATGGGAAGCGTTGACACGGAATCGATCAAATTCCACGTTGACCACGGTGACTTCCAAAAGTGGGTTAAGAACTACAATCGGCGATGAGGAACTTGCCCGAATAATTGACAAATTAGACAAGAAAATCCCAGAAGAAAGCCTCCTAGAAAAGTTGACGGATATCGTACAAAAAAGAATTTTAGAATTGCAGTTAACCCATTAAATCATCTTGGTTGCACCGCTTAGACAATGTGGTAATTTTTTTAAAGGGTGAATATTTCAAGCGCTTTTTGTTTCCCATTTTGTAAAGTAAATTTTGCCATCTTCTCTAAAAGCCCGAAGTAGCTCGCAATGCCTAAAGAAAGCAAACTCTTGCTCCAACTGCTCTGGTTTGACGTTTAGAGTCTTGACCAAGTCCTCTTTTGTGATTTTGCCATACTTCTCTATGGTGGTATAGATTTTTTGCTGTAACTCAGTTAAGCCTGAACTGCCTGATTGGCCTAATTGTTTTCGAACAGACAAGGCTGATGAAACAGCCATGGGGTCACATGCTTTTGGGGGATTGGTTTCATACATATAGCAGTCTTCACATAAGACTTTCCCATGGAGATTATAAGATTCGCCCTCATTTAGGGATGACTTGCAACGCTGACAATCCATTTTAACGCATCTAATTTGTTATGTTTAGCCAGAGCTAAAAGCTTGTTGCCTTGTAATTCAAAGGAATGCTTTGTAGATTGGATGGGTTTCATTTAGAGGTCTTGTTCCAAGATCGGCCGCTGCTGAAGCAATGTATATGTCGGTTACTGCGACGGCGGGGAATACCCATTCTGCTTGTTCAGCTGGTCCGAACATTAGATAGTTGGCGCCTGCCGTTTGCATTATCGAGTTGGTTGCGGTTACACATCCCTTGCGAAATTCTTTAGCAACGTTGGCTTTTACCCAACCCATAGTTGTGACAACGTTTCCACTGCCTAAACCTAGGGATGACCATACTTTTCTTTCATGGCAGGTATGGCTCTAACTGATGTACCCATGTCTGGTGCAAATGCTGGAATGGCTGTATCTATAAGCGGTTTTGTGATCCCAGCTCTTTCGGCCAATGCAAGTGTTTCTTGTACAATAGCCATTTTTCCTTCTAAGCTATTGTCTTTTTGGTTATCTGCTAGGACAATTGCCGACTCTATTCCACTTTCCTTTAACTTTGCAATTTCTGATTCTGGAACGCCCTTGTAAACTGAATCGTATATGCACCTTCCTGCAAGCCCCATTTTTTTAACCATGCCCGCTGCTGCCATACGAGCAACAGGGCTCATGGCGTCTAATACCAACGGTGCGTCAGTATGTTTTGCTACAAAGTCTATGTATTTCTCGAAGGCAAGCTCGGTTGTTCCAACTATGTCAAAGCCGAATTTTATGCCAGTTATGTCGCTTTGCGTTTGCATGGTATTGATTATTTTTTCTGCTTCTTTTACATCAAAAAGTCCTTTGTTAGCATCTTGAACGATTTTCTGACCTAGCCAAAATAAGGAGCCTATCAAAAAAGTAGGAAGCTCCCCGGGCTGACCACCTATCTTTACTTCGCCTATAGTGTAAATGTTTTGTTTAGTGGTGAATTTAAAGGACATTTTCGGTCCCTCAGTTATTTCATTCCAAGTGTTTTTTGAAGTCTGATTCGAAGCTATCAATAAGTGATTGTAAGCTTTCAGTTATTTCTTTTACTCGGTCTGTTGCATGCTTTTTTATTAACGCGGGGTCCATCATTGCGTAGGTATGGTAGTATCCGCCGCCCTTGAGGGATTTTGACTGCCTGCTAACTAAATTTATACTTACAAGCTTAGAAAGGCAGCGGTGTACCGAGCTTCGATCCTTTTGTACGATTTTTGCGATTTGGTCAAGAGTAGCGTTTCCATTTTTTGCCAGTGCAAGGAGGGCTTCAAGGTCTGAGGGTTTTAGGTTGTATAAGCATGTGAGTAGGTCAGTGCAGGAGGCTCCCTTTTTTGATAGTAGGTTAATGCTTTCCATAAAGAGTAATTAGCGTAGCTCGCATATAAACGGTATTGTTTGGTATTGACAATACCATAAGATATATTTGGGGGTGAACTACAATGTTACAGCAGAGGAAGTAATGTTATGCAGAAAAAATTGAATGTCCACGCGGTATTCCCGAAGAACTATGTGACCGCTCTCCAACCTGCAAGGTCTGGGTAGCGAGGTTAAACGCTCAAAAGCAATCTTAAAACTCAATCAAAAAGAAAAGAGGTCAGTAAGGTATGTGTGAGGAAAATGAATTAAAGCAAATAAGACTCAGAAAAATTCAAGGCCTGATACATGATGCTAAAAAAGGCAAAACACTATTTACGAAACAGTCAATGATTCTGACTGATAGCAACTTTTTACCAGCCGTCTCAGCAAATGAATTACTGGTGATAGACTTTTGGGCTCCTTGGTGTGGCCCCTGCCGAATGGTAGGACCCATAATTGAGGCACTGTCAGCTGAATATACCGGTAAAGCAGCGTTCGGAAAAATGAACGTTGACGACAATCAAGTAGTCCCGAGCAGCTTTGGAATAATGAGCATTCCAACTATAATCATCTTTAGTCATGGCAAAGAAGTTGAGAGATTAATTGGCGCTTACCCCAAAGCGCATATCGAAGCGATGATCAAACGGTATCTGGCATAACAGTTACAGAGGATAGCACATGACGAGTGTTGAAGAAAAAATAGAAGCCGTAAAATCACGGTTTGCTGGCGGCAACCTCCTGGCTATCCACTGGAACAGCTTATTGCACGCGCGCGAATTTGTTGTGCTAAAAAAACCTTATATGTCAATCACTTGGAAGAGGCTGTCATGACAGAACCAAAAAACGGTCGCCCAATTTTCTTCCCAGAAAAACTAGTTCTCTTTGGTAACCTAGCGCTTTTCCTATGGATTGTTCTTGATTCAGTGGCTTTTCTGCTATATAATTTCACAACGGGTATTGTGTTTTTTATCCTAACCCTTATCTTGATTTATGGTGTACTTCACCTTCTGGGTTGCCTACGTCCATGCTACAATTGCATAAAATGCACTCATGGCATGGGGCGCTTGGCAGCCTTGTACTTTGGAAGACGCATCTTTAAAGACTACAAATACAACTACAAACTGCCCACAGCAATATTTTTCACACTATACATCGGAGGATTCCCCGCAGCATTCGCACTCTACTCAGCC
>JBEKPM010000052.1:0-10346 GCA_049520735.1 Bathyarchaeia archaeon | reverse complement strand
GGTAAGTCTGTCATCGAGTACTATGCGGGGGAACGGTCGGGCAAGAAGAAGGCATGGTGGATAGACGAAGAACTAATCCAGGAATAAGCGGCTGCTTTAAATTTGCTGGATTGTTTCCTTCAGTGAAGTTGGGCTGTGGGCTCGTAGTCTAGCACGGATTAAGGCATCGGCCTCCGGAGCCGAGAATCCTGGGTTCAAATCCCAGCGGGCCCGCCAATCCATGTGCCAATAATTATTTTTTCGGCTTTCTTTTTTTTCTGATGAGTCTTTTTCCTTATTCTCGATCTTGGGTTAAGTTGCTAGCAGTTTCATCAATCAAATTTATGGACTTGCTAGTAAGGATTGAGTTATTGATTGTACAACGCTACTACAACCTTTTTTATGTTTTAAAGTAAATTTTAACGGTTTGATTGGTTCTAGAATGCGCATTTTGTTTAATTCTAACTGATTAACTGTACAACTGTTCTTTCAACTATCATTTAGAAAGGTTATGACTAGGTTTAACATATCTCTATTCAAGGTGATAATGTTGACAGTTAATATGTGCGATACCAATATTTTGGGCGGAAATGAAGCTGCGAAAGCACTGGATAGATACATCAAAAGACTTGAAAAAGAAAAAGTTGAGGGACTAACAGAAAAACAAGTTCACTCATTGATAAAAATAGCCAAAGTTTTACGAACTACACTGTCCCAAAACTAAGTTAGAGTGAAAATACTCGAAGAAGAAATATTTATGAACAAGTTGACAAAAATTGGGCGAGGGCTTACCGCTCTTGCGATAGCTCCATTGTCTGGGCTTGAGACAAAAAACCGAAATAGAAGACTTGACGAAAGAATAAAACGTGTAGAACAAAAGCAACGTCACAAATAACATTTCTATTATAAGCTCGCTTTGTGAATGCACAGTCCCGAAAAATTTTCGTTGTATTCGATCCGTGCGGTTCAAGTTAAGCGGTTGAGCCATGATTGTGGTCTGCAGCTAACACAAGACTAACTACTAATTCAACCGCTATTCCCTTTTTCCCAAATGCAAAAAATCCCTCATTTGCGGCTAAGCAAAGGTCGTATCTTGCTCGCTAGCTGGTATAGTAGGCTGCTTATGGCAATGGCGAAAGCTGGAAAAACAGGCATTATGTACCAGTAAATCTTTGTCTGCGCAAACGAGAACACTAACAGCACGATTGTCATCCACAGGAAAATCAGCGCGTCGTGTTTTGAACGCCTGAAGAATGTGTTGTATGCACATAGCCCCGTGGCGATGGGCAGCAAGGCAAGCCAGAGCCAATTTTCGTTGTGTGCTAAGAAGTTGAAGTAAAAGAGGTAGCCAGCAAGATGGCCTTCAAGAGTGCCGGCTGATCTTGTCACATCGGCATAGATGAAGTACCACCGCCAAAACTGGTTCCCAAAACGGACAGCCATGTAGGTAAGCCAAGGAGAAAAGAGCAGAAGCCCAACACTCCAGAAAAGATTGAAGGTTTTCGTGAAAAGAAAACGCAGGCTTTTCTTTGTCGCAATCAAATACGCAACTAAGATTAACGGAATCAGCAGAGCAGCAATCTGCTTAGTCATCAATGCCAGCCCAAAAAAAAGGCCGCTTAAAACCGCGTTTCGAATAGCATTTTCTTTCTCTTCGCTTAGGACAAAGAAGTATACGCTTGCCAGGGCGAAGCACGTTAACGGGACATCAGTCATAGCGTACCTTGCGAAAACGAAGTAGGTTAGGAAGGTACCCAATACAATCGCCGAAGTGAAACCGACTGGTCGATTGTAGAGTTTCTTTCCTAAATAGTAGATGATAACCAAGGACAAGGCACCAAATCCTGCAGTCCAAATTCTGGAGGCAAAATTCGTTATGCCGAAAACTTGGTAGCTAAGAGACATCATCCACATAAGCATCGGCGGCTTCCCAATCATAAATGATATCGCCCCGTATGCCCAAGGCGTGAGGTAATCGCCGGTTTTAACCATGTGATAAGCCCATTGAGAATACGTTTGTTCGTCAGCAGTCTGAAGAACGCCGCTTCCTAAATTGATGAAGAAAACCGCCGAAAAAACCAAAATTCCCAAAATGAAAACGGTATCGGGGTGTGCCTGAAGCCAAGACTGGTTTTGTCCCAAAATGTCGCTTGGTTTATTTTTTCGGTTCTGCCTTTGAGAAGAATAAACATGTTGGGTAACTGCAAAAATCGCAAAAGCAATAATGGCGCATGCGATGGCGTCAAACACGACAGTGGTTAAGAGCATGGGGTTGGTGGGTTGCGAATACTTGGGTTGACCCGCTGTGTTGGTCAAGGCTAAGGCATAGACTTTGCTGTCGTCTGAACCGATCCATAAAGTGTTGTTTGTAATTGCGGGTGACGATTCTATGATGTTTCCTGTTGGGTAAAGCCATTCTTTGGCTCCTGTCTTGGCGTTTAGGCAGTAGATGTTGTCGTCTTGGGAGCCTACGTAAACGTTGCCGCCTGCCACTGCTGGAGAAGAAGTAACCCAATATCCGGTTGGGCTCTGCCAAATTTTGAATCCCGTTGATGCGTTAAGGCAATAGACGTTGCTGTCGTCGGAACCAAAGTAAACGCAGCCGTAAGCTACCGATGGAGAAGATTCCACTTCGTCGGCCGTTTGGTACTTCCAGATCTGTGCGCCTGTAGAAGCGTTCAGGGCGTACATGTAGCCGTCGTAAGAGCCAATGTAAACGAAGCCGTTGTTGACGGCGGGAGAAGAAGAGTCAGACGCCCTTAGGGGGTGAACCCAAATTTGGAGCCCAGTGGAGGCGTTAAAAGAGTAAACGCAATCGTCACCGCTCCCGATGTATACTGCCCCGTTTGAAAACGCAGGCGAGGAATCAATGGGGTTAAGGTCTTGCACACTCCAAATTATGTTTCCGTTTGTGGAATTTAACGCGCAAAGGTTATTCTGAGAACCCACGTAAACAACACCGTCCACGACTGCAGGGGAAGACCGGACTTCGATCCCGACAAGTGTCCGCCAAAGAGGCCTCCCACTGTTAATGTTCAGGCAGTAAAGGTACCCATCGTCAGCACCGATGTAGACGCTGTGATTGTAGATTGCTGGGGAAGACCACACTTCGTATCTGATTGGGTACTTCCAGATCACTTCCCCGTTGGAAGCATTGAAGCAATAAACTTGGCTGTCTCTGGAACCCACAAAGACACAGCCATATACAAAAGCTGGGGAGGACTGCACCATCCTTCCTGTCGAGTAATTCCATAGCAACTGGGCAGAATTCGCTGAGAGTCCGTCCGCTGTGTAGCCGCTGTGGTTTGGGTCCTGACGAAACATCGGCCACCCATCGCTACTGGAACCTACACTAGCTGAGCTGCCCAAAGCCACCGACATAACGAAGGCTTGCATTAGGATTAGAGACATCAAGGCAATTAGAAGCAACGTGCGTTTTTGCATTGCCATCATAGCAAGACACGACCACAAGACAATATTAAAGTAATTGGAGTCCAACAAAAAAGTCAAAGGTTTCATATTTTGCTGACATTGTCATTTGTGGGAGATTGTTGCCGCAAGTTGAGATAAAAAGTATTGATATTTTACCGCCGCGAGTCAATAGCAAACCCCTTGAAAGTGTCCCTGCAGGGTTAGTTGTCAAAACTGCGGTAAGAACCTTACAAGCCCGAAAGAAAAATTGAAAACGACTTGTTTTGCGTAGTCCTTTACAGCTGTGACAAATGCGGCTTCAGGTTCAAAGTCGTTTACTAAGCAGTGTCAGAGACTTCTCTTAGCCTGTGTCAAAGAAGAAGAATCCCAAAGCCAGATTTTTCAGTCGAAAAGGTTCCTAATGTACTTCAAAATGAGCTGCGGCTGCTCAAAAGCCGTTTTCAAAGCCCTCCGCGGATTCCTAAGATGATTCCTCAAAGACAACTTCTTATATTCTTCAAGCGCCTTAGCAGCGATTTCCTTCACTTCTTCAGGGGTAAAATCTGCAGTGGAAATTAGGGGCATCCCTTTCGGTTGACGAGCCGCAGCAAAGGAATCCCAGCCCAAGTTTTCCTGAATGTACCCTTTGGACTTACATTCTTCGTACAATCTTGTGCCGTACGAGGGTGTAGCCATGAAAAGATGCATGCCAACGTCAAAGTCCCGTTTGAGTTTTAAAGCGAAATCAACCGTCTTCTGCATGTTCTCTTTCTTTTCGCCTGGAAAACCAATAATGTAGAAGGCACCCGTCTTCAAATCAATATCCTTGCAGATTTTTGCTACTTCAACTACCTTATTTAGGTCCAAGCTTTTGCATATTACGTTATCTAGTATAAGCTGGTCGCCTGATTCGACCCCGAAAAAGACGCTTTTGCAACCTGACTTCTTCATTTTCTTAAGCAGATTCAAGTTTAAGCAGTCAGCCCGTACGCCGTTTGGGGTTTCCCAACCGATCTTAGTTTTCTTCGCAATTAACCCATCGCAGATCGCTTCAAACCTTGCTAAGTCAAGGGTTAAGTTGTCGTCTTCAAAGAAGATGTTCTTGACATCAAATTTTTCAACCACATATTGAATGTGGTTTAAGACATAGTTTGCAGAGTGCGCTCTGAACCCCTTGCCCATGTGCAGATGAACGGAGCAGAAACAGCAGTTAAACGGGCAACCTCTACTAGTTACCATCGATATGGCTCGGTTTCTGAAGCTGCGGTAACCTATTTTCTGGGGATCCAAGTACTTCTCCATATTCACTAAGTCATAAGCTGGGTATGGAAGATCATCCAAATTTTTGATAAAATCCCGCTGAGCTTTGACTTTGACTTCTCCGTTTTGGCGGAAGGCAATACCCAGAATTTCATCCAGAGCCTTTTTTCCTTCAACGAACGCCGCTATTTCAGGCATGATGTATTCTCCTTCGCCTACGACGACGATGTCAACGCTTTTTGCCTCTGTCAGAAACCCTTTCGGAACGGTAGTGACATGGGGTCCGCCTACAACAGTCAAAATGTCTGGGTCAACCTGTTTGGCTAAATCGCTCACCTTAACCGAGTTTTCTATTTGACAGGTGAATGGCCCCGCTATACCTAAAATATCGGGTTTTCGACTTTCGATTTCCCGTTTTATATGGTCAAACGGCATTCCTACATTTATGGTTTCGCCGTTTTTCTGGAATAAACCGTCAGCCATGAAAGCATCTAAAATTTCGGTTTGGTAACCTGCTTTAGTGAGAGTGGCAGCGATGTACATTAATCCGAGTGGCAGGTTGCCTGCTGGAGGTTCTGAGCCGGGATAAAACGTCTGCGGTGGATTTATGAGAACTATTTTCATCGATGGTTACCAATAATTGTAGAGTTGACTTCTTAGGAATATTTAAATTAACTCATTTGCTTATTTGTTAAAGAACATTTTTGGAATTATCTGTTTCCTGTTATTTCTTCAAGAAGAAGAAACAGATACAAAGGCTTAGTTGGCATGTTGCTGTTATGCAACAACCACATAAGTTTATGAGCGGTTGTTTGGCTTTTTACATTATTAACTTTTGCACGGTATCGATGGAGGTGACATTTTGAGTATGCGGGAGGAAAAAAAGGGCAAAATGACGGTCGCTGAGGCAGGCAGGAAAGGCGGAGAAAAAACTGCTTCAACACATGGCCGCGAATTTTATGAGCAAATCGGTCGAAAAGGCGGCGAAAAGGTTTCTGCGGAGCGAGGCCCAGAGTTTTACAGTGAGATAGGCAGCAAAGGTGGGTCTGAAAGAGCCAAACAGCATGAAGGCACGAGTGAAGCGATGGGGAAAACAAGCCTTGAGGAAGCTGGGCACAGAGGCGGACAAAGAGTTAGAAAGCTGATCCAAGCAGGCAAGGAACACGAAGAGGAGTAAAAGTTCAATTTTTTTTCAGGATTACTTTTTGTCAATTATTTAGGGAACATCGAGTTTTTCAGGTGTTTTTTGGAGGTGAAATAGTTGTCCAGAGAAAAAGGTAAAATGACGGTTGAAGAGGCAGGCAGGAAAGGTGGACTACGTACTTCCGAAACTCACGGAGAAGAGTTCTACAGTGAAATAGGTCGCAAAGGCGGAAAGATAGGTGGGCCGAAAGGTGGACAAAGGGTCCGTAATCTTATTCAGGCAGGAAAAGAGCACGAGCGAGAATAAACAGAGCTATTCGATCTTTTGATTTTTGCAATTGATCTAGATTTTCTGATGCGTTTTCCACTCGAACAGAGGCTTAAACTCTGGATTTGGAAAAATGTCTCCTTATGTTACTGTGCAGGGACAGCCACATATCTTTAAGAGTTTTGTCAAGAGATAGAAAAATGAGAAAGCAACTTAGGCGAGAAGCAACGTCAAATTTTGGCCAGAAATTTTTTGGAGGTGACATGTTTTTGGGCGATAGCAAAAGAAAAGGAAAGATGACAGTTCAAGAAGCTGGACGCAAGGGCGGAGAAAAAACCGCTCAAACCCACGGGCGCAGTTTCTACAGTGAAATAGGCAGCAAGGGTGGGCAAACGGTTCGCAGACTTATTCGGGAAGGAAAAGAACGCGAACAAGAGGCAACAATTGACGGTTAGCATTTTTTGTGATGACTCGTTTAATGGTCGGAGGTGAAATAACGAGTAAACAAAATGTCTTAACAAAACCCGGAGGCGTAAGTAAAAGCAGTGGAACACGGCGCCAATATACAAGCAGAGCGGGAAAATCCGGTCGCGTGAGCCCAGCCATTGTTGAAAAATATCTCGCGGGCATTCATTTCCCAGCTGAAAAGAAGAACCTTATTGATAAGGCAGCAGACAAAAAAGCGCCGGAAAACGTGATGGATATGCTGAAAAAGCTACCGAGCAAAACCTACAAGTCGCCGATAGACATAACTAAAGAAATAGGAAAAATCGAGTAAAGCAACCAAAACCAATTTTCTTTAGTTTTATTTCTCAACGTTTCCCATTTTGGGAGCATCATGGGTTAGCTGAAGATGACACAAGGTGAATTTTGTTCCGTTTGAACACATGGACAACGTTTAGGTCAAAAAGATTTCCCTACTGAAATTGAAATGGAGGTGGATTTGTCTTGGCAGTTGGAAGTTTGCAGAAAAGGAAGATGACTCATAGAGAAGCTGGGCGGAAAGGCGGAGAAAAAGTTTCCCGGGAAAGAGGAGTTGAGTTTTACAGGGAAATCGGCAGAAAGGGCGGCGAGAAAGTCGCTGAGGAACGCGGCTCCGAATTCTATAGAGAAATTGGGCGGAAGGGTGGAAAGAGCATAGGAAGGAAGTAGAAAGGAGTGGACGAATGTCCTATTCATTGCCTTAAACCCTCTTCTTTTTGGAAGTCAGCCAAAATATTGAAATAGTTTCCAATCGCATTCTGTTTTATGAAGCAAATTCTCGTTTTGTTTTATAGCCGAACGGGAAACACAGAAAGGATGGCTAAAGCCGTTGCCGAAGGCGCAAGGATGGGCGACGTCGTCAAGGTTGAATTGAACTATCATGTAGAACCAGAAGACCTGAACGCTTTTGACGCGGTACTTGTAGGCACGCCGACTTACCATCATGAAATGGCGGTTGAATTCAAAAACCTCTTCGAAGAAGCAGCTGCAAAAGGCATAAACTTAAAAGGCAAAGTCGGAGCCGCATTCGGATCCTACGGATGGACTGGCGAAGCGCCAAAGCTTGTCGTGGAAATCATGAAGTTCAAGTTTGAGATGCAAGTAACTGAACCGCCGTTGCTCGCAAGATATCTGCCAGACCAAAAAACCCTCAACGACTGTAAAGATCTAGGGAAAAGAGTTACCGAAAAATTGATGAGCAAGGCTTAACATAAGCGGATGGGAGAACTTTTATGGAAAAACCAAAGGATAACCTACTTGAATTTTTGAAAAACCAGATCAAGGTTGAAAAAGAAATAGTGGCGTCCCTCGAGCAACCATTGTTGAGTATGAAGAACCCAGCAGTCAAGGGCGTCCTCAAAGGCGTTTCGCTTGACTCGATAAAGCACGCTGAACTCTACATGTCAGCAGTTACCCTTCTCACCGCAGCTTCCACCGCGTTAACCCAAGACAATTTAGATGAGCAGCGAAAGCTTGTTGAGAAGCATATTGAAATCGAATCGGAACTTATCAAAAAGCTGGAAACAATGATCCCCACAATTGACAACAACAAAGTAGTTTTTCTCTTGAACTCTATCCTAGCCGACGAACGCAGGCATCATGAGATGCTTAAAATGGTTTTGGAAATCATTGTTCACGGAGAAACGATTACAGAGGATGACTGGTGGAAACTGCTCTGGGAAAACGCGCCATTCCACGGAGCGCCTGGCGGAGGATAAAAAGGGAAAATTCTTCGGCGTCCTTTTAAGAGTTGGCGTTTTCCTGCATTACTTGCCCGGAAGAGGTCCATGTGTCTTCGACGATTTGCTGAAGCTCCTGAAGCACCGAAGCCAACATTTCACCTTTGCAAGTCAACCCGTAGGCTTTAGGGGTTCTTCTTATAAAGATGAGTTTTTTGCCTTTCAATCCTCTTAGGTACTTGTATATTCGCCTCATAGAAAGCTCGGTTTCCTTCGCAAGTTTTCCAGCTGAAATCCCCTCATTCGGAATTGTATCGTAAACTTTCCGTTCGGTATCTGCAAAGGTTTCCTTGCCGGGTTCCCTCTTTGATTTGAAGAAGAAGATATAGTCCCTTTCTTCAGGGGTTTCTATCAAGCCAACAGAACGCAAACGCTTAAGGATTCGTGACGCGATTTTCGGTGAAATCAAGGCTTCAATGTCTTCAAACGTTTTGGGTCCCGACAATAGTGATTGTAGGAGTATCTCCTCATAGCATTCTGAGTGGGCTGGCAGCATTTCCGCGAATTCCGGGAAAGCTTCAAGAAGTTCGGTAAGTCGGCCGCCGAAGGTGGTTGCGTAGTATTCTTCTCGTGCTTCTGTAGCGAGCCCCACCGCCATTAGCGGCTGCAGGTACTCTTCGTTTATGGTGTCTTGGCTGTGGCTGTGCCCGGTTTTTTTGAGTTCCTGCTGCAGTTGGCTGACAGAATATCTGCCATTTACGATTGCTTGAAGAATATGGAGTCTTGTCTCGTTTTTTAGAACGTTGAAGAGTTCTTTCAGATAATTCGGGTTGTCCATTGTTTCGCGAAGTTTTCTCAGCTCGTTTTTTAGTTTGTACACCTGGCATCTATTTATGCATTCTATGGCGCTTATTGGTGCGCAGTTTCGGCATTCTGCGTCAAGTGTCTTTAGCATCCCAGCCATGTCGCTGGCATTCTCTGTTTTTCTGGTTGAGGTTAAGACGTTACCCATTTATTCTTGGCTCCTAATCGCGTGCATTGCCGCGTGGCATGATAAGGGCAAGGAGTGAGAAATTGGAGTTGAAAACTGGTTTTTTTGCGATTTGATAGCCCATCATGACACGCGTCATATTATATGACAGGCGTCATGTTTAAATAAGTTTTCCCCAAAAGTAACCCTAATTGGTGCTTAACTTGATACTTCCGTGCGAGGTAGGAGTAAAAACCGTTTTGCCTTCAGTAAAGGCCATCATGGCAAGAGAAATCGTCTCAAACCGCGGACTAAATGAACAACAAACAGCGGAACTTTTGGGGCTATCACAAAGCGCGGTCAGCAGATATGTGAACAAAGAAAGAGGAAACAACCTACTCAATTTGGAAAACTCGACGGAAATTTTGGCGCTAATAAACCAAATGGTGGCCACCCTGATAAAAGAGCCCGACAATAAAACCCAAGTCCTCGAGCTCTTCTGTCAAACATGTCAAGCCGTCAGAAAAAAAGGTTTGATGTGTCCTAACTGCCAAAAAGAAATGCCGCCGCAATGGGCAAAAAACTGTTTGTTTTGCCGTTAAAATAGCCCTAATCAATATTTATTAAAACGTAAACCCCTTGATTTTTTAGGGATCTAAATGTCCTACGACGAAAACGTCATTTTAGATGTAATCGCGAAGGTAAGCAAAACCGCAGTTAACATAAGCACAGTTAAGCTTGTTCACAACATTTTCTATCAGGCTGTGCCTGTTGCCGGGACAGGTTCAGGCACCATAATCGATTCCTCTGGGTTGATTTTGACGAACAATCATGTGGTAGGCGGCGCCCAAAACATCAACGTTACTTTGGGCACGAACGAGGTGCTTGAAGGGACTATTGTAGGGTCATGCGCCATCCACGATATAGCTGTGGTGAAGGTCGATGGAAAGGGACGGGATCTTCAGGCGGCAGAGCTTGGTGACTCAGACAAGATACGGGTTGGGCAGAGAGTATACGCCATCGGCAACCCCTTCGGGTTAGCTGGGGGTCCAAGCGTAACCTCAGGAGTCATCAGCGCGATCAACAGAACAATAGAGTCGGAAAGCGGGTTGATAGAGGACCTTGTTCAAACTGATGCGTCTATTAACCCTGG
>JBEKPM010000051.1:0-16407 GCA_049520735.1 Bathyarchaeia archaeon | reverse complement strand
AAATAGTCGAGGTGATTTCCGCCTGTTTCAGTGGTGAAGAGGAATTTCACATTATACTCTTTGCATCGGATGATCAGAGTGGTGATGTTGAAGGTGGGATCTATGATTCTAGACCAAGGATAAGCGTACGAATGGATTTGGGGTCCTCCGTCTTTTAGGAGGTAAAAGTCCACTATGCCTTTGCTGAAGTAGTTGTCGGGGCAAAGCACTGTTATCGATTGGTTTCCGCTGTCGTGGGCTATGGCATATTCGACGGCTTGTTCCAAAGCAAAAGGAGCTTTATCAAAGTTCGTCCAATAGACGGCGTCGTTTACGCTGTAGAAAAGGGATAGGCACGTAAAGACTATCAGTATCGAAGCGGCGATTTTCGCTAGGGTTTTTCTGTTGAGGCTCCGCAGTTTTGTGAATGTAACTGTGACAAAGACAGCTGCTGAAACAGCTAATACTGGGAACAGAGGAAGGGCGTAACGCCAACTTTTGTTTGTGACTATGGTGTAGAAAACGAGGACGGTTACGAACCATATCAAAAGAATTTTGTCAGGCTTTTGTCTTCTGATAGCAAATAATCCCAAACCGAGAAAGCCCAGAATATACATCAGAAGCGAAATTGGATGAATAGTAGGGTAAATGCTGTACATTTCAGTCAGATAGTAGAACGGCGTTATAGTTCCACCTGTGGTGTTCATTCCCATAACGTTCAGCCACATTCCCACGTACCATTGAAAACTGTAAACCAGATAGGCCACGGCCGCCAACAACCCCAAGATTATCGCCATGTAGAGTTTTCTCGAAAAAGGCCTTCTGAGCTGACTTCTACAGAAAAACAAGACGCCGAAAAACATCACCAGCACGGCAACTAGAATTTGATATTTTATTAAGAAGCCCAAAATCACGGTTAATCCAATGAGAATTAGCATTTTGTCCTTAGGGGATTGCAGCCAAAGGTAAAAGAAGAAGATTGCAAGGACAAAAAAGAACGTCATCGCTATATCCAGCATGGCTAAATGGGAGGCGTAAAAGTAACCAGGCATTATGCCTAAGAAAACCGCTCCTAAGAGCGCGGTTTTGCCGTCATAGACCTTGTAAGTGAACTCAAATATAACCCATAAAAGCAAAACGGAGAAGAAGGCGTCAACTAATCTCGCGGAGAAAACGCTTACACCAAAAGCGCTGAAAGACAAGAAGGTCAAAACATCGTAAAGCGGGGGGTAAAACAGGTTACTTGAGAATTGATTTTGCATTCCAAGTTTGAGAAAGAGCCCATTGTCAAGATGTCCGGCTTCGTCCCATTGGACAGGCATGTTTGAAGCGTTCAATATTAGAAAGCTAACAAGAACAATTAGGTAGCAAATGGCGAAGACTAAGAAGGCTAATCTGAAGTTATTACCTTTTTTCAAGAGCCGCAAACATTCCCACTCTAACATGTTCTAGAAAGCTGACTCTTTGATGGTGGTTAAGTTGGTTCGATTGAAATTTAAGGTTTGTTAGAATGAGGCCGCCGGGTAGAATTGCAAGAATAAACGTGATTTGCTTTGATAGCTAGACGCATGAATTTAACCCTCACGATGATGATGGGCAAATCTCAAAAAAGCAAGCAACTCCATAGCAACATTTAACCAACACCCCCACAACTATTTTTATTGCCTCGCCAAAATTGAGCACCCATAACGACGGACTCAACAGAGGTAAGCAAGAAACACAAATCTTGCACCCATGACGATCGGGTTCTACCCAATTATGGAACAGGCGGGGCACGGGCGAAAAAAAGTCCCATGCCGAGAGAACTTAGCTAAGCAAAAGGCAACGCCCAGCTATGCGGTTAAGCGTTAGGTTACATGGGAGACAAACAGCCCGTAAAAACAACGATGCAAATAGCTTGATTGCTTATCCCACGCGTGCAGTAACCGAAGGGTAGATAATAAAAGGAGTATGGAGTACCAGGTTTTTTGAAAGTGAATATAAAGCAAAAACAAATTAAACACGCCAAGTTTTCATCGATAATAAGTGTTAAATCCGCACAGCGTAGAAATAGAACTGAAAACAAAATGAGTCGCAGTTACTACGTATCTCATATTCAGAGAATATTCCTTAGTAATTATAGTTACCCCAAATGAAGCATCCTGAGAGGGAAAAGCAGTATGAATGAAGATGCTGTCTCAAATAAAACATCAAGGAAAAAATACTTAAAAGAAATAGTGCAAGATTTAGATGATTTGAAAAAGAGACAAGTGCCATCTCCTTCCCTCGAAAACATAATATTTGACAAAGAAAAGGAAATACGATTCAAAATAGACCTCATCAACTATTTAACGGCTGAATTGGCAAATACAAAAGAAGAATTAGAGCTATTGAAGAAACGCGTGCTGTCAACTAAAGAACCACACTAGGCCATTATTCTTTCTATTCTGCAAGGTACCTTAAACGATTAGGGCTACTAACGAGTGCTGCAAAGTTTAGAAACTTGGTTATTAAGGTGCAATAAAGTAACTATTTTTTCTGCCAAATATTAATTACCATGATTTGCATAGAAACTTAAAATAGCCAATAACGAAAAGGAGTTTACGGGATGGCTTTACTGGTTAAAATATCAATAGTCAAAGTATTTGCACTCTTAAATTCCCAATCTCTATTAGGCTATGAAGAATGAGCTGAAGATTATTGGATTTAGAGAAGAAGATTGAGCTTATCTGTCGACCGCCAACCGAAGAGGTCGTTACACCAGAAGATCTACGCCAGCTTTTGGAGTCCGAAGAGCATCCTGTAGCGTACAATGGCTGGGAACCGTCTGGTTTGGCGCATTTAGGAACAGGCGTTATTTGCGCGTACAAAATGAAGGATTTTGCTGAGGCAGGAATCCATTTCAAAGCGTACTTGTCCACGTGGCATGCGTGGCTAAACAACAAGTTAGGCGGCGACCTGACCCTTATCCGTAAAGCCGCGGACCTGTTTAGGCATTCTTGGCTCAGCCTCGGGGTACCTGGCGACAAAGTAGAATTCATCTACTCAGACGAGCTCTACAAAGATATTGATTACTGGGCAAAAACAGTCATAATCGCGAAAAACCTCACGATCGCAAGAACAACCCGCACGTTAGAAATCGCGGGAAGGCAAGAAGCTGAGGCTCATTACGTTTCAGATTACCTATACACTCCCATGCAGGTCGCGGATATTTTCCAGTTAAAGGTGAAGATTTGCCAGTTGGGAATGGATCAACGCAAAGCCAACATGGTTGCAAGGGAAATCGGCGAAAAAATCGGCTGCTGGAAACCCGTTTGCATCCATCACCATTTGCTACAGGGTTTAGAGAAGCCTAAGATTTGGCCTATTCCTGAAGGACAGGAGAAAGAAGCAGTGGCTTCGGCGAAGATGTCTAAGAGCAAACCGCAGACATGCATCTTCATCTACGACTCCCCTGAAGAGATTAAGCAGAAGATGGCGAAGGCTTTCTGCCCAGAGAGAACAATCAAGTTCAATCCAGTTATGGATATTTGCAAATACATTATTTTCCGCGAGAAACCCGTCTTCAGAATCGAGCGCCCAGCCAAGTTTGGAGGAAAGGTAGAGTTCCAAAGCTTCCAAGAGCTAGAATCAGTTTACGCTGAAGGTAAATTGCATCCGATGGACCTGAAAAATGGAGTTGCAACGGAGCTTGCAGAAGTGTTGGAACCAGTGCGGCGTTATTTCGCGAACAATAAGGAAGCCATGGACTGCTTAGAAACCGTGCGACAAGCGAGGATCACTAGGTAGAAGCGTTGTCAACAAGGCTTAAAGAAAAACAGGAAAAACTTGAAGCGCTCGTAGCTAAGCTGGCGGAAGACGCTGCGAAGGGCAAGCCGATTGTTGTAGAAGGAAAAAAAGATGCCCAAGCCCTGAACGATTTAGGTATAGAGGGAAAAATGGTCACGGTTAAAACGGGCGGCAAATCCTTTCTTGAAGCGACAGTGGAAATAGAAAACCTCGGTGTGAGAGCTGTGGTTCTTTTGCTGGATTTTGACAGGCGTGGCAAGGAAGGGACTTTGCGTTTGAAACGTGATTTGGAGAGGGCTAAGATTAAGGTTGATGTAAGGTTTTGGCGGGAGTTGGAGGCTTTGGTTGGTCGGGAAATTCAATGTATTGAAAGCTTGCCTGCGTACATGAGTACTCTGCAAAAAAAGTCAACCTGACGGTTGCAGTGAATCCTTGATATGAAAGTCAAGACGAAAGGACGCAAAGCTTTGGGCAACTCGACTGTATATGCAAAGTGTACTGTCAAACTGTATATACATTTGACCGACCGGTAGGCTTGTACACACACAAGAACACCCCCCTCCTCCCGAATATAGCAGCCACAGGGGAAATATTCTCTCATTAACTACAACATCGTTGAGCAGAACTCTTTTTATAAATCGTTAATGTCCCTGTAAATGGCGAAGTTTTATGCCTAGAAACTATGTTTTGGAAGCAATCAAGTCCCGGCGGGCGATCCGCAGTTACGAGGACAAACCTGTTCCCGAATCAGCAATTGAAACGATGCTGGAAGCGGCAATTTACGCTCCTTCCGCAATCAACATTCAACCGTGGAAATTTACGATAGTCACAAGCAAAACGGAAATGAAGCGTCTCTCCGATATTGCGAAACCCGCTTTACTTCGAACTTTGCCTGATGCAGGCAACCAAGCATTATCAGCTTTAAAGAAGAGCCTATCGGACCCAAAATACAACATCTTCTATGAGGCACCTCTCCTCATCTTTGTGTCAGGCGAAAAAAGTCGCTTCGGAATTTATGACTGCTCAATGGCAGCTCAAAACATGATGCTTACCGCTTATTCGCTGGGCATCGGAAGCTGCTGGATAGGCACCGCAGTAGCTTTGGCAAATGAACCCAAAATGAAGATTGAACTTGGAATTCCAGAAGACCATGAAGTTCACGCGGCAATCATCTTTGGCTACCCAAGGAACGGTTTCCCACAGTCTCCGCCTAAGCGTCCAGCAGAAGTTCTTAAGCGCATAACCTGAGGGGATCATATGGATGTCAAAGGAAAAGTCGCAGTTGTCACCGGCGCTTCAGGCGGCATTGGGTTAGCCACGGCAAAACTGTTAGCTACCAAAGGAGCCAAACTCGCTCTTGTTGCCCGCTCAAAAGACAAACTTGAAAAACTCGCGCAAGAGTTGCCTGAAGCCATCGCTGTTCCTGCAGACATGTCCAAAATCGACGATATTAAGAGCATGATTAGAAAGGTTCATCACCATTTTGGGAGCCTTGACATTTTGGTCAACAACGCTGGCCAAGGATACGACACCCCTGTTGAAAAGACGGATATTGAAGTTTTCCACCATATTTTTGATCTAGAAGTTGTCGGACCATTAGCGGCGATGAAGGAAGCCGTCCCAATCATGCGTCGACAAGGCGGCGGAGCAATTATCAACGTAAGCTCGGGAACAGCATTAATGCTTCTTCCAGACAACGGACCCTACTCTGGGTTGAAGAAGGCGTTGGCCCACATAAGCTTGACAGCAAGGATAGAGCTTGCGCAAAGCAAGATCGTTGTAAGCGTTGTTTACCCATTCATAACACTGACCGACTTCGAGAAGAACACCATCAAAGATCCGTCGTTGCAAGAGCAGGAGGAATCGCCTGAAGCAAAGGAAGCCTTCAGCAAAGCCGATAAGCCCGAGTATGCCGCCCAGTGTATCTTAGCTGCCATCGAAAGCGGAGAAGCAGAAGTATACGCACATGACTGGATGAAGCCAAACCCAAAAAACAATTTCTAATTAACGAATTTTCTTCTCACGTGAGGTAGCGACAGGTAAGCTATCACAATTATGCTGTAGGCTATCTCGGTGGGTGCAGCAAAAGATGGAATCCCCGGAATGCTGGGCAAACCCAAAACGGTTAACGAATCCGCCGCTATGACGAACAACAAAGCCGCAAAGGTGCCGATCCACCCAGCTTTTTTTCCGTTCCAAATGTACATGGCGAAAATCAGAATTAAGCTACCGAAGGCTATTGTGTAAATATCGTAGGCTAAGCTTCCTTGATTATTCACTATTTTAACGCCTAGAAGTCCTAATCCGATCAGCAGGTGTATGATTCCGATGAGGAATTGGGCAACTGTCAAGGTGAGGATGCCTATGGTTCTGCCTTTGTAGCTGATTTGTCCACGTTTGGTGCTCATGCAATTCACTATTAGCTTAAGGAGGGGTATGCGGCTGAGAAGTCTTATAACCTTCGGTGCGGCACTCTGGAAATGGTGACTTTATGGTTGCAAAAATGGAGCGAGGCGCGCTGTCAACGACGCTTTCGGTGCTTTTCGCATTGTTCTTAGCTTAGTTCTTTGTAGGAATGGCGCTAAACCTGCTTGTCACTTTCCCAACGAATCATTTTCCAGCAGGCGGCGGCTCATTCACCGATGCAGTCGGCTATGCTCTAACTGGCGGCAACTTGCTTTTAGCCAGCCACTTCCTCATCGACATGACCATAATAGGAGTCGGTGCGGTAAACCTGGCACTCACTATCCGCAAAAGCAACCTTTACAGAATCCTGTCGTTGGTCAGCTTTATTATTGTGCTGTCCGCTTTCGTCAACGGCGCCCGTTTTGTAGCGTCAAATTTTGCGATAAACGGGATTTCTTACGGGATGGCTGGTGGGTTCATGGGAGCGTTTGTTCTGTACTTTGTAATGGCGATGCTCATGTACCGTGACATAGCAGTCCAAACTAAACGTTGAAAGAAGCGTCAGCGAACTCAAAGCTTAAATTTACTTGCCAACTAACACCCAGCTAGGAAGCGCCTGCGTTGGACTACGCAATTGAAACCTCCGACCTGACAAAATGTTTCGATTCCTTGACAGCCGTAAACAAACTTAACCTTAAAGTGCAGAAAGGTACGATCCACGGGTTTCTAGGTCCAAACGGCGCAGGTAAAACCACAACCATAAAAATTCTGGTTGGACTTCTCAGACCTGATTCTGGTTCAGTCAAAGTTTTAGGGCAAGAAGTCCATACGGACGACGCTGATTCTCGGCTAAACGTCGGTTTCATGCCTGAGTTGCCCAAATTCCCGAAGCATCTCAAAGGCTCGGAACTGCTTGACGTATACGGCCGTATGTACGGGATGACGGAGCAGCAAAGAAAAGATCAAATCCCCAAGCTTATTGAAATGGTGGGCCTAAAGGGCAGAGAAAACGACCTTATCGGAAAATACAGTAAGGGAATGCAGCAAAGAATTGGTATCGCCCAAGCGCTTTTGAATAACCCTGAACTGGTAGTTTTAGATGAGCCAAGCATCGGTTTAGATCCCGTTGGCATGGTAGAAGTTCGGGAGCTTGTAAAAGCGATTTCCAAAGAAGGCATGACTGTTTTCCTTTCTTCGCATCTGCTTTTTGAGGTTGAACAACTATGCGACCATGTTACAATCATCAATAATGGAACAATGCTGGTTTCTGATACACCCGAAAATATTTCGCATCAACTTGGTCCAGCAATGATGCATATAGAATTGGTTGATCTTTCTGCCCCAGTTATTGCAGCGGTTAAGAGCTTAGGGTTTGTTTCCGGCACATGGAAGACCGACAATACCCTGCTTGTTCAGGTGAATACTTACAATGACGTAAGAGCACAGGTTTCCCAAGCGATAACAGGCGCTGGGGGAGTAATTGTGGGGATGAGTCAAAAAAACGCTAATTTAGAAGACATTTTCATTCAGCTCGTGACCAAAGACAAAGGAGGAAAACCACAGTGACGATTTCACAGAATCCAAGGAACAATCGCCCAAGCTGGTTCGCAAGGTTTTGGGCAATTGTACGTTACGAGATGCTTTGGAACATTCGAAAGAAAAAATTCATCCTTATTCTGTCGCTCGTATTTATTATTTCCACAATAATTCTTGTGTTGCCTCTCGCACTCAGCGCTTCACAAGGGGAAAAGATAGCTGCTAACCCAACCTATGCAATAACGTTCGGCGGATCGGGATTTGTCTATTTACTCTTCGCAATTGGAACAGCAGTAAACACCTTCTCAAGCGAATTCGAAACCGGAAGCATCGTGCCTCTTGTGACTAAACCCGTTTCACGAACAATGATTTTCTTGGGTAAGCTTTTCGGAACCTTCATAATTTTGCTCATTTCATACATTATATTGTACGGTTACACAACGGTCGCTTCACTAGTCATTTATGGTCCACAAAACAGCCTCCAGTACATGCCCGTCATTGTGCTTGGAAGCCTCATCAGCACCTTCATATGGGTAGCCTTGCTTTTTGCAGTGGGAACTATCTCAAAGAACACAGTTGTAACAGTCATAGCAGTCATAATTTTGTTTTTAGCCTTCTTCTTTTCCGCGCCAATAATAAACGAATTCTCTGGACCATCCCCCACGCTCAACTATTTTCCGGGAACGGGTGCTAGTGGCAACATACTGGGTACCAACACCACGATAAGTTCTGGCACTGATAACCTCGGTCTCAACATAGTCAACTATGCAATCTATCCTTCCGCAAACGTCACATATTACAAATTAAACATCACTGCAGTAAGAGTAGGCGAACCATCAATACCAACCGCCGGACTCGTTTACACGGAGCCGACATCGCTAATTGCGCTTAGGGCAGCCGCGGTAGCAGCAGCGTACATCGCAGGGTTACTGCTCGTAGCTTGGATTGCATTCAAACGTTCACAAATATTGGAGTAGAAAGAGCGTTAGCTGCTTTCCATTATTTTTCCTATGGTTGCGATGAACACGTTGATGCGTTCATTTGTTTTGCCGTAATCAGCCATAGCTGTTATAGTTGTTACGGGGGTTTCAGCGCTAATCGAGAGTTTCGTAGTTTTTTCATCTACGGCGGTCAAATCAATTTCCATTACTGACCCGTATGACAGGAAGGCACCTTTGGTTTTGACTTTGACATGATGGGTAGCCAAATCTGCCGCTTCTACTTTCCATTCCAGCTGAGCAATTGCTTTGGGGATTGCTTGCCAGATAGCGTCAATCGGATAGGAGACTTCAAAAATCTCTTTTCCTTCGCGTGTGTAAGCCATAGTTTTCGCCTATTTACCTACTCCTTAGATGACGCTTTTTATTAAGCAGATGGTTCGCAATTTACGTTCCTAACCGGCACTTGCGGGAATCGGAAAGTTCCCCAGAAACCCCGTTTTCAGCATACCGTAGAGGAAGAAACCCATTATGAGGGAAGCAAGCCATAAAATCAGGATTGCAGTCATGTTTTTTTGTTGAGTGCTCCGTAGCACCTGATTTTCAGCGGCTGAGGCATCAGAGGAGTGACAAGCCAGGATCCGACTATCCAGAAGCTTAAGAGGAAAGCCAAGGCGCCTAGTGAAACGTGTCCCATCGCGACATATCCCAACGTGCCTGTGGTTGCTTCTCCAATGTTGCCCAAAGCTGGACCCATGACAGCTAAGAAAGAAACGATGTTCAAAACCACGGCTGCGAGCATTAGCTGGGCGTGAATTTTGACTTTGTGTTTGCGTTCAAGCAGCGTCCCTGCAGCTAAGATAGCGAAGATTGATGCTTGTAAAAACAAATCAACTTCGAAAACTGAAACCATGCAGGTTCCCCAAAATGAAAGAGGGTGTTTTTTCTTATTAAGCGTTGCTTAAAAATTAATAGAATACCCTAGCTGCTTCGAATTTGTATGTAGGCAGAGATTTTGCGAAATTTCGTTCAGGGTTACTTCTTAATTAGCTCCATCAGTTTCGGTAACAATTCGCACCCGCGATCAAGAGTTCCCAAACTTCCTTTTGCACAAGCCTTCTCCGAAAACTTCAATGTTTTGGCGTCGCCCAGTTTATTGCCTGAAATCAAAACGGGTACTGGTGTATCACTGTGAACTTTAAGTGAGCATGGCGTGGCGTGGTCGGCAGTTATGCAGATAAGGTTGTCTTTTAGGGAAATCTGCTTCAGCAATGGACCGAAGAAGTACTTGTCTATGGCTGCAATAATCTGGGTTTTCAATATGCAGTTGCCGTCATGCCCCGGCTCGTCTGGACCTTTCAGGTGAATGTAGAAGCAATCATGTTTGGGCAGTACGTCAAGCAGGGTTTTGACTCTTATTTCGCAGTCTTTCTGCAGGTTCCCTGACGGTGGCGGAAGCAGCATCGAATCCATGCCAGCCAATTGTGCTATGCCCCGCTCCGCTTGCATATCGGCTAAAGCAGCGAAGTCAACGTGGTAGTGCTCGTTGATGTTGAAGAATTTTGGAAGCAGATGCCCCGCATCCCGGGTGATAAACTCGTTAACGAGTGCAGCGGAAACTCTTGCAGATTCTGTTTTGTCTGTGGGTTCGCAGGTTTTAAGGACCATTTCAACGTTGGTTTCAGCTACGCCTATGCCGTTCACGATTTTGTAGGCTGGGTCGCTGTTTGTTATGTTGCTTGAAAGAGGCTTCGCTTTGCTTCTTATCAGCAGGACTGCCCTGTGACCTAACGTGTTTTTGAACTCTAAGGAAGCAGGGTAAGATTCAAGCGTGACCTGTTTGTTAGCGGCTTCGCTGAGTTCGGTGGCTTCTTCAGTGGTTAAGCTTCTTGCTACTCGGCGATCAAGAATGGTTTTTCCCTGTCCCAGCGTCGCAAAGTTACACCGCAATGCCAAATCGCCATCCTTCATCTTCAAGCCTGCCCCAACCACCTCGATTACGCCTCGACCGGTGCTGTATTTGAACGGGTCATAACCCAAAAGAGAAATAACAGCCACATCGCTTTCAGGCGCAACACCCTTCTTAACCGTGTACATTAAACCTGTTTTGCCGCCGGCGGCAAGCGCATCCATATTAGGTGTCTCGGCTGCTTCTAGCGGTGTTTTAAATCAATTTCAACGGTGATTTTTCCTCCTTCAAGACGTGGCTAGCTCGGCTGCTAACCTTTATTATTCTTTTGATAAGTCACCCTTATTTCTATTAATGAACCATTGAAATCTGCTTTAAAAATTGTTCGTACTCAAGGTAGTTTTTTGTTTTTTATGCGGTCTTTTTGGTCTTTTCAGGCTTTTAGATTTTTTTTAGATCTGCCAATTTTCGACTTTAGTTGACGTTAATTGACGATAATGGCCGTTTATCGACTTTAGTTGACGTTAGTAGACTTTGGTAGACGACAGTAGACTTTAGTAGACGATAGTTGACGCAACCTGCAAACGATTCAAGCCCTAAACCAAAAAAGCAACCCAAAACACCAACAAAAAAATTTGTTTTCTCCCAAACGAAAAATCAAAGAAAACTTTGGAATTACGGAATCTGCTAGATTCTTAGTAAGATGTTTTCGGTGTATTTGCGGATGACTTCTGCGAACTCGCCGATTGCTTGGGGCGTGTAAGGTGAAAGCGACTGGAATTTCTTGTCAAGTGTGTCCTCGGGGATGAATTGTTGGAGTGCATGAGTTTTTGAGCCCTTCACCAGTTCGCCTATGCAGTTTGCGTCTTGGGCTGTGACTATTTGCGGAACCACTGTTGTCCGAAACTCGTACGGAACCTTGCCTGTCTTTAGGATTTCTATGGTTCGCATCAACCCATCCGTGTTTTGTGCGCCCAGAAGCTTGTATTTTTCTCTGCATGTCTTCACGTCCATGGCTACGTAATCTACGCTTCCTAAGCATTCCTCGAGGATGCCGGGGAAGAAACCGTTCGTGTCCAACTTTACCGAGAAACCGCGTTCTTTGAGTTTAGCGAGGAATTTTGGCAGTTCCTTATGCATACACGGTTCGCCTCCAGTTACAACGACGGCGTCAACGTATTTTTTGCGGCCTTCCAAGATCTCCAGGGCAGCGGCTTCCTGCAGAAAAGGCGGCTGCGGATCTACAGCTATGCGCCAGTTATGGCAGAAGGGGCAGCGAAGGTTGCAGCCTGGAGTGAACAGCACGCTAGCTACTTTATCGGGGTAATCGACTAAGCTTGTTTTCTGTAATCCGCTAAACTTCATTTTGCATATTTCCTCTCTAACTTGTCAGAGGCGCTGAAGACATGATGGTTGATCGGTCGAAGGTCTTGCGCATTGCGAACTCCGCTTGTTTTCCGTCGTTCCATTGGTCAACTGGACGCAGGTACCCGACTACGCGTGAGTAGACTTCGCAGTTTGCTCCGCAGGTTGGACAAGTTTTGTGTTCGCCGTTTGTGTAGCCGTGGGTTGGGCAAACGCTAAAGGTCGGCGTTAACGTGAAATACGGCAGCTTTGAGTTCCAAGCCACCTTCTTAATGAGTTCAGCGGCAGCTTTCCAAGAGCTAAGCCTCTCACCTAAGAAGATGTGGAAAACGGTGCCTCCAGTGTAGAGTGTCTGTAGAGTTTCCTGGTGGTCTAAGGCTTCGAACAGATCGCCTGCAAAGTCAACGGGTAGCTGGGAAGAGTTCGTATAGAATGGTTCCGCGTGGTCAGCGACTACTTGTTTTTGATTGGCAAATATGATGTCCTTGTATCGGCGTTTGTCTATGCGGGCAAGCCTGTAAGATGTGCCTTCTGCAGGGGTGGCTTCAAGATTGTAGATGCATTCGGTTTCCTCTTGATAATCTGCAAGACGGCTACGCATGAAATCTAACATTTTGACGGCGAAGGCTTGTCCATCACGCGTCGCAATGTTTTGGCCAAGCAGATTTATGATTGCTTCGTTGACACCAACGATTCCTATGGTGGAGAAATGGTTCTTCCAGTACTTGCCGTACCCCTCTTTCACATGGCGCAGGTAACGTCGGGAATACGGGTATAAGCCGTTGTCCGTGAATGCTTCAAGCACTTTGCGTTTTATTTCCAGGCTTTCCTTGGCGGTTTCCATCAGCTTTTCTAAACGTTCAAAGAACTCGTCCTCATCCTTGGACAGGTAACCGATCCTTGGAATGTTTAGGGTTACAACGCCTATGCTTCCTGTTAATGGGTTGGCGCCAAAGAAGCCTCCGCCTCTTTTGCGTAGTTCACGGTTGTCGATGCGTAGGCGGCAGCACATGCTCCGCACGTCCTCGGGTTTCATGTCGCTGTTTACGAAGTTTGAGAAGTATGGGACACCATATTTTGCGGTGACTTCGAAGATCGCTTGAGCTACAGGCGAATCCCAATCGAAATCTTTCGTTATGTTGTAAGTCGGAATTGGAAAAGTGAAGACTCTGCCTTTCGAGTCGCCTTGACGCATGACTTCAGCGAAGGCTAAGTTGAACATTTCCATTTCCTTAGTCATGTCGCCGTATGTGTCTTGCGTTATTTTGCCGTTGAACAGCACAGCTTCATTCTTCATGAAGTCCGGCACGACAAGATCCAGCGTTAAATTGGTAAACGGCGTCTGGAACCCCACTCGTGTCGGCACGTTCATGTTGAAGAAGAATTCCTGAAGCGCCTGCTGGACTTCTTGTTGGTTAAGGTGGTCATGGCGTATGAACGGTGCCAGGTAAGTGTCAAAGTTGCTGAAAGCCTGCGCACCTGCAGCTTCACCCTGCAGCGTATAGAAGAAGTTCACTACTTGACCCAGCGCAGTGCGGAAGTGTTTGGCTGGTTTGCTCTCAATTTTGCCCGGGACCCCTCCAAACCCAGCCATCAACAACTCGCTCACATCCCAGCCGACACAGTAAGCGCCAAGGACGCCTAAGTCGTGAATGTGCATGTCGCCTGAAAAGTGGGCGTCAGCGATGTTTTCCGGGTAAATCCGGGATATCCAGTATTTGGCTATCACCGTGGATGACAAATAATTGTTCAACCCCTGAAGTGAATAGCTCATGTTGCTGTTCTCTTTGACACGCCAGTCCTCAACCTCGAGGTACTGGTCAACCATATCTGAAGAACTCAGCAATGCAGCTAACTCACGCATGTCACTGTGCTGTTTGCGATACAAAATGTAGGCTTTCGCCGTCTGCGCATGCCCATTTTCAATCAAACGTTTTTCAACAACATCCTGAATTTCTTCGACCGTGGGCACCCCGTCGTCCCCGTAGGTCTTTTGGAGTTCCACGAATACTTCGTCGCTTACGCGTTTCGCTTGCTCTTTGTCTCTTCCACCACAGGCTTTTGCAGCTTTCCAAATGGCAGTGGTTATCCGTTCTTGATCGAAAGGTTCTAATTTACTATCACGTTTTAACACAAACTTCATTGTTTTTTCACCTCAAGGAGTAACCGCCTGAAATCCTCAGGCTCCTCAAACTGCTTGTAAACCGATGCAAACCGAATGTACGCAATGCGATCGATGTTTTTCAGGTGCTTCATGATTAAGTCGCCGATTTCCTGCGATGCGACTTCTTCGGCGTCTTTAAGCATCAGATCCTGCCTTACCCGTTCAGCTAACTCGTTGATTTGACTCATTGTCACCGGCCTTTTCTCGCATGCTTTCTGTAAGCCACGGATTATCTTGTTAACGTCGAACCGTTCAAGGCGGTCATCTTTTTTTCTGACCATGAGTTCAACAGTTTCAACATACTCATAAGTTGTGAAGCGTTTTCCACAGATGACGCATTCTCTTCGCCTGCGCGTATTGTTTTCTGGAGAATCACGAGTTTCCAAGGTTTTGGAGTTTTCAGAATTGCAGTATGGACATCTCATATGTTACACATGTTCCATGGTTTGTTATATACATAGTGCCAACAATCTTGACAACACACTATATTTAGCGCATATATAAGTTGTTTTCACAATAATCTCGCAATATAGCATGAAACCCGAAAGCCTACACCATGAAAAATAAACAGAAAATTCCAAACCCAAAAACCCGAAAACGTCTTTGTTTGGTAAAAAAGCCGATTTTTAAGTAAATAGTAGTTAGGTTAAGGTTTGCGATAAGAACATAATCAAAAAATGGATATACACTTATACTTACTTTCTATCTTAGCAGAAACGAAGGAAAATTGAGGTTTGGTTTGCATGAAGTCCAAAATTGTGAAGGCTAACGCCATAAAAGAAACAACCACATCAGAGCGGGTCCAAAAAGCAGAAAACTACAGCGCCGACGGGATTTCCATTGCGCAGGCCCGGGTAAAGCCAGGAATCACAACCATGGCGCACCACCTCGTTGGAGTCAATGAAATATACCTAATTACCAGCGGGAAAGGACAAGTGGATGTCGGCGACATAAAGTCAACAAGCGTAGGCCAAGGAGACCTCGTCATTATTCCCGCAGGAGAATCCCAGAGAATAAGCAACATCGGAAAAAAAGACCTGGTTTTCTACTGCATCTGCACCCCCAAATTCACCGCAGAATGCTATCGCGGCGAAGAAAATGAAGACAAAACGTGATAAAGCTGAATCTGAAATATATCGGGCGCGGCAATATCGCTTTATATTGTTTTATCCCATTTAATTGTTTAAGGAAAGGTTGAGGAGAAGGATCGAGGAGAAAGGGAGAAGGCTTCTATCAACTTCAATTTCCTTGCGCAGAGAAATTAGTTTATTTTTAAGTCATCCATGAACTCGCTTAAATCAACTGTTGCGTCGCCTTTTTCGTCTTTAAGCTGCTGTTTAGCGGGCGGATTCTGCATGTAGAAGGGTATTCGTTTGGTTATGCGGTCTTGGTAAGTGGGTTCTAACTGGTTTTGGTAGAAGACGCCTATGGGGATTCTGTCGCCCCATTCATGGGCTTTTTCCATGCCGGCAACCATCTTCTTGAAGTTCTCGTTCCAGTCGTGAACGACGGGGTCGAAGCCTTCGTCTTCCAGCTTATAGAGTCTGGGCTGAGGCTTGCCCGCTGGATCTTTTCTGTCTTCGCCTGCGTACCAGTCCTTTGTGTTGATGTCATTGTAGGTTGGGCAAGGCTGCAAAACCTCAACCAACGCCAAACCCTTATGCTGAATTCCCTGCTTTATCATGTTCCTCAAATGAATGACGTCAAACGCATACGATCTTGACACGAACGTATACCCTGAAGTTATAGCCAAAGCAACGGGGTTAATGGCTTCGTTAATGTTGGGTTTAGAAAGAGCCTTTGTTTTGACACCCAAAGGAAGCGTTGGAGAAGCCTGCCCCTTAGTCAACCCGTAAACGCCGTTATTGAAAAGAAGGTACGTCATGTCGATGTTTCTTCTTCCCGCGTTAACGAAATGCCCAGCGCCTATGCCTAAACCGTCTCCGTCGCCACCTGCGCCTATGACCTCTAAATCGGGGTTAGCGATTTTGATGCCCATAGCAAACGGCAGCAGTCTTCCGTGCAGTGTGTGGACACCGTTGACTTTTATGAAGTGAGGCGTTTTGGCAGCGTTGCCTACTCCTGAAACCACAACAACCTTGTGGGGCTCAAGGTTGAGGTCGGCAAACGCCATCTGCATAGCGCTTGTGATGCCGAAGTCTCCGCAGCCAGGACACCAGTCCATGTAAACGCTGGTTTTGTAGTCTGCCGGTTTATGAGCCAAGCATAAGCACCTGCCGTTCTGGGGCTTTGTCAGTTAAAATCGCTTTCAGTGCTTGGTAGACTTCGGTAGTCATCATTGGTCTTCCCGTGTATTTGAGGATGTAGAAGTTGGGTTTGAT
>JBEKPM010000050.1:0-10563 GCA_049520735.1 Bathyarchaeia archaeon | reverse complement strand
GACACTCTTGACGGAATTATCGCAAGAACCTTCCAGCAGGTGACGGTTTTCGGCGGCTTCTTCGACTCAGTTCTCGACAGGTACGCTGACGCAATCGTTTTCGCTGCCATATTGATCGCTGGATTATGTAATGTTGCTTGGGGTGCGTTTTGGGGTCCCGTTTGGGTTCTGGCGGCTTTGACGGGTTCTTTGCTGGTAAGTTACAGTCGTGCAAGGGCTGAGGCTGCAGGATTAAAGATGGAGTCAGTCGGATTGGCTGAACGGGCAGAACGGATGTTGATTTTAGCCGTTGTAAGCGTAGCTGCGTTTTTCTGGTTGCCCGCCTTAGGCTACGGCGTAGCTTTGCTAGCGGTACTTTCAAACTTTACAGTTATACAAAGAGCATTGTATGTGTACAAGGAATTAAAGAAAAAAGTAGTGTCAGTTGCTTAGTATCTTCTTCGGGCTTTTGAGTGGCGTTCGCTTTCGGCTCTAACATTGACTATTCCGCGGTGAACCGCGCATGATATGCAGTAATATTTTGTGTCCACCCATGAAGCTAGAAATGTGCCTTTTTGTCGAAGTTCTTTGGCTAATTGAGGCTCTACAAACGATACGCGGCGAGTAGATCTCTTTGCTTTGTCACGTGGCACCTGTGCCCCGCAATTTGCGCATTGTACAAGGCTGCCGCTTCCTTTGCTTCCTTTTGATCTTCCTCGGCTTTTTCGTTTAGATGGCAATTATTTTTACCTCTTTCTCTTCTATTTTTCACATTATGCATTAAACTATCTTATATATCTGCTCTTAATTTTAAGAGCGAAGCGACGTTCGCTTCCCGATTTACCAAAGGAACAATTTTTCCGCTCGGCGACGTCATCAGCGTTGTAACTCCAGGACCATGTCCAGCCGTGACACAATTCGAATGAATCACTACACCAACCGAAACTGCGCCTTGACGGTAAATCCTTCCGAACGAGTGGTCCGCGTCAACGATCGCTACCAAGTCACCAAGCCTCAGCGTTTCCAATTCGTATTGGTCGACGACTGCTTTGTCAAACATTTGGATGTCGTAGTCTCCCGAATTAACTTGGTTTGCCCCTAACCCTGAACCCATAACAGCAGCTGGAACAACGTGCGTGACAGGAACCAAAAGCTTATCCTCTTTCGTCTGAGGATTCCATGCGGCAAGCAAAGCTGGGTCCATGTTGAAGACTTTGATTTCTGGAAAATCAACAAGTCTTAAACCAGTGCCGAAGGCTTTCACAAGGATCTTGTCTCCAAGCACCAGCTTGTCCAAGATTCCTGAGGGGAAATCTATCAGCACATGCTCGATCCCGCCATGCTTCCCCGTCACAACGCCTCTTGCGCCTTTGCCGTCACCGTTTACAACGATTGCTTCGTTTCCAACACAAGACAACACGTTAAATGCTGTGTTAGCTGCGACTCCTGACCGTGCATCGTTTTCCTTATTCTCTGCGCTGACGCCTGGTTCAACGTGGTCAGCTTCCCAACCGCAGGCTAGGTCGCCGACTCTTAGATTGTAGGTGATGCCGCCGACGCTTGGGAGCACTTGCGGTTGCCCCATTGCAGACACGGTGTAGACTGACCTGATGGTTGGGCTGGCAATTTCACCCATAACTGAGATTTTTATGAGTTTTTCAGCATTCGTTGTTAGCATTAATAGTTCCCCGTTGGGCATTATGTCCTATCCGCGGAAGTGGCTAATAAACTTCACAGAGCAACTTTTTCAGCTAAGCAAATCTTAAATTATGCGCCACTTTATTGTTGAATTAGAAGTTAAGCCTCCTAAAATTGTTGGACGTAGATTCAATGTCTGAAATCGGGTTAAGAACAAAAATGCTGGTTCGAGATGTAATGAGCAGCCCAGTCATAACGATGGCCGAAAACGCAGCTTCAAACCTTGCCGCTGCAGCCATGGACAAGAACGATTTAGGATGCGTAATTGTAACCAACAAGGCTGGACAATCAATCGGTATAATCACGGAGCGGGATTTGGTTGTTAGGGTTTTGGCGAAGAACATTAAGCCGGACACAGTGAAAGCAAAGGAAATTATGACTACTCCCTTGGTTACTATTGAACCTGAAGCGACAATTAGTGAAGCTGCCCGAAGGATGAACCGGCTGGACATCAGGAGGCTCGGCGTCATCTACAAGGGCAGTCTTGTCGGCATAATCACCGCTAAAGATGTCTTAGGAGTCATGCCTGAACTCATCGAGATAATCCAAGAAAGAACACGCATCGAAGGCGCCGCCCGTACCGAAGAAGGCGAAGAAGTTCCCCTCTCAGGATACTGCGACCGCTGTAACATTTACTCTGACACCCTTAAAGAACGAAACGGACAAAACATTTGCGACGAATGCCGCGTTGAACTCGAAGAAGAAAAGTAAGGGCCACCTGTTTTCACCTTCATTTTCTAGACTGGCTTGCTTAAGATGCAATGGGTTTTCGAGCTATGTCTTTATCGGCTTTCTGAACAACCCTGCTTTTGTGAGCCCAATGCACGTTGAAATACCGAAACGCCATAACGAAGAAGGCTTTTCACCGCGCTTAGTCTTTTTCTAGGGACATATGCGACGCCAGTGATTAAGCCATATAGGGCTAGAGTGGTCATTGTCAGAAACGTAGATTTCGAGTAGACAGCAAGTTTCAACACAAGAAGAAACAGTTTTGAAAACGCGCCCTCTGACTTCCCTGAAAAGACAACCATGCCCCTTTTCAATCATCAGTTATCTCCGCGGAAATGAAAGTTAAGGGTTTTGCTTAATTTCCACGTTCCTTTTCGTTGCGGGTGCCCAAGATAAGCTTTTAACCAAACCAGCCGCTATTCAATAAGCCGTGAACCAACGTGATTGTTGATTCTATCCTTAATAACGCCAAAGCTTACATCAACGGGCAAATCGTCGACTGCAGCATAGCGATTGAAGAAGGCAAAATCTTCAAAATCGGCAAAGAAACCCAAATGCCCAGCGCCGACGAAAAAACCAACCTGAAAAGCCACCTTGTCTTGCCGGGATTAATCGACGAACACGTGCACCTGCGCGATGAAGGGAAAGCCTACAAAGAAGATTTCCACACGGGAACCGCCGCCGCAGCCGCGGGAGGCTTCACAACCGTTCTGGATATGCCTAACAATGAACCCGTCACAATGAATGTTGATGCGCTGAGGAACCGCATGGTGTTGGCTCAAAGAAGAATTCTGGTCAACGTAGGGTTTTACTCTGAATTCCCAAAAAAGCTTGCTGAAGTCCAAGACATTGTTTCTGAAGGAGCTGTCGGGTTTAAACTTTTTATGGGTTCCCAAATAGGCGGATTAAACATTGACGATGACGAAGAGTTGCAGGACGCTTTCAAAGAAGTTGCGCCTTTAGGTGTGCCCGTAGCCATACACGCCGAAGACAAAGCCTTACTCGCCGCAAACGAAAACAAACTCAAACAAGCCAAAAAAGTCAGCGTCTCAGCCTTTCAAAAAGCTCATTCTGAAGCTGTGGAAGCAAAAGCCATCGATCGGCTGCTAAAAATAAGTCAGCTGAATAGAGTGCGCCTGCATTTCTGCCACGTTTCGACAAAAGATGGCTTGAACGCGATTGAGGACGCAAAGAAAACTGGCGGGAAAGTTACCTGCGAAGTTACTCCAAATCATCTTTTGCTATCGACGGCTGATTTGGAACGAGTAGGGCAAATGTTGATTATGGCGCCGCCGGTTCGCAGCAAAGACCAGGTTGAGGCACTTTGGAAGGGGTTGGAGGCAGGCTGGATTGATTCTTTAGGATCCGACCACGCACCGCACACTTTGGAAGAGAAGGCCGCAAGTAGCGTTTGGGACGTTAAAGTCGGCGTTCCAGGTTTGGAAACCACTCTGCCACTAATCTTGACGGAAGTCAGGAAAAATCGCTTGTCTTTGAATCAAGCCCTGTCGCTATTGGCAGAGAAACCGGCTGAAATTTTCGGTTTAAGCGACTGTGGTCATTTAGAGCGGGGAAAGAATGCGGACTTAACGGTTGTGGATTTTAACAGAAAATTCAAGATTGACGCTTCAAAATTCAAGTCTAAAGCCAAATTTTCTCCCTTCGATAAGTGGGAAGTACAAGGCAAACCAGAGAAAACCTTCGTCGGCGGCTCATTAGTTTTTGACAATGGCGAAATCGTTGCGAAGGCGGGAAGCGGTTCTCTTGTTCGGAGAGACATCCCTTGAAGTTTTTAGCTGATAGTATGTTAGGAAAACTTGCACGTTGGTTACGCATGCTAGGGCAAGACGTCACCTACAACGTTCAACTGAACGATAACGAGCTTCTTGATTTGACGAAGAAGGAAAGCCGCGTTTTGCTGACAAAGGATTTGGAGCTTTACAGACGCGCCGCCGCGACTGGTCTCGATGCTTTTTTTGTTGAAGGCAAGTCTGAGTCTGAGCGGCTGGCGGAAGTTGCAGGAAGGTACGGCTTAACTTTGGTGGTTGAAATGGAAAAATCAAATTGCCCCGTGTGCAACACCAAGCTCAAAGCTACCTCCAAAGAACAGCTCTTTGGCGAATTGCAGAAGAACACGTTTGCTTATCATGATACGTTTTGGAAGTGCCCAAACTGCGGCCAAATCTACTGGCAGGGAGCCCACTGGAAACAAATTACCAACACTTTGAGTGAAGCGCAGATGAAACTGAAAAAATCAAAAGAAAGGATTGAAGCTTAAGTTAGCCATTTCAAAGGTATGTCTTGGAATGTTCCGTCGGGCAATGTTCGCCTAATGGTTATCGGAAGAATTGATGCTTCAAGTTCTTTTAACGCTATGTCGATGGGGTTAGTATTTTCACTTGCATCCACCAGAATAGGTGCTCCCATCGAGATTTGAAGAGCTCTTGCTCCAACTATTCTTGCTTTCTCGAAGCGAGTGATTTTCGGTGGTCCAACAATTATTTTTTGTTCTGACGTATTTTGTTCTCTCCTAGTGGGGCATTCCGCCCATGCCTCCCATTCCACCCATGCCGCCGCCCATCCCGCCTGGAGGCATCGGGGGGCTCTTCATTTTGCTTGAAGCGATGACGTCGTCGATTTTAAGTATCATGGATGCTGCTTCGTTTGCAGATTTAATTATTTGTTTCTTAACTGAGAGCGGCTCGAAAATGTTTACTTTAGACATATCTTGCACTTTTCCCTCTAGAACCTCGATGCCAGCCCAGGTTTCTCCTTTTTCATGTCTGGTTCTCAGTTCCACAAGTATGTCAATGGGGTCTAAGCCGGCGTTTTCAGCCAGTGTTACGGGTATAGATTCGAGGGCCTCTGCGAAGATTCTGATTGCCAGCTGTTCTCTTCCCGTAATCGATTCAGCATACTTCCTAAGTACGCTAGCCATTTCCATTTCGGGAGCGCCTCCGCCAGCGACGATTTTCGGTTCTTGGATTAAGTCTCTGATGACGCAGAGTGCGTCGTGTATTGAGCGTTCTGCCTCGGCGGTCATGCGTTGTGTTGCACCCCTGATTAGGAGGGTTACTGCCTTTGGGTTTTTGCATCCTTCAATGAAAGTCATCTTGTCATCAGCGATTTTGCGTTCCTCAACTAAAGCTGCGTATCCAAGATCCGATGGCGCGAGGGCATCTATGCTTGAAACTATTTTTCCGCCTGTTGCTCTCGCAAGTTTTTCCATGTCGGATTTCTTAGCTCTTCGAATTGCGATGACTCCTTTTCTTGAAAGGAAATGCTGAGCCATGTCATCTATGCCTTTTTGGCATATGACCACGTTTGCTCCGGACGCCAAGATTTTGTTTGTCATGTCCCGCAGCATTGTTTCTTCTTCGTTTAGGAAGGCTTCAATCATTTCTGGGCTTTCAATGTTTATTTTGGAGTCTAACTCGGTTTTTTCAATCTCAAGGGAAGCATCAATCAATGCAATTTTTGCTTTCTCTATTCGCTTAGGCATGCCTGACTGAACAATTTCTTTGTCTAAAACTATGCCGTTAATGAGTGTCGTGTCCCTGAGTGACTCGCCAGTTTTCTTCTCAATCTTCACGTCGTCAACATCTACCTTGTAGACGCCGCCTTGCTTTTCCGCGACAGCAAGCATCGCCTTAACCGCCAAATCAGCTAGGTAATCCTTGTGTTCGGCGACGATTTTGCTTCCCATTGATGTTGTAGCGGCTTTTTTTAGAAAATCCTTTGATTTCAAATCAACTGGAATAGCAATTTTTTCAAGGGTTTCAAGGGCTTTGTCGGCAGCCTTCCTGTAACCGTCAATTATAACTGTTGGGTGAACGTTTTTGTCGATTAGTTCTTCTGCTCTACTGAGTAATTCGCCTGCTATTATGACTGCAGAGGTTGTTCCGTCGCCTGCCTCATTGTCTTGGGCTTTGGCTACTTCAACCAGCATTTTGGCTGCTGGATGTTGAACGTCCATCTCATCTAAAATAGTGCGGCCGTCGCTTGTTATAGTTGTGTCTCCAAAGTTGTCGACTAACATTTTATCCATGCCTTTTGGGCCCAAAGCGCTTCTGACGCTTTCAGCAATAACTTTTGCAGCAGTGATGTTTCCGTGTAGTGCTTCTCTTCCACGGGACCTGTTTGAGCCTTCTTTCATAACGAGAACAGGTATTCCTCCTGCCTGTGTTGGAAATGATGACAAATCAAGTAAACCTCCATTTATAATGCGAACAACAACAAATATTACTAGCCATATAAGTTTTTCTAGGCGGGGTATGCCGATTAAAGCCTAGGCGAAGCGTTTTTGCATCATTTTGCCATTTTTCGGGGTTTTCTTGTTTTCTTTTCTGCCATGGCTTAATAGATTGAGACTTTAGCTATGCCCGGAATCTTTAGCAGCTCAGGAATTATTTCTCCTGGAATTTTCTTCTCAACTATCAGGGTGAGTTTTGGTTCAGGTGAGAGTTCAGGGTCATCGACTATGGCCTGCCTTATGCTTAACCCTGCTTTGTTCAGGATCATGGCGGCGTTGGATAAGATTCCCGGTGACTTTGCGTTCACCGGCGTTATCTCTAAGACCCCTAGGTTGAGGTGTTTTGCTATTTCCTTGAGCGAATGCCCTGCAGGACGTATTTCTTCAAAGATCAGTTTGAGTTCAGCCTCGGATTCTATTGTGCGCAATGTTTCGTTTACTGTTCGTCGGTCTACACCGGCGGCTCTGGCTACTCGTACGGGCGGTATTTCGATTTGGTTTAGGCATATTTTGTCGCCTTGGACGCTTAAGCCGTTTTCTATTAGGACGCGTGCTACCTTCAGTCTTTCGGGGTAGTCTTGAAGTTGGTCTTTAATCCTGTTCCACATTTTGTTTCGCTTGTGTATGTTTTTGTTCTTTTAAGTATAAATGTGTTGTTTTACTATTCTTCTTCCATGTACGTAAGTGTACACAAAAGTTTTAAATAAAACTTAAACGTACACTTCTCTGCTTCAACCAAAAGGACGAAAAAAATATGCCAACTCCCCTGAAAAAAATCTTCCTACAAGAAGAAGACATCCCAAAAAAATGGTACAACATAGTTCCCGACTTGCCAAGGCCGCTTCCACCATTTATTGACCCAGCAACGAAGCAGCCAGGCGTCGGAATTGTCCCAAGAATCTTCCCAAAAGAAATTATCGGCCAAGAAATAAGTCAGGAGCGATGGATAGATGTTCCTGATGAGGTCCGAGAGGTCTACCGTATCTGGCGGCCCTCGCCGCTTTTCAGGGCTCTTAACCTGGAAAAAGCGTTGAAAACTCCTGCTAAAATCTACTATAAGTATGAAGGCGTGAGCCCAGCAGGAAGCCACAAACCGAACACCGCGGTACCTCAAGCATATTACAACATGAAGGAAGGCACCGAACGCTTATCCACTGAAACCGGCGCGGGTCAGTGGGGTTCAGCTTTGGCGTTTGCAGCTATGATTTTCGGGCTTAAAGCCACTGTTTATATGGTGCGTGCAAGCTATGACCAGAAGCCTTATCGAAAGATGATGATGAAAGCTTTCGGCGCGGAATGCATCGCAAGTCCAAGCAACAGGACTGAGGCGGGACGAAAAATCCTTGAAGAAGACCCGGATAACAAAGGCAGCCTCGGCATAGCCATTAGCGAGGCAGTCGAAGACGCCCTTGTCAACGAGAAAGAAACTAACTACGCGATCGGCAGCGTCTTCAATCACGTTTGCTTGCACCAAACCGTTGAAGGCTTAGAAGCTAAAAAGCAACTTGAAATGGTGGATGATTATCCCGACGTGGTCTACGGCTGCATAGGCGGTGGTAGCAGTTTCAACGGATTGATGTGGCCCTTCTACTATGACCAAGTCTCAAAGAAGGCCCCTAAGAAAACAAAGTTCGTCGCTACTGAAGCTACTGCCTGTCCAAAAGTCACCAAAGGATATTACCAGTATGATCACGGCGACACGGCAAAACTGACACCTCTTGTCCCAATGCACACCATTGGCCACGACTTCATCCCTGCGCCCATACACGCAGGTGGATTACGCTACCACGGCATTTCCCCGGTAATAAGCGTCTTAGTGCAGGAGAAAAAGATGACGACTGAAGCCTTCAACCAACTGGAGGTTTTCGACGCCGCGAAACTCTTCATCCAAACCGAAGGCATCATCCCAGCGCCTGAACCGTCCCACGCAATCAAAGGCGTCATTGATGAAGCACTTCGCTGCAAGAAGACAGGGGAAGAAGAAACCATTCTATTCGTGCTCTGCGGACACGGCTACTTCGACATGGCAGCCTATGACGAATACTTCAGCGGCAACCTCCAACCCTACGAATATCCAGCGCAGAAAGTCGAAGAATCAATGAAGAAACTGAACAACCTCTATCCGTGGCTCGACGAAGTCAACAAGAAATACATAAGCTGCGAAACTATCTAAACCCTCAATTCTTCCAACTCTTCATTTTTGTTTTTTTGCAGTAGCCAATCGTTTATTTCTGAAAAGATTTGTAAATGAGTTATTTTTGCATGGTGGGAATCGCCGCGGAAGTTTTTCTTTATGTTTTGGGTAGCTTTCTTGCAACAGACCTTGAATTAGTTGCAACTGATCTCTAAACAAGTCTGTAAACATATAGAAAAATCTATTATAATCTAAAAAGATCTAAAAAAGTCACCAAGACGAAGAATTAAGCCTGCTGAAGACATCGTTGGCAGATTTATTGACATTAGCTAAGCGCCTTGTGGGGTGTTGGCTTCCGATATCGTTAAGACAAGACTGCCTTTTTTTAACTTCAATTAACGCTCCGTCAACAAATTTCAAGTGTAGCTGTGGCAAGATTAAGCTCAACATAGGCATGTTTTTCTTTTTGTTTAAGCAAACTAATACTAACTTAGGTTATTCGGCTTGTCGGCTCCTGAGAAAAATCCGTCTAAAAAAACCCTTGGCTTCATCGTTAACCCAGTCGCAGGAATGGGCGGCGCTGTTGGGCTGAAAGGAACAGACGGCAAAACCATTCTAGCCAGGGCCGTATCGCTGGGTGCAAAACCGATAGCGTCGCAGAGAGCGGAAACCTTTCTAGGTGGACTTGTTGCCGTTAAAGAAAGCCTTCGATTAGTTGTTGCGGCAGGCAACATGGGTGAGTCTGAGGCAAAGAAATGCGGCTTCGCTTGCAAAGCCATAGGCGCTGGTAAAGAGGAAACCACGTCCGAAGACACTCAAAATGCCGCTCGAGAAATGATGAATCAACGGTTGGATTTGCTGATTTTCTGCGGAGGGGACGGAACAGCCCGCGACATTCACAAAGCGGTCAGCCTGAACGTTCCGGTGCTCGGCGTTCCGACAGGCGTTAAAATGCACAGCGCCCTTTTTGCTGTAACTCCTCAAGCAGCCGCCAGAGTCGCAACCGGGTACCTTTGGGGCGGGTTGCCTCTGCGGGAAGCGGAGGTCATGGATATTGATGAGGAAGCATTCCGGGTTGGTCGTCTTTCCGCCGAACTTTACGGTTACATGCTCAGCCCGTACGAGCCACATTTGATTCAGGGAAACAAACTTGAAAGCCCAACGACTGAAAACGAGGTACGTAACCAAGCGGCAATAGCCGTCTACGTCATAGAAGAAATGAAACCCGAAATCATCTACATCCTCGGACCGGGAACGACAACCCGCACGATAAGCGATCTCATAGACGAGAAGAAAACCCTATTGGGAGTTGACCTTTTCCAAAACAAAAAGATAATTCTACGCGATGCAAACGAAAAACAAATCCTGGAAACTATTGCGGGCAAGATCACGAAAATTATTGTGACGCCGATCGGGGGTCAGGGCTTCGTTTTTGGAAGAGGCAACCAGCAGATAAGCGCCAAAGTAATCCGCCAAGTAGGCATCGGAAACATTGTTGTGATTGCGTCTAAAAGCAAGTTGGATAAGTTGAAGAGTTTAAGGGTTGACACTGGCGATTCAGAGCTAGACATGGATTTTCGAGCCCGCGGAATCAGGGTTGTAACCGACTACAAGATCACGCAACAAATCCTAGTCGAATAATTTTTCGGATTACTTCCATTCCCAAATCTTGCCTTTCCAGTTGCCTTCCATGTCCGTTACGTATTCATGTAAAAGCAACATTTTGTTCAGCCGAGCAAACTTCTCTGCCTTCGTAATCTGGTATGTTGCT
>JBEKPM010000049.1:0-14466 GCA_049520735.1 Bathyarchaeia archaeon | reverse complement strand
TTCGGGTTAGCTGGGGGTCCAAGCGTAACCTCAGGAGTCATCAGCGCGATCAACAGAACAATAGAGTCGGAAAGCGGGTTGATAGAGGACCTTGTTCAAACTGATGCGTCTATTAACCCTGGGAACAGTGGAGGCCCACTTGTCGACGTCGCGGGCAAAGTGGTAGCGATAAACACGGCGATTATCCCGTTTGCCCAAGGTATCGGTTTTGCGATCCCAATCAACTCCGCGAAGGCTTGCAGCGACGAAATCATGATAGGAGGCACCCGCAAAAGCCCGTGGCTTGGAATATTTGGCTTAACTTTAACAAGAGAAACCGCCCATTACTATAGGTTGCCGGTAGACCACGGAGTCTTAGTGATCCGGATTGCCGAGGGCAGTCCTGCTGAATCCGCTGGATTGTCTGAAGGAGACATTATCCTAGAGATAAGCGGCGCTCAGACTCATAAGATCGAGGATTTGGTGGATGAAATTCGCGAGAAGACTGTTGGCGATGTCGTCAGGATTCTTGCAGTGCGAAATGGCAGACAGCACTTTTTTGAGTTAACATTAAGCGAGGCGCCTTAGCGACCTTTTGAAATGGAGATTCGAATATGAGTCAAAACATCATAAAAGAAATCCTTGAGAAATACAGGGTTATCGCGGTGGTAGGCGTATCCAAACAGCCCGAGAAAGACAGCCACAGAGTCAGCGCCTACCTAAAGGAGCATGGCTACCGAATCATACCAGTAAACCCGTTCGCATACGAAGTATTGGGCGAAAAAAGCTACCCGAGCCTGCTTGACATCCCTTCTGAAATCCAGAAAACCATCGAAATCGTTGATGTCTTCAGGCCATCAAAAGATGTTCCGCCGATAATGGAGCAAGCCATCAAGCTCAAGCAGAGGAACGGAAAACCCTATGTGGTTTGGATGCAACTTGGAATCGAAAACGAAGAAGCAGCTGAAGCGGGTAGGCGTGAAGGTTTGATTGTTGTTATGGACCGGTGCTTGATGGTTGAATACAACCGTCTGGCCCATTAAAGATAAGCGTACAACTTTTCCAATTACAATCAACGATTATTATCTGGCTTATTCAGGATTGAGCAAATTAGACATTATCGGACGTTGGAAGGAAATGGACAAGTTCGATTCTTCTACCGGGCGCTCATGAAGAAGAAGACTGAAGACTACTTGATTTCTTCCAGAGCTTTCTGAATCTTCATGTAGTTCGGCTCAACCGTTGGATCGTCTGAAACCCAAACGTACCTGACTACGCCGTCTATATCTAAAATGAATATTGAACGTTTCGCAGCTGTATAACCTTTGAGCCCAGCGAAGTCAGTCAGCTCTAACCCGTAGCGTTTGACGACTTCACGGCTATAGTCGCTTAGAACTGGGAAGGGGAGCCTATTTTTCTCCGCGAAAGCTTTGTTGCTAAAAGGATCGTTAACGCTTATTCCTACGACCTGTGCTTTCAGGTCGGTGAGCCTAGCCATCGAATCCCGAAACTCACACATCTCTTTCGTGCAAGTCGCAGTGAAAGCCCCAACGAAAAAAGCCAAAACGATTTTTTGTCCAAAGAACTCTTTGAGGCTTCTTTGCTTCTTATCAGTATCAGGAAGAGTAAAATCAGGTGCCTTTTCTCCAACTTTGAGTTTGGTTTCCATAAATTCAGGTCCTGAATTCTATGAAAATGTGAAGGCGTATAAATGCATGCCGTTTTCTAGCCAAATTCAAAAGCGCATTGACAGATCTTGTTTAGAACGCATATGTCGCATTTGGGTTTTCTTGCAATGCAAACTTGCCGTCCATGGAAAATCAGCAGATCAGTAAGTTTCATCCATTTCTCCTTCGGCGTGATTTTCATCAGGTCTTGCTCAATCTTGGCTGCATCTTCATTTTCTGTCAGACCGAGGCGCTGTGAAACCCTGTGGACGTGAGTGTCAACTGCTATGCCTCCTATTATGCCGTATGAATTGTTTAATACGATGTTGGCTGTTTTTCTCGCTACGCCAGGCAGTTCCACGAGCTCCTCCATAGTATTTGGCACCTTCGAATGGAATCTTTCTACGAGCATTTGGCAGCATTTTTGGAGGTTTCTGGCTTTGTTATGGTAAAACCCTGTTGAACGTACGTCCTGCTCCAGCTCCTTTAGATCAGCGTTCGCGTAATCTTCGGGCGTGTGGTACTTCCTGAATAGCTTTTGGGTTACGATGTTGACTCGTGCGTCGGTTGTCTGTGCGGAAAGCATGGTGGCGACAAGCATTTCGAGTGGGTTGGAGTAGTTGAGGGCGGTTTTTGCGTCGGGGTACTGCCTTTCAAGTAACTCGATGACTCTTTCGACGCGAGCTTTGGGTTCGATGTAAGTTTCGGGTTTTTTCATTTTTATTCCTCTCAGAAGTGCTGTGAGTCGGCAATATGGAATTAAGGGAGCGGCAATAAAAGATTTTTGACCCTCAGTAAGCTAACTTCTTTAACATTTGTTTAGTAATGCTTACGTATTCTTTAAATTTGATAAGTCTTAACCCGTAATGTTAGCGCAATGTTTATATGATTTCTAATAATCTGAAAATGCGTATCAGCGTATATAAAGTGGCAACATGGTGAACCCAACAAGAGTAACAGTAGCTTTCGACAAAACAACAGCCGACCTGCTCGAAAAAATAAGTAAAGACGCAGAAGTCTCCCAGAGCGAAGTTATGCGCCGCGCCCTAAAATTCTACAGCGATAACATGGCGCTCGAAGACCCGGCAGTTAAGAAAAAAATCCACGGCTACATGGACATGCTGCTCGGCGGCGAACACGTAATTCTCGACGTCGACCACTGGCTCATGTTCCTAAGCCTTATTGCCACATCGCCGCAGAAAGAAAAGTTCTGGAACGAACACAAAGAAGTAGCACGTGCGCATTGGGAACAACTAAAAACAAAGGTTCGTTCACCCGAAGAAATGTTGACCCGACTTGAGGTCTGCAACTTTTACCGCCTCACAAAGAACGCCCCGAACGACTACACGCTTGTCTTAGTTTCCGAGATGTCCAAAGATTTCATCAGAGTGTTCCTTGAAGAATACTTCTCAGCCATGGGCGTAAAAGCAGAGATAAAAGAAAACCTCACCAAACTCAGAGTAACCATCAAACCATCAACGCCAAGAATCTGAGAACCTTTTTCCGCAAAAACCTTTTACCCAAAATTAACTAAACAATAGCGCAGGTGAATTTGAGTTGAGTATAAAACTGAAAGTTGACGGAAAAGAAGTACCTCTAAACGAGTTTGTAGAAAAGATCTTGGGCGGAACAATAACAGGCGCAGTAACTTCTTTGCGTGGAATAAAGGATGATTGGGAAAAAATCGAAATAGAAATTAAGAAATAAGTTTAGCCGTTGTATTCGACTGAACTTTCTATTTCCGCGAACAATTCTTTTTTCGCCTTGCAGATTGGGCAGACATACGGCGGGTCTTCCCTAAACACCACGTAACCGCACTGTTTGCAGTACCACAGCTTCTTTTTGACCGTGGGCTGAACTTTTCCTACTTCCGTCGATGCTGGGTGGGTTTTCTCTTGGCTGCCGCCAACAGTTGTCGGTTTAGCTGGGGCTGCCGCCTGAGATTCGTATGCTCTTGTCTGCTTTTCTATTGGTCTTCGCTCGGGAACTTCGGGCAGGTTTTTGCTTTCGTAAACTTGTTTGTTGACATAGAGTCGGCAGTAGCAGGCGCCGTATTGTGCGACGTCGGGGTCGCGGTAGTCGCAGGGACAAATGATGTCGCGGTCGTACTCGAAATTGCCTGAAGTGAGCCTGCAGGGGCAAAGCGGGTAGCCGTAGCGGTCTTCGTTTGTCTTTAATCCTTCAAGAAAACCCTGAAGCAAGTCGGGTTGAGGGGTAAGATAGTAGCCGTAGGTTTTGGCGTCTGCCTCGGCTCTTTTTCGTACTTCTTCTAACGTAGTCAAATTTCAAGAGCCTCACTGAGTTTGTCTTTGCGAAAACCCGTAATCACAACCTTGTCATCAACAATCGTAGTAGGGTAGCTCAGCATTCCGCCTTTGTTTTGGATTGTCTCGCGAATCTTTTGTTTGTCTTCCTCATCGGCTAAGTCAACGTTAACGAATTCGTACTCAATGTGGTTTTCATTTAGGTATTGCTTTGTTAGATTGCACCAAACGCATGTGCTCAAAGCGAAAACGAAAACCCTGTGTTTATTGTTCTTGCCAGCAACCTTGGAAATATTCATGTCAAAACAACTCTACTAGAAACATTTGCTTGCAGGGGCATATAACTTTTTAGATTTGAAAAAGTGGGTTTTGGGGTCAAACCGGTTTTAGGTTTCCGAAGGCGTTTTGAACAACCTCATTCATAGCGGGGTGAATATGCATGCCTTGGGCGATCGGCGCGAAACTTCCAGTTTCAGAAACCATTGCATTAACGATTTCCTGTATCAGAATCGAAGCCTCAGGACCAATAATGTGCCCGCCGAGGATTTTTCCCGTTTCTCCGTCAACAATCACTTTCACGAAGCCTTCGGGAAACCCCATAGCAGCACCCATCGCTGTGTCCCGATAATGGGCGTTACCTACGACAACCTTGTGGTACTGCTGCTTGGCTTCTTGTTCTTTTAAGCCGACGGAAGCAACTTGCGGATAGGTAAAGACCGCGTGGGGCGCTACCGTGAAATCCATCGGAATCTTGTGATCGTGGTTCGAGTTGTGCCAAACTATACCTGCTTCATAGTTCGCTACGTGCTTGAACATCTGTTTGCCTATGGCATCTCCAAAAGCCCAAATGTCCTTCTTGCTTGTCTCAAGGAACTCGTTGACTTTGATGAAATTATGCTCATCAAGCGCAACACCTGTTTTTCCAGGCTTCAATATGTCAGCGTTTGACACCCTGCCAGTCGCAATGAGGACAACTTCGGCGCTGAATTCCCTTTGGCTTCCATCTGTCCGGTTTCTCGCAACAAGCGTTTTAGTTTCCCCTTCCTGCCTCGCTTCCAAAACCTCAAAGCCCGTGTAAATTTCCATCCGCTTCCGCATCTCCTTGAGAAGTAACTCGCTGATTTCTGGTTCCTCGTCGGGCAGCACGCGGTTGGGTCTTTGCAGTATTGTTGTTTTTGTACCGATTACCGAGAAGAAGTGCCCGTACTCTACGCCGATGTAACCTCCGCCCACAATCAGCAAACTTCTCGGCGGGTTTTGCAGCTCCAAGACCGTGTCACTTGTCAAGTAACTGATTTTGTCTATGCCCTTGATTAAAGGCAACCCGTGGCGAGCTCCTGAAGCAATGAAGATTTTTGGGGCGGTAATCGTGCGTTGGCCGACCTGCATGATGTAATCGGAGATGAATTCGCCTGTTTCCTTGAGCCAAACTAGATTAGACGTTGCTTCCACGGCCAAAGCCTGATGCCCTGAGTCCTCCTCAACTAGCGTATTCATCCTACTCATAATGTTCCCAAAATCGACTGACTCCACCTTCGCATTGACCCCGAGCTTTCCCGCCTCTTGGACAGTGGTGATGACGTCTGTCGGGTAAATCAGCATCTTCGAGGGAACGCAACCCACATTTATGCATGTTCCGCCCATTTTTCCATGCTCAACCAACGCCACCCTCAATCCTTGGTCAACAGCCGCTGAGGCAACAAGCATACCAGAGCCTGACCCGACAACGATTACGTCAAACTGCTCCATAATAAAACCTCTTTATTATGGAAAGAGAAGAGGCAAGGCAAATAAACTTTTCAAGGTCACTTTAGTGGTTGGAAAATCTTTTATGCGAGTTATGGTTAAGTTAACTTGAGGATTTTTATGGCAAAAGCAGCAAAACCAGCCAAACAAACTAAAGCAGAAGAGGAAAAGAAGAAGAAAGCTTACTACGCCAAAAGCGAGAAAAAAGCCAAAGAAGTCAAAAAGTAAGGCTTTATCCCAAGAATTTTGGCAGGCAACGTTTGTCGTGGAAAGCGTCGAATCTTTCAAGTTCCCCCTTTGTTAGTGGCAACACAATTCTTGAAACTAAACCGTTTAGGCTGAAGGGCAACCGTATCAGACGCATCTCTCCAGAGGTTACCCACTCGTCAATGTGAAAACCAGCGCTCTTAACCTTCCGCGCAAAATCAAGCCTTTTCTGGCTGCTAAAAAGGTAGGCTTCGTTGTCTAAGACGTGAAGGTGGAAACCTCTGCCAGAGTAAACAGCCTTGACCTCTGAAAAAATGTTGCCAAGGTACTCATAGAGGCCAACCGCTTCCTGCTTAACCATTTCCAACTCCAACTCGCAGAAACTCAAACCCTGCTGCCTCTTCATTTTGTCCGCTAAGGTACCGTGGACTGGGCAGTTGATATTTTCAGGGTCAAGGTCAAAAGCGAGCTCCTGCCCCGTTTTGCCGTCGTTTGCATCATAGACAGTTCGATCGTAATAGACTGCCTCAGGCAAAAAGTCAAGTATCTGTAGCCGCAAATCTTCCAAATCAGAGTATTCGTCAATCACAATTGTTGTTGAAGCATCTTCTTTGTATTTTTCGGGATAGATTTTGGTGTGCCTGCCAATGATAACCGCAAACCTGACTCTGTATTGTTGACTGCTAAACCATTGCGCTACAGATTGCAGGTTAAATTCGGCAGTGTAAAACTGTTTCCTTTCATCTAAAGTGGCATACCTCATACCCAGGGGCAGGTAATATTGAACCATAATAACCATTAAACAAAATAGGGAACTAACCAAAAAAGGTTTTACGCAAACCGAAGGGGAGAAACCCTAATATTTGGCGCTTTGATGCATTTTATTGGTGAAATTTTGCCTATTGACCCCGATTTTCAAACAAAACGCCAAGTTGTCGGCGAACACAACGGACATAAAGTTTGGGGACCTGTAGTGGCCCCTCAGAAACTGGGAATTCACGGTACAACAAGCGCTGTGGACTGGGATAGCTGCGTTGGAGATGGTGTATGCATCGACGTCTGCCCGGTTTCGCTGTACGATTGGGCTGAATCACCTGGGCACCCGCTTAGTGAACGCAAATCTGACCCCGCAAGAGAAAACGACTGCATTCAATGTCTTGCATGCGAAATGCAGTGCCCGGCTCAAGCGATAAAAATTACTCCGCATTAGGCGGAGCCTCTTCTGTTTTTGTTTGGCAAGTATTATATTAGCAGACGCTCCAAATAGTGCCTTGTGTACCTCGTATGAGTATCAGACCACAAAGCAAAGTCATTGCGGTTCTGCCATCTGACGCTTCGGCAAAAACTACCGACATTGTCGAAGAAATAATTTCCTGCATTCTGGAGGCGGGCGAAGTTGACGTAGTTGGCGTGGGCGACGGGATTTTTCTGGCTTGTTCAGCAGTAAACATGGCGTCGGAAATCGCCAAGGTCTACGTTGAAGACCTATATATTGGGAATCTGGAAGCGCCAGCGCTCGGCAAAGCATCCGCCATTTCTGTGCATCTCGGACAAAAGCAAATTGGGGATTACGCCACAGCCGCTGAACAAGAGGAAAAGGGGTTTGAAGATGTCGAGGAGCAAACCGTAAGCGTAAGCAGAGCAGCCAGCATGGAGCGGCTTTTGACGATAAGTCTTTTGAGGCTTGCAAAATTTGAGAAAATCAGGATAGTTGCCGCCGGCGGCTCGATCAACGACGCAGTTGCACTTGCGTTGAGACTGACTACGGGGCAGATTTCCAAAGACGACGTGGGAACCCGTCTTGTGCACCTGTATTCTATCAAAATGAGAAATGAACCCACAAAAAGCATAGCTGCAATGTCTATTTACCTTCAAAAAGGGCTATCGAGTGTTCTAAGCAAAAGACAAAAGGATCTGCTAAAAAGCCTCGAAAAAGAGAACTCTAAGCCAACTCAAGAAACAACAGGGTAAAATGATTTTGCCAAAAAACTAAAGAAAAAAGATTAGTGGCTAAAGCTTCCACTTTATAGTTTCATGTTTTTGCTTACTCTTTCCCAGTTGACGACGTTCCAGAATGCGTCGATGTATTTGGGTCGTTCATTCTTGTAGTCAAGGTAGTATGCGTGCTCCCAGACATCGAGAACCATCAGAATCTTGAATGTTGGGAAAACGTTAACGTTGTGCTTTTCAATCTGCATTATGAGCGGTCTTTCAACGCATGGGTGCATAGCTAGGGCAGCCCATCCTGAACCTTCCGTTGTCGCCGCGGCTTTTGTAAATTCTTTTTTGAACTGGTCAAAGCTTCCGAATTCTTTGTTTAGTGCGTCAGCTAATGCTCCGCCGGGTTGTCCTCCGCCGCCTTTTCCTACGGGCGCCATGTTTTCCCAGAGGGCCGAATGAAGCAGGTGACCACCGATGTTGAACGATAAGTCTTTAAGAAGGGCTTTCATGTCGACTTCAGCGTTTTCTTTGCGTGCCTTGTCAAGTTTTTCGAAATCCGCGTTTGCGCCGTTCACGTAGGCTTGATGGTGCTTGTCGTGGTGAAGCTTTAGCTGGGTTTCTGAAATGTAGGGTTCCAATGCGTTGTAGTCGTAAGGTAATTTTGGCAGACTAAAAGATTTTACTTTTTCCATAAAAATTCACCAAAAATCAATCCAAACCAAAGGATAAAAGAACTAATATACTTTACTTAAAACGGATATTGCCAAGTTATTTGTCGAAGCTTGAATAGGTTACGGCTTTCTTCAGAGTTTGTGCTCGCGCTCAAAGCTACCTGGTAGTGATGAAGCATATACAGTTTGACAGCACACTTTGACGGTACAGACGAGTATTTGCGCCTAAGCCATAAGACCTTCAGGATTCAGAAACCGATGACGGAAGACGACAGTAAGTCTTAAACGAAATTGAGGCAAAATCAGATTAGCTTATAACTCACATTTCGATTTATTATTTGCAGTGATTTTTTATGACTAAAACCGATCAAAACCTCAAAGACGCATTCGCAGGTGAATCCCAAGCCAACCGAATGTACCTGGCTTTCGCGAAGAAAGCAGATGAAGAGGGCTTCCCACAAATTGCCAAACTGTTCAGAGCAGCGGCTGAAGCAGAAACAGTGCACGCTCACAACCATCTCAAGGTGATGGGGCAAGTGAAATCAACAAGCGACAACCTCGGCACAGCAGTCAGCGGCGAAACGTACGAGTTCAAGAAAATGTACCCTGAGTTCATCGCCGAAGCAAAAAAAGAAGGAAACAAAAAAGCTGAAATCAGTTTCAACTACGCGAGCCAAGTTGAACAAATCCACGCAGCCATGTACCAAAAAGCTCTTGATGCTTTGAAAACCAAGACTCAGCCAGCACACGCAGACTATTGGGTGTGCCCCGTCTGCGGAAACACGTTTGAAGGCAATGCGCCGAATATGTGTCCAATCTGCGGAACGCCCAAAGAAAAATTCATGCCGATAAAGTAGGGTCTATCAACCCAATTTTGTTTTCACTTTTTCTCTTTAGATTTGGCTAAAAACTGAAATCTACGCTATCGCTCTCATAGCAAAGCTTTGGATAAAAGAAAAGCAATAAAGCGAAAAGGTTGAGTTGCGTTACGCTTTGATTTTTCTGGCGATTTGCTGTCCAAAATCGAAGCATTTTTTCAAATCGTCCGAGTCTGGAACGTACTTGACTTCTACGGTTTGCTCGTAGACATCGAAGCCTGCTTTCTTCGCCATTTCAACCATACCTCTGACAGCGCCGCCGCCCCACCCGAAGGAGCCGAAGAACGCCCACAGCTTGCCTTTAGGCTTGAGTCCTGTAATGTAGGTTAAAAAGCTTCCCAGCGTTGGGAACATCCCGCTGTTCAGAGTTGGCGAACCCACCACGACGGCTTTTGCCTCTAAGATTTCGGTTACGATGTCGGTGTTGTCGGTGGCTCGGAGCTTGAGAACCTTAACTGTTACGTCTTCGCTTGCAACGCCGTCTTCTATTGCCCGCGCCATCTTGTCCGTGCTTCCCCACATCGTGTCAAAAACCACCACGACCTTCTGCGCAGACTTAAAAGCGCTCCACTCCAGGTAGGAGTTTATGATTTTGGATGGGTCTTTCCGCCAGATTACCCCGTGGTCAGGCGCAATGATCTCGATGGGGATCCCCATCTGCACGACCTCCTGAATTTTGCGCGTGATAAGCGGCGCAAAAGGGGTCAAAATGTTCGCGTAGTAGGTTCGTGCTTCTTCCAGAAGCTCCTGCTGGTCAACCTCATCGTCAAAGCGCCCCGAGCTTGCATAGTGCTCGCCGAAAGCATCGTTTGACATCAGAATTTTGTCTTCAACAACGTAGGTGAACATGCTATCGGGCCAATGCAGCATCGGCGTCTCCAAAAACCGCAGCGTATGCTTACCCAGCTTAAGCTCATCGCCAGTCTTGACAACTTCAACCCGATTGAATTCAGGCCCGAAATGTTCGATGATGGCGTCTTTGCCTCTTTGGCAAGAGATAATCTTGGCGTTCTTGCACAGCCTGGCGATTTCGGGAAGGCTGCCTGAATGATCCATCTCAACCTAACCAGCTCTTCGACGTTGTGCGCTAGTTCTTCAGCGAAATTGCATTTCACGGTGTCGATGAGCGCGTTTTTTTCGTCCCTAATTAGGTACGCATTGTAGCTGGTGCCTCGGCTGGTTATGTACCCGTGAAAATCACGTATGTTCCAGTCGATGACGCCGACCCAGTTTATTCCTTCCTTCAAAACAACATTAGGCATGTTTTTTACTCCTTCGTAACGTTTAGTTTGTAACTTACTTTGACTCCTGCTTTCTCGAACAAGATGCCAACGGGGCACGTTTCAAGCGTCAACTTATGCAGTCGCTCAACCCTATCCATTGAAGCGTCGGTTTTGATGCTTATGCCAAAGGTTTCTTCGCTGATAGTACCAGTTTCATCCGACTTGACAGCTTCAACAGCGACCTTTGCGTCTTTGAGAACCAGATGCATCTTCTTCGCAACCAATGCGAGAATAGTAACGTAGCAGCCCGCATGGCTCATAACACAGAGCTCAAGCGAACTGGGTCCCAAACCTGTTCCCTGGTCAGGAGCAAGATCTACAATGGTGCTGTGGGCTTCTCCGTCGTCAAGGATAATTTGGAAGCCCTCAATTAGTTTGGCGTTTGCATGCATTTTTGTAGTCAAGTTTTCCATCTCCAAATAAGACAGATAAAAATCAAGGGTTGATGGTTTCCTTTGTTTATATGGCTTGTGTTTGGGTTTTTTTCCAGAATGGTTCTTGGCTGGTCAACTTGGACAGCACATGATAAACGGGGACTAATGGCCATAATGCCTTAGAAAATTCAAAAATCAATATATTCCTGAGCAATCTGTTTAATATTGGAATTATCCAAAGGTTTTGGAGGTCTAGCCTTTTGACTTTAATCCCAGACGACAAGAAACAGTTACTTAAAGCCGACTTTAAAGAGAAACTGGTTGACCCAGTCAAAATAGTCATGTTTACACAGGAGATTGAATGCCAATACTGCTCTCAAACAAGAGCGTTAGTGCAGGAGCTGCCTCCGCTCAGCGACAAAATAACATTGGAGGTTCTTGATTTTGTGGCTAACGCAGACCGAGCCAAGGAATTGGGAGTCGACAAGATACCCGCTTTGGCGATTATCGGCAAAAAAGACTACGGCGTAAGAATCTACGGAATACCCTACGGGTACGAGCTTCAAACATTGATTGAAGCAGTAATCACCGTTTCAAAAGGCACAACCGACCTATCTGAAAAAACGAAGTCCATTCTTAAAGAGGTTAAATCCCCAGTTCACATCCAAGTCTTCGTGAGCTTAACATGCCCCCATTGCCCCGCAGCCGCAGCCGTCGCCCATAAATTGGCTGTTGAAAGCGACCTGGTGAAGGCAGACGTCATCGACAGCGGCGAATTCCCAGATTTAGCCATGAAATACAATGTAATAGGGGTACCCAAAATCATCATTAACGAAAAAATAGAGTTCACTGGAGCATTCAACGAAGACCTATTCGCCGAACACGTCCTCTTGGGCGCTTTCTAAACGGTTGAAAGCAACCGAGAATCAAAAAAGAAAACGAAGGAATAAACGCTTAAACCCAAGCTTTCAGGTTTTCCCTTTTCTTAGGCGCCTGCGAATTTTGCCGGGTTTTTGTCGAATGTTGTTTTGCAGGTTGGTGCGCAGAAGTAGTAGGTTTTGCCTTTGTAGTCGGATTTGAATTTGGCTTTTTTCTCGTCCACAATCATGCCGCAGACTGGGTCTTTAGCCATGGGTTTTCACCTCCAAAACGTCTATGCTAGTCATTGAGTTTCTTGGATTTAAATTTAGCCAACTTCAGCAGCGCCGAGTTGCTGACCACAGTGAGGCTGCTAATAGCCATCGCCCCAGCCGCATACATCGGGTTAAGCAAACCCGCAGCCGCAACAGGAATCATGATGGAGTTGTAGGCGAAAGCCCAGAACAGGTTAGTATCGATTTTACGCATGGTTTTCTTGCTAAGCTCAATTCCCAAGGCTACGTCTCGCAGGTCGTCTCTTATGAGCACGATTCCGCCTGTTTCTTTAGCGATGTCGGTTCCGCTGCCTATTGCAATGCCGATGTCCGCTGTAGCCAGGGCGGGAGCATCGTTTATTCCGTCGCCGACCATAGCCACAACTCTTCCCTTTGCCTGCAATTCTTTGATGACGTCGGCTTTTTGCCAGGGCAAAACGTTTGCGATTATCTGCGTTATTCCCACCTGCGCTGCAATGGCGCGGGCTGTTCGCTCGTTGTCACCAGTCAGAACGGTAACTTCCAAATTCAGAGCCTTCAACTGCGCAACCGCCTCAACAGCGCTATCCTTCAACGTGTCCATGGCAGCAACTAATCCGACAGTCTTGCCGTCAACTGCCAAAATCATGACGGTTTTTCCCTGCGTTTCCAACAACACCAAATCAGCTTCTATCTCATCGATGGATACGACCTGCTCTTGCATCAATTTGCGATTTCCCAGCAGTACCTTCCTGTTTCCGACAGTGCACTGCACTCCTCTGCCGGGTAACGCTTGGAAATTGTCTGATTGATTAATGCGCACTTTGTCGGATTCTGCTTTCAAGAGTATAGCTTCCGCCAAGGGATGCTCAGAGCCTTTCTCAGCTGAACTAGCGTACTCAAGCACCGACTGTTCGCTGAATCCATTGTAGGTTTTGATATCGGTTACGCTTGGCTCGCCTCTGGTTAAAGTTCCGGTCTTATCGAAAACGACGGTTGTGAGCTTTCTTGCTTTCTCGACATATTCTCCACTGCGAAGAAGAACGCCGTATTCAGCGCCCTTGCCGACGCCAGCGAGCAGGGCTGTCGGGGTCGCAATTCCCAATGCGCACGGGCAAGAGATCAATATCACAGCCAAAAGCACAAGGAACGCCGTTGCAAAGTTGCCGGTTGTGACGAACCAGAAGGCAAACGAAAGGGCCGCTGCTGTCAAAATTATGGGAACAAACCATCGGACAATACGATCGGCGAACCTCTGAACTGGAGCGCTTGAAGCCTGCGCTTCTTCCACAAGATGTACAATTTGCCCAAGTGCGGTCTCGTCACCGACACGTGTCGCCTCAATTGTCAGGAGCCCTGTCTTGTTGATTGTGGCGCCGACGACTTCGCTTCCGACAGTTTTCTCGACAGGAATGCTTTCGCCTGTGAGCAGTTTCTCATCAACCGACGAGTACCCTGCAGTTACCTTACCGTCAACCGGAATTTTTTCGCCCGGCTTAACAATTATCATGTCGCCGACCTGCACTTGGTCAATTGAAATGTCGGTTTCTTTGCCATCCTTGACAACCCTCGCCATGGTTGGTTGAAGTTCCAAGCAACACGAAAGCCAAGATTCCGATGGCTACTTCCATGTAACCTGAGCCAGGCTGCGCAGCAGTAGGAAGGATGAAGACGGTTATTACTCCGTAAATCCACCCAGCGAGAACTCCGACGGTGACGAGCACGTCCATGTTTATGTTTCGGTTTCGAAGCGACTGATATGCGCCCTTATAGATTCTGTAGCCGGCAACCCACACAATAGGTGTTGACACTATGAACACTGCGATATCGTAGACTCGCAGTTGCCCCACGACGTCAAAATACATTATTGCGGTGATGAGACCGAAGAGCGTTATCACTTTTAGGGCTAGAGCGGCTATGGCGCCAGTTAACGTGAATGCAACGCGGCGCTGCATGGCTTTGAGTTCGCGTTCTGGTGCCGTGTAGACGTCGAGGCATTGCTGGCTGCAGAAATAGTAGGTTCGGTCTCCGATTTTGGCGCTGAGGGCTGTCTCTGTGTCAACATCCATGCCGCATACAGGGTCTCGTACGGTAACCATAGGTTTTCTCACTTTAGATTAAGAATATTGGAGTTTATATCCATATAAATGTGTCTGAAAAAGATATATCTTTTAATCGTTGACCAACTGAACAACGAAGAAGAAAGCTACAGCATCATTTGCTTAATTACTGAAAAAGTCTCTTTTCCCGTAACGCAGATGACCTGAAAGGCACACCATTAGACGTCGGTGCCTATTCTAGCCGTTTAATTATGTGGTACCCAAACTGTGTCTTAACAGGTTCA
>JBEKPM010000048.1:0-10749 GCA_049520735.1 Bathyarchaeia archaeon | reverse complement strand
ATCCCTCCATGCTCTTGATTAGGTCCTTTGCTTCATCTTTTAACTCAGTATATTGACTTACTTTGTCCTGAAACAACTGGCGATAGACCTCTTTTATTGGAGTGGCTTTGTACATTGTAGGAACACTTATTATTCTAACTGCAAGACCTTTTTTTTCGAGTGTATTAATTACTCTATAGACCTCTGAGCGAGCAATATTCGATGCCTCGGCGATTCTTCTTACGCTGGACTCGCCCAGTTTTACAAGAGTCAAATATATTGTCGCTTGCGAGAAAGTTAGCCCAAACTCGATTAAACTCTGAATTTGCTTGTCGCTAAATTCAAACATATTCACTCGTTTATGACGTCTTTGTTAAATTAAAGTTTTATGTATTCTGTTAGGACAATCACCACTAACATATACTTAAGTTCTTTTTCAAGACAAAAGGAGAAGTCATAGAATAAAGGAGAAAAACGAAAATGCAAACCAAAAATCGTTTAATTGCTTTGGCTCTTATGATAGTATTAACAGCCCCAATGATAATGATGATAGGACAAGCATCTGCCGCATCGGCGCCTGTAAACCTTCCAACCTTTCTCTATGTCAATGCATCACCTAGCCCCGTCGGTGTAGGACAAACAGTGTACATAACCCTCTTCTTCACCCACCCCGTAACATTACTTAATTACAACAATTTCATCAACGCCGGATCAGCCCTCACAAACCTGAAAATCAACGTCGTTAAACCAGACGGAACCAACGAAACCCTTGGACCATACACAACGGACACCTCGGGAGGCGTTCCAGCAATTAGCTGGGTGCCAACCGTCGTAGGAAACTACACATTCCAAGCGGTGTTTCCTGGACAATCATTAGGAACGGACCTTTCAACTGGAATATCTTATGCTGTGAATCCTTCAATAAGCCCACCAGTCGAAATTGTTGTGCAGCAATCTCCGATATCATACTTTACTAGTTCTCCTCTGCCAACGGCCTACTGGTCAACACCGATATACGCGTCAAACTATGGATGGGCGCAAGCAGTCGGCGGAAACTGGTATGGTTTAGGAAGACCAGGATTCGACAACACAGGCGGATACGACGGCTCAGGAAACAACTTCCAACCCTACAGCACTGCACCAACAACAGCTCACATACTATGGACTAAGCCAACTACAACCGGAGGCCAACCTGGCGGCGAAACTCCAGCTAACGAAATAAGCTCATTCTGTGCAAACTCGCCACTCTATCATACTTTTGAACCTATAATTCTGGATGGGATTCTTTTCTACAGTTGGTATCCTGCACAAACAGACTACGCAGGCATCGTTGCAGTTGACCTCTTCACTGGACAAACGTTGTGGGTGAAGAATACCACTGACACATTAGTTTATGGTCAAGTGATTACATTCCACACAGTTGAAGAATTCGGCTCTCAAGCACTTCTGTGGGTATACAATCCCTCAACTACAAACTATGACATATTAGATCCAGAGACAGGAAACTACATGGCAACAGTAAATAGCATACCAGGCGGCATAGCTAACATCTTTTCAACATCAACGAACGCATTGATAGACACCAACGAACCTAACTGCGCAGGATCAATACTAATCTACTACACCAACACCACTAACGCCGTACCTGGCAACCCCTTCAGCCCCGTTGTTGCTGAATCGCTGACTATGTGGAACTCATCACTTTGCCTTGTTGGTGGTCCACAAGCAAATGGCCTTTCGGCTGAAATCTACACAGGTGACTTTAAGCCAACGGGAACTTACAACTTCACTGTAGGCATCCAGTGGTCAGTACCAGTTCCAGTAGTGAATCCAAACTTTGGCATATCTTCAGAAACCAACCAAGGAATCCTTATGACCTCACAACCGACCCTTATTGCAGCAGGCTTTTTCGGCTCACAGTATGGTGGATCTTACGTTACAGATATAGCATACAATGCCCTTACTGGCGCACTTCTTTTCGGACCAACAAACCAGACATTACAAAACGCGCATAATTACAACCTTGAGGCAGCAGGCAGTGGCATATACGTAAGACTGGACAAAGACGTAGATCAAGCATACGGCTATTCGCTGTCAACTGGCGCTAAACTCTGGGGACCAACTCAACTAGTAGGAAATGGATTGAGCACCCTCTTCGCAGGTGGAGCTATCGCTTACGGTCAGGTCTACATCTGGGATATCGGCGGCTACGTAAACGCACTCAACCTTACAACAGGAAAGATTGATTGGACATGGACCAGAGGAAGCGCTGGATACAACACTCCATACGGAATATATCCAAACTGGGTCTTCGATACTCAAAGCATTGCTGATGGAATGCTATTCCTCTCTGAAGGACGCTGCTATGATCCACCGCTGTTTCCAGGCGGGGAGAAAATTGCTTTGAACTGCGCTACTGGCAACGTAGTTTGGGAAATAAACGGCGCTTTCCAAAGAGACGTGTCACCTATCGCTGACAGCGTACTAATGGGTTGGAATGGCTACGACGGACAGATATACGGCTTCGGCGTTGGGCCAAGCCAGACAACCGTCACAGCACCTGACGTTGGCGTCACCACTGCTACCACGATAACCATCTCAGGCAGAGTCACTGACATCTCCGCAGGCGCAAAACAGGACGTAGTTGCAGCAAACTTCCCCAATGGATTACCCTGTGTTTCTGACGCAAGTATGACACAGTTCATGGAAGGAGTTTATGAGCAGCAACCGATGCCAACCAACACAACAGGCGTTCCAGTGGCACTTTACGTCTTGGACTCTAACAACAACTACAGGTCAATTGGCACTACCACGACTAATGCCAACGGCTTCTACAGCTTCAATTGGAAGCCAGACATCGCCGGCAACTACACCCTCACTGCAACATTCGCAGGTACACAATCATACTATGGCTCTTCTGGTCAAGCAGCTTTCTACGCTAACGCTCCTTCAGCAACCCAAGCTCCAATCGCAACACCTGTAGCAAACTTGGCAACGGCATCGGATGTAACTATGGGAATCGCTGTCGCAGTCATCGCAATAATCATCGCAATAGCAATAGTCGGCGTACTCTTGTTAAGAAAAAAGCCATAAAAGCAACACAATAAAACCAACAATCCTTTTTTTCTTTTTTAGTTTTTAAAGCAACGCGATATGGAAAGGATTGGCTGAGTAGGTCTTATCAAAATTCACCAAACACACCAAGGTATCTTAATGAAATGCAGATTTTTCTCCTAAAAAATTTTCTTTCTTAATTTCCAGAGCCTCAGCAAACCTAATGTTCTTAACTCAACTAATTTCTTTGTTTTTTCTTAAACGCCTTAACATAGAAAATTGGTGCCGGGAGGGTGGTCCTAGCTCCAGTTTACCAGTAAAAAGATGCAGGGGTGAGTCGGACCGGACTTACCCCCAAAAGGTCTGAGTCCAATTCCCTAGAATTTTGACATTTTACTCTTTTGTCTAAACATGTTGTAGGAAAGCCCGCAAAGAGTCAACTATCCGCTTTGCTAAAGTTCTCGTTGTCTGCCTCTATTGCTTTTTTTCTTCAAGGGCTAGTTGGTCGAGATAGTATTTTCCGTTGATTTCTATGAAGATTTTTGTTTGTTCCTTACGTCTTTCCATGATTCTTACAAATATTCGTGACAAACCCAGTTCTTTGGCTGTTAGGGCGGTTTGGGGGCTAATGGCTCCTTTCTCTTGGAATTTCTGGATAATTTGCTGGATTTTCTCATCTCTCCAGCCTTGCGGCTCTGTTGGTGCTTGCTGGCTTGGCGGAGGAGGGGGTATTGGAGCGATTATCGGCGTAGTTTGTGCTGGGGCTTGGGTTTGTTGTGTTCCTTTGGCAACATTGAAAGTTGCATTGCCTTCATTGTCAGGGCCACTTCCACTGCTGTCTAGTTTCGGTGCTTCAGAGGGTGTTGGGTTCAGTTTTATGACAACTTCAGTTTTGTTTTTCACTGAAACAGAAATCGGCATTGAAGCAATGTATCCTGTTGCACTGGCTTTAATTGAGTAATCGCCGTCTTTGAAATAGTCGAAAACAGTTTGTCCCTTGTTGTTGGTTGTGCCTGACAAATCTTGTTGACCGCTAGCAGATACAGTTGCTCCGGAAATCGGCGATTGGGTTTGGGAGTTTTGCGCTGTCACTGTAAATTTGCGTTGGCGACTGAGCCATATGAGGATTATGGTGATTAGCAGTATGATTATTATTATAATTATGATGATCCAGATAATTGAGCCGAAGTCAAATGAGCTTGGGTTTGGTGTTGAAGATGTGGTTGAGGGACCAGCTATAACTGAGACGCTGCTGCCTCCGCCGTTAGCTACATATATTGCCTTCTTGCCTGCGTCATAAGTTGCTGTCCAAGGTAAACTTCCTACAGTTATGGTTTCGACCACTTTGTTTGTACTGTCTGATATTGCTTCGACTTTGTTGTTTTGATGAAGGACTACAAATATTTCGCCTCGGGAGGAATCGTAAGCTAACCCTTCAACTTGCACTTCATCATTCAAGTCCGAAATTGTTGCAACCACCGCATTAGTGCGATCCGAAATAACTGTGACAGCGGTTGAGACTCCGGAGCCTCCGCCAACACCGGTGGGTACGAATATCTCGCCTTTTGCAGGATCGTAGACTACAAATGAAGGATAACCCGGCAGAGGCAAAGTTGCAACTACCTCGTTGGTGCTATCAGATATAACTGAGAGAGAGTAGTTCTTTGAGTCAGTTTCAAAATTGACTGCGAATATCTCCCCTTTTCCAGAATCGTAGGCGAGGCTAAATGGTTCGACTCCAACAGGTATTGTTGCCACCACAGTGTTTGTGCTGTCTGATATTACCGATACGGTGCCGTCGTAAGAATTAGTTACAAATAATTCGCCCTTTGCGGAGTCGTAAGCTATGTTGTAGGGGGATTGTCCTACGGGTATGGTAGCAAGTATGGTATTAGTGGTATCTGATATAACCATGACATTGTTGTCCCACAAATTGACTACAAATACCTCGCCCTTCGCTGGATCATAAGCTACTCCATAGGGGTAGCCTCCTACGGGTATATTTGCAATCACAGTGTTAGTGTTGTCTGAGATAACTGAAGTTGTGTTGTCTTGGCCATTAGTTACGAATATTTCGCCTTTGCCAGAATCATAAGCTAAGTTTGCTGGAGCTTTTCCCACAGGTATTGTTGCGGTTACTCCAAGGGCATTAACCATGTTGACTGTTGTTAAAATAAAAATTGCAATGAATAATAAAACGAAAAGTTTCATAACTTTAGCTTTCATAGTCATTTCTCTTCCTTTCCTTCTGAATCGGGTAGTTTCAAAACGGATTTAAGGCTTTTGTTTGCTCGCTTGAGATATTCGTGGATGAGTTAATTCTGTATAAGAATATCTACAAGCCGGGCAACTGCCTGCAACCTAATTATCTCAGCCACAAAACTTACGATTCCAAATCGTGCGATCTAACATACAATCTGTTTTAGCAAGGATCTTGATACAGACTTAAAAATAAATAATAAATAAACCATAATTAAAGTTATTTAATCATTATGACTTTGAAAACAGCTCTAACTGGTAAAATGGCGCCGGGAGGTAGGTCTAAACCCACGTTTAAATTTCACGCATACTTCGCTAAGCAGGAGAACTGCCTGAAACAAAATCTTTGCAAATCGTCACATCGAGTACTGAGGCAACAGCTAAAAATCACAACATGGAAAAATCTAGTTCCAGCCCCCTTGAGTTCAAGTTCCAGCAGCCTCACCACCAACCTAAATCTTGGAGAGTTTTGAAGGGCTTACTTGTCAGATAGTTCTGGGATCTGCTCAGTCAACATAACCCAGTTTGCGGAAACGCTCTTTTTTATTAGTGGCTTGATCATAGTGAAAACTGGCGGAGGCATTATCGACATAAATAATCTTGTAACTCTCACTTGGTCATCAGGGTCGAGTAGAGGTAATAGCCATTGAAACTGAGTAGGGATCCGTTGTGGAGGTGTTTTACTTGCCATGTTACTAACAATTGAGACTTGCTCGTCGTCTGTTGTTCGTTCTCCGAGAATTGGATAGAGATGTGCGTCTTCCTTGTCTAAATGAATTCGTAGCTGCGAGTTTAAAACAGCTGTTGCTCTAACTGCCGTTAAAGGGTCAGGTGCTTTGCGGATTGCTTCTAACCCCTGAACCATGTTGTCAAGTTCACGGTGATCCATGATGTAGGCTTTGGCTACAAGAGGCGCGATGTTGTCGACAGCTGGGAAAACCGCTGCCTCCTCACCTCTTGCGTGATAATCCAAGATTTCGGTCACGATTTGGAGTCGATCAAAAATGGGCGCCAAGTCTCCACCCTCACGTGCTATGTTAAGCATTGAGGTGTCGATTTGGGACATGTCTCGACGAAATGCATTATGAAAACAACGAACTATGTCTATAGGTCTTAACAAAAAAATCTTCTCTAACGTCAATTGTATTTGCTAGCTATTAAATGATTAGTCAGCAGTCGTCATCAACCTCTAAAAAGAAGGATTTTGCGGGAGATATCTCCACTTTAGGCTGCATTCAAATCCCAGCGTTTCTAAAGCCGTTCGCAGTTCTAAAAAATAACGTTTAGTCTGCCGCTAATTAGTCTAACATATTTCCGAGTACTGATTCATTTGAATTTCGGGGATTAATTCTATGGTGATTTTAAAAGCTGTGAGTAGTAATCTCTTTTCATGCGTAAAACAGGTAAAGACCGGTTTCCTAATTACCCGAACATCGCCAACACGAACCTGTCGCCAAATTCAACGAAAACTGTTAACATTTCGCAATTAAAGCAGTTTATAGTGGACAGCTTTCCAATTGGTTCGCCTCTGCGGATAGTATTTACTGAAGAAGATGTTGTATTAACTGCTGATGCTTTTCTGGTGAAGCTTCCGATTTAGCTTAAGCTAAGCAAGATATCGAGCAAATATTAGAAAGGATAACAATTAATACATTGGGCGGTCTGCCACAAGCACATACTTAATCTGCTATAAGGCTTAAACGTAAGTCTAAACATAGTCAGCCCACGTCTGAAAAATAGAATCGAACGAAAGCTTAAAGCTTAGGTTCAACTGCTTAGACAAATTTCAGAAGGAATTTCCATGATTATTAGCTAAATTCTCTCAGATATAGTGCGCGTAGCATTAAGCGTTAAATTTAAATCCTAAATCGAAACAAGCTAAAAGTGAAAAAGCCAAAGCAAGAAAAAAGCAGGTTAATTACGAAAAAGAGGCAGGGAACCGGCAAAAACAGGCAAAAATTAAGCAGGAAAAGCGCCGGTAGGTGGATTCCAGCCCCAGTTTACCAGTAAAACGGTGTTGAGGCCCAATCCTGTCAGGATTGCACTCCAAAGGGTCTGAATTCCCATTTTTCTCGGTTCACATTTGCTTCTTCTAAAGCACGCCGTTTCCCAAAATTCGCCATCTTTTTTTAACGCTTTAAGAATAGTTAAAGATTAAATAATTTGGCCAAAGTCAGTAATTAAAGGAGAGTTAAAAATGGAGAAAACAATTATGCATTTTACAATGTCGCTCGATGGATATTGGCTCTGTGCAAGCCTGTCCGGGTTTTGTGTTTGGGTTCGACAGAATGCATTAGCTTGAAGCGGGTTTACTCCATCTGTAAACCAATGACGCTATAATGAGAGTTACGATTAGTACGGCAGTGAAGAGGTATTCGAGGGTGTTAATTGCAGGAGGGGTTGGTACCGAGAAGAAGGAACCGGTTCGATCTACCAAAATGATCAGGAAGAAGAAGACCGAGCTGATGATCGCCAGACTCGAAGCTAATCTAACTCTGGCTCTCTTGAAGAGAAGGAGGACGATTGAGGTCAGATCCAATGCGAGACCGACAAAAATAGTGGTAATCGCGATGTAGCCGAGCGTCTTCAAGGCGGATATCGGGCGAGTCTCAAAGCCAATTGGAGTTAAGAGGATGATTATCACGACGTTCACAATCATCACTATGGCAAGTATTATCGCGTTTCTGGAGAGTTTTGTTCCTGTTCCTTTGGAAATGTCTGAGATCATGATTTAACCTTCAATGGATGCAATTTTTTAGAAAAATTTTTCTCTACCCGATTTTCGGGTTTATCTATCTTTCTTCTTAAACTGTGCCTTTATATAAAATTTGCTTATTCGCAGGGAATTCAGGTAGCGAGCGTGCCATTGAAAATGCTGAAGCAATGAGTAAATAAGGCAGCATATGCGTTATTTTGGTATAATGAGTTAATTGTTGGCTCTAAATGGTAAATTGGCGCCGGGAGGGGGATTTGAACCCCCGCGGCCCCGAGAGGCCACAAGCTGCTTGGTGTTTGCCATTGGCAAGCATCTCCAGGCTTGCTCCCTGCCTGGCTAGGATACCCCGGCAATCGAAATCGACGTTGTCATGTGTTTATTTGCAACCTTCCTCTGAGTCAAGCGGAATTTAAAGTTTTATGAAGTCGAGAAAGCTCTATTTTGGTATAAAATAGAACTTTTGGGCAAAGTTTTTTACGCAGGCTGAACGGTTACTTCTAGAATCCGACCCGCAACGTTTGGGTTTTCTTCTCGGGCCATTATGGTGAGAGTCAGTTTTGGGATGAATATGCGGCCTTGTTTATCCATTCTTGTGTAGAAATATTCGAAGACAAGTGTGTGTAGAATGCTGACGCCGACTTCTATTAGCTGTTCCTGCTCCATTTTGAACTTCCACATGATTATTTTAGGGATTTGCACTCTGTTGCCTTTCTCAAGAATTGCTTGAAACGTTACTTTTTGGTTTAGAGGCATTGGAATCGTCTTTTCGTTGCTATTTTGAGTTGACTACTATTGACTAACTATGACTATTAAAGACTACTGCAGACTATTCTTGACTGTTAGAGACTCAACCTGCAAATGGCTCAAGCCCCAAACCAAGAAAGCAACCCAAAACACAAACGCAATTTTTTCCACAAAAGAAAAAACGGCGCCAACCCGCCTACACAATAAAACATTTTAAGCCAATCATTGCCTACTAGATAATAAGCAAACAAATTGCATTGGACAAGGTTTTTATTAGCGTTTGAAACTTAAACTTCCGCCGTTAAGTTAAAGGATGATTCAAGATGACCTTTCAAAAAACAGATTTCGTAGTTATTAATTATTCTGCAAAGGTTAAGGAAACAAACGAAGTTTTCGACACCACCTACGAAGATGTAGCTAAAAAAGAGCACCTTCACAAAGAAGGCGAAATATATGAGCCTAAACTGGTAGTGGTAGGCGAAGGCTGGGTGCTTAAAGCCTTAGATGACAGCTTAACAACCATGGAGCTGAACAAGGCTGCAACCGTTGAGATTTCACCTGAAAAAGGCTTCGGGCAACGGGACCCTGAAAAAGTCAAGCGGGTACCGTTAAGACAGCTATTGGCAAAAGAAATTAACCCCGTTATCGGCGCACGCATAGAATATCAAGGCAAAATGGCGAGCGTCCGTGCAATCGGTGCAGGAAGAGTTCTCTTAGATTATAACCCTCCTCTGGCTGGCAAAACTCTGGTTTACGAAGTAACCATCAGCAAGAAAATTGAGAGCACCGAAGAAAAAATCGCGGCGCTTATCCACCGAAGAATCCCTCCAGTAGAAGAAAAACAGTTCACAATAAACGTTCTAGACAAGACCTTAACGATTGACATGCCAGAGGTTGCCTTTTACATTGAAGGAATCCAGATTGCTAAACGCGGCATCGCAATGGACATTCAGAAATTCATTCCTGACTTCGGTGAGACAAAATTCGTCGAGACATTCAAAGCAGAGCCAAAAGCACCAACAACGCCAGCACCAACCGAACCAGCAGCGACAACTTCGGCGCCCGCACCATCACCAGAACCAGAAACCAAAGCTCCCGCAACCTAAAACCCCGGAAACATTCAGTTTCCAAAATCTTTTCTTAGCCTGCACTTGACTTCGCGCAAACCCTGTTTACGCCCATTTTTTGGTAATACTGACCAAAAATAAGGTGAATCAATCGATTATTCCTGTTGCCTTCGCCGTTTTCTCACATTCTTTAAAACTCAGGTTCAGCTTCTGCAGGATTGTATAGCGTTCAGGTCTTATTGTTGCAGCTAACTTCAAGGCTTTAACTACATCAGCGTCTCCTACGCCCAGTTCTTTAGCGGTTGTCGGTGCCCCTATCAACTTTAAGCTATCTCTGATTCGCTGCCAGTTTGCTTTGTAAAGATAAGCTGAAAGAATTGATCCTACCCCGCATTGCTCACCATGCATTGCATGATGCGAATTCACAATGTCCAGCGCGTGGCTAAACAGGTGCTCAGACCCGCTGCACGGACGACTGCTTCCCGCAATACTCATGGCAACCCCGCAGCTTATTAAAGCCTCCAAAAGCACCCTTAACCCTTCATCTTGATGATTCACGATCAGCTTCGCGTTCTGAATCACGAGTTTCGCGCTCATCAACGCGAGACTGGCTGCGTACTCCCCGTAATACTCGTTTTGCTCGGTATGCGCTAGCTTCCAGTCTTTTACGGCCGTGAACTTGGCGACTACGTCTCCGCAGCCGCTTATCACGAAGCGCCATGGTGCTTTGGCGATGACTTCTGTGTCTGCAATAATGGCAAGGGGCGACTGTGCAAGTATGGAATATGGCTTGTCGGATCCTTTAATCGAAGCCAGTGGGCTAGCGATGCCGTCGTGGGAGACGGTTGTGGGCACGCTGATGAACGGTATGTTTTGGCTCCCTGAGCTTACTTTGGCGGCGTCAATTATTGTTCCTCCGCCTACGCCGAA
>JBEKPM010000047.1:0-10750 GCA_049520735.1 Bathyarchaeia archaeon | reverse complement strand
TTTCCAAAGAATTTTTTGCGATTGAATTACAACAAGAAGCCAATCTATCGATAGAAGACTTGGGGGGAACAATAAAAATTGGTGAAGCAAAAACGGAGTTTCCAACCCAAGTTGCAAGGCAATCGTTTGTTGAAAGAAACAAGCAAGCCCAGTCACAGATAACCACTGCATTGGATTCAAGCCGTTTAGTTGATGCTATGGCTAAGTCTTCCGAAAGGGTGTTTTTTGGAGTAAGCGTCTACAGTTCTGACAGCAGCCTGCGTTCCATGTCGGGAGTTATTCAAAGGTTTGTGGGAAGCACCCTTAAGGACCAACTGGCTGGTTACGGAAAAAAATCAAAATTCATGGGCTTCTCGAAAGACAGAGGGCTACCGCAGTTAACCCATGTCGAAGTAATTAGGAAGAAGCTAGTCGAAAACCAATCGGAAGTGTTGCTGTGCATTGGCAAGCTGCAGACTTGGGTGGGAACTACAGTTGGTGTTCACAACCCGTTCGAATTCCAAAAAAGAGATGTACGCAAGCCCAACGAAAGAAGAATCTTTGCTATGCCACCTAGGATAGCACGCATGATGGTTAACTTGTCCGCCTGCACACCCGGAAAAGTTTTGCTTGACCCCTTCTGCGGCGTTGGCACAATTCTTCAAGAAGCGTTATTGGCTAGAGCTAAGGTTGTAGGCGTTGACGCTAATTCCTGGTGTGTAAAAGCAGCCACCGAAAATCTCGAGTGGCTCACCAGAGAATACAGTCTTGAAAACACTGACTTCAGGATTGTGCAGGGCGATGTTACTAAACTTACGCAGAAAATCGGTCAAGAAATGGTTGACTGCATAGTTACCGAACCAGATTTGGGTCCAGCATTACGTCAAGTGCCTACCGGACCTTACGCGTCAAAGATTATTGAAAAGCTTGAGCCCCTGTTTTTTGGTTTTGTTGAGAGAGCTTACCAAGTGCTTAAGGCGGGCGGGCGATTGGTGATTGTGACCCCATACATTGTTACGCGTTCGGGGCAAGCGGTGACGATGCCAATCGGCGAGAAAATTGTGAGTCTCGGATTCAATCGGGTAAAGCCGTTCACCCAAGAAATTTTTCCAGAGAAGATGGAAGCGGTTGAAGCATTAGAAGGTCTTGGTTCCTTGGTTGAGATTGATGAGCGGCATAAGATTGGCAGAGAAATCCACATTTACCAAAAATAAAGGTTCACTCTAAGATTGCATATCTGACTGTTATCTTGTTTGAGGAGTGGTTGCCTTAGGTTTTGGATTGAGAGTGCAGTTAGAAAAGATCTTTTTCTTTGTGTTTTGGGTTGCTTTTTTGCAACAAAGCTTAATTCAGTTGCAGGACCGTCCTTTAACGTCTACTAAAGTCCCTTACCGTCCTTGAAAGTCCTTTAAAGTCTGCAGACGCCCACCAACGTCCCTTAACGTCCATTACCTCAACTAACGTCAAAAAACCGATAATCAAAAAGCCGAAATCATACTCAGTCGGACCCATTTTCCTAAAACTGAACTCGCTGACATGAAACTAGACATAACACGAATTACTGATTGAAATATCTTTAAAATGATTTATTAATTTGTTATGTAGAGATAGTTCTCTAAAACTGTTTGAGGCTGGAAACGTTGGAGACCAATTCAAGGCCTAACTGGGACAGATACTTCTTAGACTTATGTGAAGCCGTGGCCCGCCGCGCGACATGTGACCGTGGAAGAAGCGGTTGCGTAATCGTAAAAGACAAACGAATAATGACAACGGGGTACGTTGGCGCTCCTGCTGGTTTGCCGCATTGCGACGAAGTAGGCCACGACATGCGCAAAGTCTTCGACAGCACCGGGAACGTAACCCAGCACTGCGTCCGCACGCTTCACGCGGAACAAAACGCAATTATACAAGCCGCACGGTTTGGGATACCGCTTGAAGGAGCAACACTTTTCTGCAAAATGACCCCATGCCGAACCTGCGCCATGATAATAATCAACGCGGGCATAAAACGGGTGGTTTGCGAAAAACGCTACCACGCGGACACTGACACAATAGAGATGTTCAAGCAAGCATGCGTCGACTTAACCATCGTCAACAACGAAGTGGAAAAATACGACAAGCAATAAGCTCCCGCGCACTCTTTGAGAAAACAAACAATCACTAAATCGTTTTCTTACAATTCGCAACTTACAAAAATCAGAAATACAAGAAACCCAAACATTCTGAAGCAGGCCACGACAATGTCCATTGACGGAAACGGTCTCAGTCTTCTCCAGACAATAATCGGTCCATGGTACGAATCCCTGAGAAACCCTCAAGAAGCCCAAGAAAAAATCCTTGACACCCTTCTCAAAGAGTACAGTAAAACCGAATACGGGACAAGTTTTCATGCTGTTGAGATAAGCGGAATCCCACAGTACCAATCGAGCTTTCCAATCGCTAAATACCAACAGCTGATGCCTTGCCTAGCCAAAGTCAGAGAAGGAAAATACCAAGCATTTCTTTCTGAACCTCCTGAATGCTGGGTTATGACGAGGGGTTCCACAGGATCTTCTAAAGTCTTACCAGCCACCAAAACTCATCTGAAACAAATATTTTCCTGCGGAGCCAGAGCCCTCGTTCACAATGCCGTCAGAACAGAGAACTTCGATGTCTTCATGGGCGACATTCTAAACCTGAATTTTCCATCCAGCGTTCACACAATGACAACCGAAAGCAAAGAAGAAACGTACGGATACAGTTCAGGAACATACGCCAGAGTCAACCCGATGTTTGACCGCATCAGTTTACTGCCACGGCAAGAAGAAATCGATCAACTTGGCTCCGGAATAGGCAAGGCTGATTGGGAAGGAAGATTCGAGTTAGCCTACCAGAAAGCACTAAACCGCAACGTCACAGCGACAATGGGTGTAACGCCTGTCATTATGGGGTTCGCACGGTACGTCAAAAAGAAACACGGAAAAGTGCCCGGAGACATCTGGAAGTTCAAAGCTTTGTTTTGCACCAGCGTACCAAAAATTCAATTCAAGTACGCCCCCCTGCTAAAGAAATATTTCGGATCCGCTCCGATTGTAGAAATGTACACGGCAACTGAAGGCGTTTTTGGCCAGCAAATTGATGATTTACCTTATGTAACCCCGAACTACGACGCGTACCTCTTTGAAGTTCAAACCAAAGAGGGAATAAAAATGCTTCATGAACTCAAACGGGGCGAGTGGGGACGACTAATCATTTCTTCAACCATGCTGCCCCGCTACGACATCGGCGACCTCATAGAAGCTGCTGGAAAAAACTATTTCCGCGTGTTAGGAAGAGGAAAACTCTCAACAGTCCTCGAACATCGGCTTTACAGATTGTTTTTTGGTTGGCAACTTTAAGTGGGAACGGGATTTCTGCTTCTACTTCTAGAATAGTAATAGAGCCCTGCAATCAATATCAGAATGCCAATCCCAACTAACACAAGCGCTGAAGCCACAGGACCGCTAAGACCGCTGAAGACGTTTGTGGTGGCATTTATGTATGCAAGCACTCCCAAAAGAACAATCAGTATTCCCGCGACCAAATACCCGAAGCCTCCGCCAGACTTCTCGTGTTTTTCTCCGTGCTTTTCAGCCTTTTCGTTATGCTTCTCATGCCGTCCATATCGATATCTGTATTCTTGCGCTGTTGGACTACCCTGCGAAGTTGTTCCGGCCTTCAGTGAAGCGCCGCATCGAGGACAGAAAGTCATCGTCTCATCCACTTTGTTGCCGCAATTTGGACAATACGACATAAGACTTACCTTACATTTTTCATTTACCAATTTAAAGTATATAAAACATTCACTCTTGAAAAATGAAAAAAACAAAAGTTAAATCTAAAATCCAACTAAATAAGAAACAGGCTCGGAAAATGAATGAAAAAACTTCAAGTTACCTAAGTGACGGACTGTTCAGAGAAGGAGTAATAGCTGCTGTTTCCACAGGATTTTTCTTCATATTAATCGGAATTATCTTTGTAATCAACCAAAACCTTTGGCCAAAAATAAAGGACTTCGGCAACGATTTCACAATCGCTCGCATTGCAAACACATCAATTCAATTGCCAGCTCCAGCTTCGCCAGCAGCCCACGTCGCCGTCTATTCGGCGGTTTTTCAATTTGCTTTGGGAATTGGAATACTGGAAATTCTAATCTTGGCAATGCGTCTTGCAAATGGGTCTGGAATAATAAGGATAGCTCAATCCGTCGGAAGCGTGGTCTTCTGGTTTGGAGCCGCCTACCTGCTTACCAATCTTGCCGATATGAAAAGTACATTATCCCACAGCCAGCAGCTAACTAGGTGGTATCAATTCTGGGCAGCCATAATCATAATGATAGGCATCTCAATTGTAGTTAGATCAGGCATCCTTTTAGCCAAAAAGCAATTACAAAATAGATGAAAGCAGAGAGACAGAGAAGCGGCGATTTTACCGTCTTCCCGGAACAACAATCCACTTTACGTTATCAAACCCGTATTTAGTTATCAACGGATCAAGAAAGTCAGGCGCCAAATAATCTTCGATTTCCGCGAAAACCACACTATCGCCGATCCTGTAAACTATACCGATTTCAGTGAGGTCCTTCAAAACAGCATATTTTCCTTTGATTTCCCAGTAGCCAGGTTCATCTCTGCCAGGTTCCAAAAGCCAAGAATACTGATCCTGAGGATGTTCCCCCTGCTCAAAATTGAAAGCACATACAATTTCTCCCACGATTTTCGGATCATCACTTGTCTTAACGTAAAACCAAATGGTCATATGCAATCACCGCAATAACCAATGCACAACACCCCTTATTTGCTTTTCACAGACAAAAGAAGCGTCAAGGAGTAAGGTTGGCTTCAATAAGAACCAGAGTCTCAAAGAAGGGAAGGTTTTGTTCCGCCTTAACTCTTGCCGCCAAATGATTCTCGCCAAATCTACAAATTGTCTCGTCGATGTTTGCGAGCGTTGATTGCATCATAAGAACTCGGCCATTAGCTTTAAGGTGCTTATTGACTTGCGAGATGAAACGGTCGATAACTTTGCGACCATTAACTCCGCCCGCCCATGAGCGTCCAATCCATGTTTGAGTTTCACATTCATCTGCTGGAAGGTAGGGTGCGTTGAAGAGGATCAAATCAAATTTTGCCTCTATGTTAAAAGCGGCAAAGAGGTCAGCTTGCAGGAAAGCCATCTTACCAGCTACAATATTAAGCGCTGAGTTTTCTTTTGCGCAGCGAAGGGCATAGGGGTTTAGGTCAACGGCGAGCACCTGTGCCGCTTTTTCAGCCGCCAATATGCCTAGGATACCGGAGCCAGTTCCAAGATCTAGAACTTGCGCGCCCTCTTTCACTTCGAGGTTTTCAGCAAAAAGGAAAGAGTCCTCAGCAGGCTCATAAACGTCCTCCAAGACATCAAAGACGTATTTTCCGAAATGGATTCTACTAACGCGCGACTGCATTTGCTATTTCTCCAAATTGTTCAGGTTTGAGCTCTCTTGGCCGCTTATCCCCAAAAGGCAATGCCTTAGCTTTCTTTTCCGCCTCTTCTTTGCTTAAATGGAGGTTGGTTCTCAAAAACGGTGCAAGCGCTTTGCTTAGCTTCTTGTTACGTTGAGTAAAAAGCCACTTTGTAAGTTGCTTAAAAAAAGCCTCGTCCCTCACTTCGAGCTGCCTCTTGCACCGGGGCGTTAAGCGAAGGATTACGGAATCAACTTTTGGCGCAGGGAAAAACATTTCCTTAGGAACCGCATCGAGAAGTTGTGCCTCTGCGTGCACGTTTGTTTGAACGGTTAACCAGCCATATTGGTCGCTACCAACACCAGCGTTAAGTTTTTCAGCGAATTCTTTCTGAACTATAATCACGGCACAATTCATTTTGCGTTGAAGAAGCCACTCTACAAGATGGGTAGAAATTTGATATGGCGGAATCGCGATGACCTTATTGAAGTCAGGCAAATCAACCTTCAACACATCCCCCTCTATTACCGTCACATTGTCGAATCCTTTGACTTGGTCCCGAAGCGCCGCAGCAACTTGCGGGTCTTTTTCAACGGCAATTACACCCTTGCACTTGTCAGCTAAGAAACAACTCAAGAAACCGAAGCCTGAGCCAGCATCCAACACCACATCTGAAACGTCAAGCGATGCATAAACGCACAGCTTGCAGTAGATAGATGGTTCAACCATGAAGTTTTGTCCCAGAAGCTTGTTCGGAATGATTCGGTGGGTTCGAAGCAAACGCTTCGTTTCTTCAAGGCTCATCCGTTATGCCTTACTGCGCCCTCGTGAACAACCTGTACTTGCTGTCGCCTTCAAGTTCTTCCATAACCCGCTTCGTAATTAATTTCACGGGGTTCGGCAACTCTGTTCTCTTCTGCAGGTCTTCAAAACTTTCAAAAGGCTTGCGAGTTCGCTCGTTAATGACTTGCCACATATATTTTTTGCCGATTCCAGGCACCAGCTCCAAAGCATGCATGCGGGGGGTAACTGCACGCGCGGTGTTGAAAAAGTTCACAAACCACTTCTCCCTATTCAGCACGATGCGGCTAATCACACTTGGAAGCTCCGCTTTAGCCGACGCAGTCAATTCCTCATAACCGACACGCCCAATAATGTACGTAACCTCTGAACGAGAGTCCTTCCCAACGTAGACTCGGTCACCTGGCTTAAGTACCAAGCCTTCCTTTACCAAAGCCTCCAAAAGCGTAAAAAATTCTTCGCCAACTGACTGAATCAAAGCTCCCGCTCTATAACCCGCCCTTCCAGTCGGACGAAACCCAGGTTTACCATGGGATAGGAAATCTAGTACGTAAGCGTACTCTTCATACCGCTTTTCCATTAGTAGTCACTAAGACTATAGGTAATTGCGCTTACTGCTTAAAAATACTTAGCCATTTAAGGCTACTTTAAAGTCCTACTCTCATTCAACAACGCTACTATTGCCTTTAATTTTGAGGTCTCAATAATCTTACGGCCACCAGCCAGGAAAACACGTAATTCATCAACTGTTTCAGGCATGCAATTTATGATTTGTATCGCTTCAGCCTCGTCAATTTCGTATTCCTTGACGAGAACCCGCAAAAGCTCTTCCGCCTTTTCTGGGTCAACTTTAGAGAACTTGTTCACGTAATCCAGCGTTCGCCGTTGAAACTGGTCTAGGTTTTCTTCACCTATTGTTTCCAAAAGTTTCTTAACCTGAGGCAACGTTAAACGGCTTTCGGCTACTTCTCTTTTGCTCATTCTGTTCCACTGCCCATATACGGCTCTAAATGTTCACTGCGAACGATGATTTCTTTGATGCTGTTGCCTTGTGGCACAACAACCACGTACCCGCGACCACGCTTCTCTTTAACTGTACCGATCTTGCCGTGAAAACGTTTATGCGGCATGCTCTTCTGCGTGCTTGAATCCATCTTTATTATAACCTGGGACCCAGCCGGGTAAGCTTGGAGAATCTTTCTGATTTTCGGCTTACCTCTTTCTCTAATTGGCTTTTTCAACAGGCTGCGAGTACCAGCGTAATATCCTTTTGAACCCCTCATCTAAATTTCACCTATAGTTATTCCATCATGACTTTTAAAACGTCAAGCTTAAGTGTCTTCGCCCTGTTTCCAAGCAGATATGAAACGTTCGGGTTTGTCCTTCCTTCATCTCCAGACACCAATTCTTTGACGTAGAGGCCGCCTTGGCAATGAATTTCCATCAGAGCCCTCTTAAGCGACACCTTCTTAACTTTAAGCTTATATATGTACCTTTCTCGGATCAAGTCCGCCCTTCTATGCACAACACGAAGGGGCGTCTGCTGCTTGATCAAAGCGCCGTTGAGCTTCTCTTCCAACATCCGCAGGTCCTTATCAGATAACTCTTTTTCAAATTCAGCCAGCAACCGATATTTTTTTTGCGAGTTTTCGCCTTTTTTGAGGCGTCTAACAACGTCTTTGGTTGCGAAACGTAACCGTGAGACCTGAACCTTCCCTGTTGCGCCAGCGTTGATTTTGGCTTCAATTTCTTTTAAATCAAAAAACCGTTTTTTGGGCTTGGAAATCTCGATGACGAAGGGGCGTCCATTTCCCAGCATCCTTGCATCAATGTCTTCTCGGCCCGAGGCATGAAACGCTGTTTTTTCGCCCTCAGCTGCTTCTAGCAGAGGCTGGGAAGATAATTCCTCAACAGATTCAGGGTACAGTTTGCCTGTTCCCCCGCATTTATCACATCCCTTGCCTCTGCAGTTTGAGCAGAACCATTTCGACTGTGGAATGTCCCTTACGAGTTTTCGGTATCTGCCAGCGACGAAAAGAGGGTTAACCTGAAGGCTGACTTTGCCCAAGAAAGGGTTGATTACTGCTACCAAATCCGGTTTCAAATAATCTGCTTCTTTGCCAGTACACGCGCCGATGGCTTTGCCGAATAACCGCCCAAACTCATGCTTGATACTTTCGCTGTAACCAAGGTTAAAAGCGGCCTTAAACTCGTCTTCCCGCTCCTCAACCTTAACCGGTAACTCGATTCCTACAAGGTAGGTTGTGTACTCGTAGTCTTTCATAGTGACTGCAGATTTCATGGTTAAAGTTTCAACAAGCTCGAATTTGCCTTCACAGAGAAAACATTTTGTTTCACCAGAAACTTTGGCAACGCGTTTCTTCAGATGCTTCAGGGTTTCTTGAGCTTCCCGAGAAAAGCCGTTGGCCGCCAAAAGCTTAAGCTGCCGAATCCCATCAGCGTTTCCTTCCTTGGCAAGATCCGTGGCTTGCAGAGTTAAGGTGACTTTTACGGCTGAACCCCGAACATTGTTTTCCATGCTGTAGCCCAACAACGCGAATTGCCTACCAAGACAGTGATCGCAAAGGGGATATTTGCTGAGAAGTTCAAGCGCTTTTTCCAGAACATCCATGTCGCTTAGCCTACTGGAAAGTTAGCTGGCATGCCGCCTTTTCCGCCTAGTCCAAAGGGCAACTTCTTGTTGCGCTTCATCATCTTAAGCATTTTACGCATCATAACGTATTGCTTGAGCAGTTCTTTAACTTCTTTTTCTGTTGTTCCTGAACCCCGAGCTACCCGTTTTGCCCTTGAAGAGTTGAGCAGTTTTGGGTTTTCTCGCTCTTCAGGCGTCATAGACTGAATTATCACGCCCCACTTTTCAAGGCGACCTTCAGCAGTGTTAAGCATATCTTGCGGCACATTAGCGGAGGACATCCCCGGCAGCATCTTGAGAACCTTGCTGAAAGGACCCATCTTCTTGACGGCTTGGAACTGCTCATACATGTCTGTTAGGGTGAATTTGCCGCTGAGAATTTCCTTCGCTTTCTTTTGTGGCACCTTGATTTCGGCGTCATGGACCTTTTCTAGAAGCGTTTCTAAGTCGCCCATGCCTAAGAGTCTGCCTACGAAGCGGGAAGGAATGAACGGCTCGATGTCTTCGATTTTTTCGCCTGTGCCGATGAACTTTATTGGAGCACCTGTCGCTGCAACCGCTGACAACGCGCCGCCTCCTCGCGATGAGCCATCAAGCTTCGTCACGATGATGGCGCCGATAGGTGTTGCTTCATGAAACGTCTTTGCTTGGATGAGGGCTTGCTGACCGATTGTTCCGTCAATAACCATTATGACTTCGTCAGGCTTGATATTCTTCTCAAGATCCTTCATTTCCTTGATTAGGTCTTTTTCTTCTTTGTGCCTACCCGCCGTATCAACAATTACCAGGTCCTTGCCTTGGAACTGCTTTAGCCCTTCCCGAACAACCTTCACCGGGTCTTTACATTTAACATCTCCATAAATAGGAACATTTATTCTGGCTGCAAGTTGCTGAAGCTGAGCAAAAGCGCCGGGACGATAAGTATCAGCACAGATCAAGGCGACCTTCAGACCCCTCTTCTGATAATACCTTGCGAGCTTGGATGCCTGAGTGGTTTTGCCTGAACCCTGAATGCCGACAAGCATTATGATTTTTCTTTTGCCCGGCTCCATCTTGATCGGAACAGGTTTGTCGCCGACAAAACGGGTGAGTTCTTCATAGACAACTTTGATGACGTGCTCTCGCCTTGAAATGCCGGGAGGAACCTTCTCTTTCAGCGCACGCTCTTCAATGCGTTTAGAGATGTCTAGGACAAGTTGGACGTTGACATCTGCTTGAAGAAGCGCCCGTTGTATGTCGCGGACAAGTTCCTTCACTGTGGCTTCGTCTATAACGCCTGCCTTAAACAGCTTTCTTATAGCGTCTGTTAATGAAGAACCTAGCTTGTCTAGCGCCATCAGAGTCTCCAGCCTAAACAGTAGCGACCTTTTAGATAAATATTACAGGTAGAAAACAGAAAACAACCTTAAATGATGTTTTCAAAAGTTATGGGTCGCATTAGGTTCATGAACCACTTGATTCTGCTTGAAGCGAATCGGCTGATATGGTTTGTGATGAAAAATCAGTCAAGACTACCGATAGTGCAAGAGTTTTATAGTAAACGGCGCAATTGGTTTTTGTAAGCAAGTGCTCTCTAACAACGGAAACGATGGTGTCAACTGCTCCTTGACTCAGCCGACGTAAAACCAGTCGCAGTGCGGAAAACAAGCTTGGTGGGGATCAATCACGAAAATTAGAATAGCTTTGAAAATCGTATTTAACTGCATAGGGCTCTCATGTTTAGCAGGCGCAGTTTTCCTTGGACTCCTTGTCTTCTATAGCGTAGGCAGCACAGGAGTCTTTTACGGCATAGAGGTTAACCATTTAACTTCTTCTATAGAGTTTTTCTGCATGCTCTTTGCAGCGATATATCTGATGC
>JBEKPM010000046.1:0-11009 GCA_049520735.1 Bathyarchaeia archaeon | reverse complement strand
GCTGGAGGAGGCGCGATGCCTTCTGTCACGTAGGGTTGAAAGTCAATTATGCTCGCGTGAGTAAGGTAAATGTCTTTGCGCCATCGGGCGACAACAGGGTAAGGCTTAATGCGTGTGTGCCCATTCTTTTCGAAGAAGCTGAGAAACGCCTCCCTCATCTCGGGCAACGTGAAGCTCCTCTTAGTTGCTGGGTCATTTATAAAAGTGTAGAATCCGCATTCGTCCGAGCTGGATTCGCCGCAGGTTTCCTGATTTTGGTTTTGGGTCCAGAACCATTCACCGCATTTTGGACAATGCTTGCGAACGAAGCCTTCCTGCTTGAAGAATGGGAGATCGTAAGCTTCCGCCGGGAACGTTTTATCCTTCATAGACATTTGCCTCGTTTTATTGTAAGATTGATTGTTGTTGGAGAGGCTTATTGGATTTCACTGATTTAAAGGATTTCAAACACACTATGGGTTGTTGGCGGAAGAAAACAGGGGTTTACCACTAAACCGAGTTGTGTGGAACTAAGTCGTCTGTCTGCTGTAGTACAACGGCTTTCAATCACAATGCCACTGGCCAATCAGCCGCACAACCGATACATCAGCTTTTTCCAGCCCGTAACGTCTTAACGGTTTAGTAAGATGTCTTTGAGACCTCGTTGAAGTCACATACAGCCCGAACGTAAGCGCCCGGGGCACAACCAAATCTTTCTTTTTTAGGTCAGCAAATTCTCCGCCGCATTTTTTGCAGCGAAAGCCTTGGTTTTTCCCCATCGAATTTAAATGTTTACCGCAGTCTGGGCAAAGCGGGTTCTCTGAACGCGTTTTTTGTGCAAGGCTAAGCACGTTGATTTTCTCCAGGTTAATTGTCAACGGCTTGTCCTGTGTTGCTTTGTGCACCGCGCCGTAAACCTCAACGTAGTCGCCGACGATGAGTTCTCTGGCTATTTTGCGTAGGTCACCCGTCGGTTCGTAAGCGGCGCAATCAACTTCTGCCGAGTTATCCCGTATCGAAAAGATGACGTGACGAAGGGGGACTATCCGCGGGTTTTGGGAAACTTGGCCTTTCGCGATCACGGAACTATAAGGCTCTATGTCGCACACTGTTTGAGCATATATGAGGTGGGCATCTGTTCCTTGGTTTGAACGGAAGATGACCCATCGTTCGACGGGTTCAAGCGGCTTAACCAAATCGTATGCGGCTCTGACTACTTCGGGTGTCTCTCCTCTGATACCAAAGAGAATTGGATCTGGACCCCGCGGTGTAATAATGACTCTTCTTTTCTCTTGATCGACGTTGTTGAAGGTGTAAGGTGCAAGCTTTTTATCCATCTCGAAAATTGATGCCGAGTCAACCTGCCGCTTTGTGCCCCAGTTCTCAGGGGTTCTGTAGGCGATGAGCTCGTAGGTGTGGTCACATCGGAGGGTTTCGCCGATGGCTGCCAAGGCGCCTATGATGCCCCTGCAAGTGTTTAACCCGCATGCTTCGCCGCCGAATTTCTTGATAAGCGACAAAGCTTCCTTGAGCGTCACGACGGTAGTTTCAGCCTTTTTCGAAAAAGCCGTGAATTCTTCGGGAATTTCCTTTCTGCCGAAAAATACGATGCCCGGGTCTGTGCCTTTTTCTTTGACGGCGGAGTTTTTTTCCCACAACGCCAAAGCAGTTTCCTTTATTTCCTTCTCGAATATGGGTGGGTGAGTAAATCTTAGGCATAGGGCGCCGTTGCCTCTTGTCTTCCACGGCACGTTCGGATTAAGCCTAACTAAATGTGGATAGTCGATGAATTCTGCTTGGAAGATAGCGAGTTTTTCAACAAGCAAAGCCGCGAGGTAGGTAGTGCAACCTCCCTTGGTTGAATCTGTGTCATCTAATCCGATGTGCATTACCCGTTTCTGAGCCAAAGCAGCCTTTCTCCCAGCTAGCTTAAAGAGTGGACTGCAAGGTTAAAAAAATGTTGTTTGAAACAAAAAAAATTTGGGTTGAGGCTAATGGATGAGGAAGTTTTCCATTGGGTTTTGCCCCAAAAACGATTGCGCTTCCAACGTTGGCCGCGGCTTTTCAGTTATCACCATAGTCAACTTCGAGTTTATCTGAGCAATTTGACCGATTCCCTTAGTTATTATGTATCGCAGCTTCTCTAAGCTGTCAGCCTTTATGTTGGCGATTATGTCGTAGACTCCCCACAGGTTATGCGCTTCTTCCACGCCTTCAATTTTCTTGAGAGCCGCAAGAACCTGGATCTCAGCACCGATTTCAGTATTTAAGAGTACGTAAGCCATTGGCATTTTTCTAACTCCTTTGAATTCAAAATGGTTGGTGTTAGAGATTGGGGCTCTTCCATGTTCAAGGGGAACGACAAAAAAGATCTACTAGTATCCAAATCTCTTTTATCCAACCAATAAAAAATTTTGCGCATCCGTTAAAAATGAGAGCCTTCGCTTTAGGGCGGTGGTTGCTAACTGGCGCATCGTTAATTTCCTGCATTTTGAGTCTCTCACTTATGGGTTTCAGATGCACAAGTGTTTAATCAATTGTAAAAAATTTAAAATTATGTGACTGTATAGCCACAGTCACAAGTTAGCGTTATGCTGGCAGGAGTTCTTGGACTAAATTGGCTTTGCGTAATGTCCTCTTGCATGGGTGTCTAATTCTTTCCCATTTCTGAAACCGCTTCCACAGCATGGACATTTAAATTCTGGTTTCATTTTCATCACTTCTCTTTAGAATTCATGTTGGCTTTAAGCGTATGTGAATACTTAAAGAGACAAAAAAACCTGTTTTTTCAAGTTGAGAGAAAATGAGTTAAAAAAAGATTATTTTTCTTCCACAACAATCATTGTCAGCGTTGACCGCACCTTGTCGAGGCGTCGAATTCGCCATGTCACCAGCTCTTTAAGCCTGTCCATTGTGTCAGCTTTAACCCTTGCAACAATGTCGTAAACGCCGTAGACGGCTGATGCCTCTTCTACTCCTTCGACTTTCTTTAACTCTTTCAAAACGTCGGATTCTGAACCAATCTCAGTGTTTATCAGTACAAAGGCTGTTGGCATATCAATCTATCCTACAATAACTGATTATCTTAGGCTGGATTAAAAAGTTTCCTAGCAGACAGCCAAGGCAGCGGCTACCCAGCTAAGAAAACCGTTCACTTGTTAAGCATAATTTTTATTCCCGCCCACTGCAACGCGCCGTAGGAAACGACGAGGCGGAACCACAAGCTTACAACCCTCGTCAACAGCGTAACTGAAACACTCAGAGCCGCAGGGATTCCCAATGCAGAGAAGGACAGACTCATGATTAACTCTGGCACTCCGAAAAAAGTGAAGCCGACCGTCTGAAGCGTGCCAGTTAGAGTGAACACAATCAGCACCTTGTCGACGGGCACAGGGTAACCTAAAGCTAAAAACGTGATGAAGGTAACTGAGATTTCGAAGATGAAGCTTGTAACTGAGTAAATAATGGGTTTAACCAGCGACCTTGAGTTTCCTCTCAGATGCTGCATCCCAACATGGAAGCTGGTTAAGAGTCCTTCCGCTTTGAGCCTGAAGCTTGTGGGGCTCCACGTTTTTCGAAAAAACAAAATCAGCTTTACCCCCCAGTTCAGCAGGTTTTTTGTCGCCGACGGCTTGACGCTAACATAAAAAATTACCATAAGAGTCAAAATCAAAAGGGAAAGAACAAGCGAAATCAGAAAAGTAACGACAAACGGCACTGGGTAACCGACAAGCACAAAACCTAAACCAAGCGACATCGCCACAACCGTAATAGTCATGTTGAAGAGTTTCTGACTAACGACCGAAGCGCCGATTTTTCCTGCGCTGAGATTTGAGTCTTTGTTGAGAAGGTAAGTTTTGGAGATTTCACCAGACCAGCCCAGCTGCGGAACCGTGGCGTCGAAGAACAGCCCGACCCAAGTGAAGAGCAATGCTTTGCGACTGGTGATTTCCACGGAAAGATTGCTTAACAGGCTGCGCCACACGAGCGACGAAAAGAAGGCGTACAAGAAATATACGATGAAAGCAGCCGCGTAAATTTCAAGATTGGTTTTTGAAAGGATCTGAGCTACCTGTGCGGGGTTAATGTAGAGGGCAAAGTAGAGCAGGAAGGCTAAGAGTCCCAAAATCAGAACTGCAAGAATCACTTTTTGCCCTAGTGGTCTTCCAGCGGTTTGCATGTTGAACTTCCAAGCCTTCTCTCTACCTTCGATGGCTAAACTATTAAGCAATACGCAAGAAATGTTGCTGCCTCTGGTAAAAAAAAGTGGTTCTGGTCACAGCCGCATTGGTCTATTCGGGTTTCCGCTGTATAAATACAGCTGGTTGCGGTCGACTAAGGAAGAAAATTTGGAGCCAAAATGTTTCTTTATTCTTCCATAATTATCAGCGTTAGGGTGGATCGGACTTTGCTGATTGTTCTCATTTTCTGCGACACTGCTTCCCGAAGTCTCTCCATGGTTTCAGCTTTAATCCTAGCAATGATGTCGTACACGCCATACGAATAATACGCTTCTTCTACCCCTTCACTTTTTTTTATCTGCTCAAGAACTTCTTCTTCCGAACCAGATTCAACATTTATCAACACAAAGGCTTTAGGCATTTCAGTCTCCAATCATAACTAGGCGTGTTCTTAATTAAAATTTTTCTGAAGTTACAGAAAATTTTTGCGTAATTTGCAACCCCCGAAGTTTTTATCTGCCTTAACAGAAGCTCCCGTGCGCCAAATGTAATTTTCAACATCAGTTTATCAAGCAAAAATCGACCTTTAACCTGCTTACATTTTCATTGCGAGCCATGCCTGATTGCACGTTTTTGCAGCTCCGGACACAAAAGAGTTATATTAAGATTACATGAAAGGTGTAAGTTATTGCGGGGAAAATTCATGGTTAAGTACATTTTCGTCACGGGAGGCGTGTTGAGTTCTGTCGGCAAAGGAATTTTGACTTCATCCATTGGGAAAATGCTTCAGGCAAGGGGATTGAAATGCACGGTTGTAAAAATCGACCCTTACGTGAATGTTGACGCGGGAACAATGAACCCATACATGCATGGCGAAGTGTATGTCACCGACGACGGCGGCGAAACCGATCTTGACTTAGGCTGGTACGAACGCTTCTTGGATTTAAGCCTCAAACAGGAAAACAACTTAACCACAGGCATGGTTTACAAAGCCGTAATTGAAAAGGAGCGGCGTGGCGACTTTCTTGGACGCTGTGTCCAGATTGTACCGCACGTAACTAACGAAATCAAAAACCGCATCAAAAGCGTGGGCAAATCAACCTGCGCTGACATCGTTCTAACCGAGGTAGGTGGCACCGTCGGCGACATTGAGGGGTTGCCGTTTCTTGAAGCCATTCGTCAGATGCGGCTGGAGGAAGGCTACGAAAACACTTTCTACGCGCATGTGGCATTGGTCCCGGTTCTTGATGTCACTGGCGAAATGAAGACCAAGCCGCTTCAGCACAGCGTCAACGAGCTGCGGCGCATCGGAATCCAACCTGACACCATTGTTGCCCGAAGCCCCAAACCAATCGACACCGAGATCGCACGTAAAATCGCGCTTTTCGGCACCATACCGGAGAACGCCGTCTTTAACTCATACAACGCAGAAAGCGTCTATCAAGTGCCATTAATCTTGGACGGGCAAGGCATGGGTGACTTCATCTGCCAACGACTTGGCATCAGATGCGAAGGCAAAGACTTCAGCACCTGGCAGCAATTCGTCGACGGACTCGTTCACCCCGAACATGAAGTCAAAATCGCGTTGGTCGGTAAATACGCTGGGTTAACCGACAGTTACGTAAGTATGACTGAGGCACTTAGGCACGGCGGCGGCCCGTGCAAAACCAAAGTCTGTATCAGCTACCTTGAAGCAGAAAAACTCGAGCATGACCCGCAATGCGTCAAAGACCTCGCCAACTTTGACGGCGTCTTCGTCCCGTACGGTTTCGGACCACGTGGCACAGAAGGCAAGATTTTGGCTGTCCAATTCGCGAGGGAAAACGACATTCCCTTCCTGGGAATATGTTACGGCTTCCAGCTTGCCGTCATCGAGTATTCACGTAACGTCTGCGGCTTAAAAGACGCCAACAGTACCGAAATCAACCCTGAAACCCCTTTCCCAGTCATCGACTTGATGCCTGAACAGCGAGGTATAGAAATCAAGGGTGCAACAATGCGTCTGGGCGCCCACAAATGCGTGCTTCAGAAAGGCACCTTAGCCTACAGCATGTACCGCGAAGAAGAAATCCACGAGCGCCACCGACACCGCTTTGAAGTCAACCTTGACTACCAGGAAATCCTCAAAAACAACGGCTTATGCTTCACCGGCAAAAGCAGCGACGGAAGACGAATGGAAACCCTAGAGCTGCCCAACAAATACTTCTTCTTCGCCTCGCAATTCCACGGAGAATTCAAAAGCCGACCGGGAAGACCCGAACCTGAATACGCAGGGTTCATACAAGCATGCATCAACAAAAAACTTGGCAAACCCAAAACCCCCATTTCTTAAAGTAAGCGCTTTTTTTCGAAAAGGCTATTATGACCTCTTTACATGAAACGTTAGGATTTGATTAGAAAATGGCAGAACAAGGAAAATGGGATTCAAAAGGTTTCGACAAACTAATGAAAAACAGCAAAAACGAACTTTCCGATTTGCAGAATGAACTGCAATGCGTCATGATAAAGTTCTGTATGCGTGCTCTTCGGGTTTATCAATCGACGCGTCCAGAGCCTCTGCGACCCGGCGAAATTGCCTTGCTAATCAGGAACGAACTCAACAACGTCATTGCCGACTTAACTGCGCAGCCGAACCTAGAAAACATCACAAAACTCGTCAAGGAAGAATGGGCCAAAGAGCAAAAGGCATAAGCCCTCTTTCTCACTAGTTTTTTGATGAGATGAACTAAACCGAATTTTTGTTTTGTTTTCTAAAAATTTTGAAAGGATAAAAAAGGGTTACCGTTCGCGTTTATTTTGTTCGGCAGAACTCTTCCATCGTAGACATCAATGCGGGAACCGAGTAAACTATGTCCCTGTCGTTTAGCATGCCTACGAGGCAGCCTTCTTTGTCAACGATCGGTAAATGCTTGATTCTCCATTCTTTCATCAGGTTCGCTGCTTCTTCAACGGATGCGTTTTCTTTGATTGTGACCAGCGGGTTTGTGTAGACCATTCTTGCAATGATTGTGTTCAATGGTACGCCATGTTCGACTGCTCTAACCAATACGTCTTTGACAGTTATGATTCCGGTTGGTTTTCCGCTTTGCTCAACAAGGATTGCGTCTTTATCGTATTTGTTCATCAACGCAATAACTTCTTTAACAGTAGTGTCGTTGCGCACGGTTTTAACGTCTTTAGACATAATGTCTCTAACCATGACATTGCTTGCCATTCAATTTTCACCTTAACGCTATGACAAAAGCATTTCCCATTAATCAATTTTTTGTTTATCAGCCCCAAGATCCCCAAAAAGCCAGCTACAGACCGCTCGCCACCCACCTATCAAAAGAGAGCTATTCAGTTTCCAGCAGGATCACAAACGTATTTTTTAGGAGACAAATTTTTTGTTTGTGTTTTGAGTTGCTTTTTTGTAACAGTGACTAAACCATTTGCAACTGTAAGCTAAAATAAGCTAAATTACGCTAAAAAACGCTAGAATATGCTGTAATAAGCTAAGAAAAGCTAGATTAAGCTAGAATTAGCTAAAAATATTGCAAGGAAAAGAATTGAACATTACTCGGGACTAACAGGTAACTTCAATCGCCCTTGTTGAATAAGCACTTAATTGAAGAAAATAGCTTAACCGCGCGCGCTGAAACTCCATAATTAAGTCCAGGGAAATGCTCAGTTTAAGCAAGAAGTCTCTAAGGGTACGTATGCAGGTTGAAGTGCCAATAAAATATCGCAATTTAAATGTCGATGTGGCCTCACAGTCACAAGGCTATTTATCCCATCACCTGGTCATGTTTGTAGAGTTAAGAATGCTAAGTGGGTTGAAAGTTATGGATGCTCCTGATGATATAGCGAAAATTCTAGGTCCAAACGAAAAAGTTGAGCTGTATATTAAACAGAAAATCTATCATCCTCAGATTAATATCGACTCCGCGGTTTTTACTAACGAACGCATGATTCTGCGGCATCCTCACGCGCTTGGTTTGAAAAAGGATTACACCGATTACAATTACCGAGACATAGCAAACGTGGTCTTGGAAAAAGGGGTACTACGTTCAACTATTAAATGTACGCTTAGGCTCGGCGGAGACCCACTAGCCTTGGGCGACTTGCCTAACTCCGAAGCGGAAAAAGCCTATGGAATCGTCAGAGAAAACATTGGCAAATTCCAAGCACCGTTTTCAACTGGGTATGCTAGTACTACTCAAGCAACTGATTCCCCTACCGCTCCCAAATGACACTTTGGTGATTCTAAAACGAGAATCTCCACGTTATGCAGATTTAAGACTTATCTTAATAAAAACTTCCATGCTTAACCTTGATCAGTGAAGAGGCTCTTGTGTTTGCAAAGGAACTTTAGAAACGAAAAGAAAGGCAGGACACCAAGAATAGGAATTTTGGAATAGCGAATACAAATAGAAAAGAAATGATTGCTTTAGGTTAGTCTTCAGCTTCTTTCCAGTCGGATTCAAAACTTTTTCTTATGACTCCTATGAGGTTGCTGTTGTTTGTCCAAAGAGAAGGACTCTCGCCTAACCCGCTTTCTTTAGAGGTAGTAATCAACGCCTCCGTGTCATCGGACATTATGAAGTGATTCAAAGACTCACGATGAAATTTGATGTGAACAGACGTGCCATCGATAAGTTTTTGGACTTTTTCTTTGAGCAAAACGTCAGAACCGTCTCCTTCAAAAATTAGGCAAATCTGACTGCCTCTCTTTATTGCCTGCTTGCATTCTTCTGAAAACTGAGACAAAGTCGGTATAATTCTTGCCTTGTCGGCAATCAACGCGACCTCTTTTTTTGAATTTCTAATCAGTTCTGAAGTCTTTGCTAAAATTGCTTTCTTTTCCGCTATGAGTATGTAAATGCTTTCTTCTCCAAGAACAGGCTGTTTCCAATCCTTGAGAGACAACTTTTGAACTCTGCTCCGCATCCCCGTTAAACGATCATCAGATTTGGCTTTTTCTTCAGCCACCAGAAAGCTTAAGGCATCCGAGATTGGGGTAGCCCTGATCACAGCTGGTTTGCCCATTAATCTTTCTATCAGACCCATTTTTTCGAGTGACGGCATAATTCTATAGACGTCTTCTCTGCGTACTTTTGAAAACTTAGCTACCTGTCCTACTGTTGTTTTTTCCAGTTTGAGTATTGCTAAATAAACCCTTGCCTGATTAAGACTCAAACCCAGACCAAGCAAAAGATCCGTGTTTTCATTGTTTGACATGATCTATTCATGCATTATATAGATAGCTATCTAATATATTTATTCAATTGGTATATCACTCTGCTTGATTAGGTAGATATCAGATCCAACTAGTCTCATACCAATAGTTTCTTTTTTAAATTTTGTATACTCTGGAAGTGTAGCCATCTTTACTCCTTTAATGAGGATCTCTTTTCCTTCCTTGGTCCTCTTCACTTCTTTCTTTGTTAGATCATAACCATGTGTTCGAGCAAATTCTTTTAAATATCGATCAAGTATTGGATAGACTTTTCTTACCAATGCTTTCTTCTCTTTCGGATTTAGATTACTAAAGTTCTCTAATTGAAACACTTTCTCAAGGTTTAATCTATAGGCATTTCTTGACATCTTACCAACTAGCTTGATGGCATTTTCTAGATTGGAGTATTTAGGTGCCATTCCTTTCTTTGAAGTCTTTATTGATTCTACAGGTATGATATCAGCGAATAACTCTTCCTTAAGTTTACTTAGTATAACCCCATCTATAGTGTTTTTTGTAGCATTAGTTAAGGAGTCAGACTCAGTCTTTTTTTCTTTTCTCTTCTCTAATTTTGACATTCCGAAGCCATAGGATACTATTCTCTTTGCTTGGTACTTAAGCATATGGATATTGTATACATTGCTAAAACAACTATTAGTTGTAGAAAAAGACTGATATTTTACTAAACTGATCTGCTGTTATACTACATACCGCGCGTGCACATCAGAGGAAACTGAACCCCTTTCAACTTTGTTCGCGAGTGACTGACAGACAGAAAGAGACTGACTGACAGTGGCAGACAGACTAACTGACAGGGTAGGCACGCGCATGTGTATGTGGAGGTGGGGGAACGAAGGTGAGTCAGAGAGAGAAAGATTAGAATTTAGTCTATTTTCGGTCGAAGATTATACCGAAATATCCTAATTGTACAGCCTATGAAAAAACCTGATAAGGAGTGGAACTTTGGGAAATTCCGAGTTAAGATGCAAAAGTGTACTAAGTGTGGAAATCAACTCAGAGATTTTTTCAAGGAAAACACGCTGCAATTTGTTTTGAGTGCACATAACGGCGGTTTAGGAAAAACCAGGGCAACCAAGGAAACAATGGACAGACATAAGACCTATCAATAGCTTTTTTGTATATCTTGCGTTCTCCAAGAATTGTTGTCAAAGAAAGGTCAAGAAAACCAAACATTCTAATTCCGAGAGATGCTTCATCACTGTTATCTTATCGAATTCGCAGGTCCTTAAGTAGCCTTCGTAAAATCCGAAGAACATGATTGCGAAGAACCCATATACAAGATAGTTGCTAAAAGCTGCAACGCCTTGCGTGACAACTAAGAGTATGATCGGAAAAAGTACACCGAGAGAGCCAATATACGCCGACATTGCACCAATTAGAGCACCCATAACATCAATCTTATTATCATTTATGCTCTTAGCCAGACCAGCTTTCCGTTCCCATAGAGTTGAAGTATCGCTGAAGTCAACTGCACTAAACAAGCTATCGAAAGCTCCAATCGAAATATTGTTTGTTCGACTTTTGAATGCACTATTCATTTTTAAATGATAGAACTCTCGATGCTCCTGATATTCCCGTTTTATTATAGTGGCATCTATGTACGGTGTCCT
>JBEKPM010000045.1:0-10941 GCA_049520735.1 Bathyarchaeia archaeon | reverse complement strand
AAAGTACTGGGAAAGCATTTTGATTTTCTAATTAATCAAGGTGCGGTTGAAGAAAAGCCTGTCGGGAGGGGTAGAATTGTCTATGCGATTACAGAACGCGGCCTTTACCTGATCAGGTGCTTCAAAGAACTGAACAATGTGATTCCCACTGTGAAAATTCAAAGTGAAATCGGTTCAACCAAAGTGAAAAAGGAACTTATCAGAATGAGCACAAAGAATTATTGCTGATCCCGCAGAATTCAACGATAAAATAGAGTATAAGCATCGAAACAAAAAAGTTACAAAGCGCTATTGATGGTTAATCGTGTGTGAAAAAACGCAATGAATGTTATTGTATCTGTGGGAAAGCGACTAGTTTGTCGTATTTTTTGTACCGCCAATACCCAAATGACAGCAGCCAACTGAAAACGAAGATGCCGATTATGCCGAACCCAATCATCTCAAAGTTCAAAGCGCTAAGCCAACTCCAGAAACCCCCGTTGAGGTTCAGCTCGCTGACAAGCACCTGCAACAACTCCACAGTGCCGATTGCCCACGCCACCAAGACAGATATGACTGTAACGGTTAGGTTATAGTAGATTTTGCGTATGGGATTAAGGAAAGCCCAGCCGTAAGCAAGACGCATCGCAACCCCATCTGCAGTATCAACGGTGACCATGCCACAGGTGAAAAGCAACGGAAGAATCAAGATGTAGTACAATGGGATGGTTGTTGAGACGCCGATTCCGACGCTGATGGCGATGAGGGCAACCTCGCTGGCAGTGTCAAAACCCAAGCCGAAGAGCACGCCAACAGGGAAAATCTGCCACGGCTTGTTGATTACTTTGAAGAGGGGACGGAAAAAACGGTTCATGAACCCACGGTTCTCCAGCAAGTTGTCAAGTTCCTGCTGGTTCAACTTCCCCTGCTTGAGGGTTTGAAAAATCTTGTAGATGCCGATGACAATGACGGCGTTGATGAATCCGATGATCCAAAGGAAACTTCCCGACACTAAAGTGCCGATTACTGCTCCCGTACTTTGAAGCGCTGCTATGTTGCTGGTGATGGCACGGGTTGCGAAAACCAACGCGACAATGAGAGCTACGACAACGGTTGAGTGCCCGAGGCTGAACCACATGCCGACTGTGCATGGGCGTTTGCCCTCCTGCATCAGCTTCCTTGTGGTGTTATCGATTGCGGCGATGTGGTCAGCATCTACGCCGTGCCGCAACCCGAACACGTAGGCCACGATTCCTAAACCCGCGAGGACAACGGCGATTTTTCCGATGACGAAAGCTGCTGAGAACCCGAAAGCCGTTATTCCAATGAGCACTGCGAAGATTATAGCTATCTTTGCTTTTTCGTTGCCCGTGAGGTTCTGCGAGGATAATTGCGGTGCCATATCTTCTGCTCCCCGTAACACTTTTCAATGAATTCGTGTTACTGCCCGTATAAAGGCTTTTAGGTGCAAAGCACCCACAATCAATATGAGACCTCCAATGTCCAAAGTCACGCGTATAGGAGCAACCTTCCCGCCCGAACTCCTCAAAGAATTTGATGAAATAATAGAGAAAATGGGCTACCAAACCCGCAGCAAAGCCCTACAAGACGTCGTAAGACTATATGTTTCTGAGCGCAAATGGATCAAAGAAGAAGACACACCACAAACGGGAGTTATCCTGATGGTTTATGATCACGATGCAAAAGGGTTGGAAAGCGACCTGACGGAAACCCAGCATGAACACTCAAAGATCATTACCTCTACGCTGCATATTCATATTAGCGAACGAGACTGCCTGGAGGCAATAGCAGTTAAGGGAAAATCCTCAGAAATCCATCACCTAAGCGACGAATTGACCACAAGAAGAGGAGTAAAGATCCTCAAAACAACAATCGTAACAATCTAAACCGCAAACATGCGTTCCAGCGAGCCCCGTGCCTTCTTAGCCACTGCCTCAGGAACCTTAATCACGTTCTTCTCCTCTTTTAGCGCTGCGTATAGTTGTTCAAGCCTTGTCAGCTTCATGTTCGGGCAGATCGCACCTTCATACGCTAAGTAAAAGTTCTTTTGCGGGTTTTCTTTGCGGAGGCGGTGCAAGATGCCTTCTTCGGTTCCCACAATGAAGCTTTTGGCACTTGATTCTTTAGCGTAACGGCACATTTTTGATGTGCTGCCGACGTAATCTGCAACTTTGCGCATCTCTGAGCTGCATTCGGGATGAACCATGACAGATGCGTCGCGATCCTGCATTTTTAGGACTTTGACGTCTTCAGGCTGGAAGAGCAAGTGAGTTGGACAGAATCCGTTTTCTGGAAGCGGAATGAGGTTTTTGCCTGTTTTTTCAGAAACGTATTCGGCGAGGTTTTTGTCTGGTCCGAAAAGTATAGTTTCTGCGTCAAGGGATTTTATGACTTCAACGGCGTTGGCGCTGGTGCAGCAAACGTCGCATTGTGCTTTGCACGCAGCTAAAGTGTTGACATATAAGACAACAGGAGCTTTGGGATACATTTTTTTGGCCCGTTTTATCTCGTCAACTGTTAGCATCTGCGCCATGGGGCAACGTGCTCCAAGACAGGGCAAAAGAACCTTCTTGCCGGGGTTCAAAATCGCGGCGGATTCAGCCATGAAATCTACGGCTGAGAAAACAATCATTTCAGCGTCTTTTTCCTCGGCGGCTTTTCGGCTGAGTTCAATGCTGTCGCCGATGTAGTCGGCCATATCCTGGATTTCTGGCCTTTGGTAATTATGAGCCAAGATTACGGCTTTTTTTTCCTTCTTGAGCTTCAGGATTTTTTCGGATAAATCCATTTTTTCGCCAGTTAAGCATTAAAGTTGAAAAACCAATGCGAAGTCAACAGATATATGCTTTTACCTTCACATTTATACTTTAAACCCTAATAATGTAAGCGAAGATGAAGCTTCAATTTTTTCCCAGACTGCCATTTTTGTTTTTCAAGGAGCTTTCGTGTGGGGAAATCCCGCGAATCTTTCTTTGTGTTTTTGGTTGTTTTTTGTGTTTGACGCTTGGATCAGCGGCATATTGGCCAAAAAGTCTAAAAAGTCAAGGAAAGTGGAAAGCTTGTTGATTAGTCAAGCAGAAATGTGCGAAAACCTTCGAGGAGCGCACGACAAAGAAATAGAACTTTATAGTTAGGCTCTTTCTTTAGCAATTTTATCCTGAGCTAATAAGTATTCGACATATTCCCTTAACGTCCGGTTTGCTTGCTTGGCTCTTTTTTTCATATCTTCGTGAACCTTATCGGTGACTGTTATGCATTTGTATCCTTTTCGAGGCAAAAAACACCGTCTCCTAAGTACTTTACCGTACAACTAAATATATAATTAACGGTGAAGTATTGCCGAAAAATCCTCGTATTTCGTGAAACTTTAAATAAATATACGTACGCTAACTAACTTGAGAGGGAAACAAAACGCCAAGAAAAGGCTACAAAAGCATCACTGTTAAAGCTGAGGTTTACGATTACTTTTTCAAAGAATGGCTAAAGGTCAAAGAAGAATACGCAATCAAAAAAGGAATCCACAGCTTCTCGGCATATGTTACCTCCAAGTTAGCACAATTGATGAACGAAGAAACCAAACGCAACAGCGAAATAGACTTAGATAAAAAAAAGCGGCAAAAATTAAGGTAAGTTTTTAAGAGTTCTTTGTTGTATCCTTCCGTTACCAGCAAATTCTTATAATAATTTTCACCCTTTAACATCAGCCATAATATTTTGAGGCCGACCCTATTTGGCTCCAATGTCCTAATTGTGGAAAAGAAATTTCTAAACCTGACAAAATGTTAGAAAACAAGATGTTTCACATTGAACTTTATGCATGCAAGAACTGCAATTGCTGTTTCAAAGTGGCGACATAAATGATTACCATTTTTTCTGTGCTTAAAAAATTATCAAGTAATCCATGTTCTCTTCGATCGAGAACCCTCTACCCTCTAAGAACATTTCAATTTCTTGATAATCGTATCTTCCTTTGATTTGGAATTGGAATCTCCGGGGTTTCCTCTTTCAACGAGAACCAATGATGGTTGTATCAAATGCTCCGTTCCTAACTCCCTTCAATAGTGCTACCGCTTGCTCCCTTATCGTAACTGTTTCCAAGACTTCTTAGGTACGTACAAGATACAAGATAATTGATGATAAGTTTTAAACCTGAAAGCGCAGAAATTGATGATTAAGGAGAAAAGGCATGGACAAAAAGCTCAAAGACCGTTTGGTTGGTGGTTTTGGTGGTGGCGGTGGTCCACTTGTATTTTTGCCTATTTTTGCTTATGCTATTCACCCAAGTTTGGTAACAACAGATTGGTTGGGGTATTTGACAATGGAACTCATAGGAATTATTTTAGTTTCAATTGCTGTCTATTTTTATTTTAAGAAAGTGACGGTCAAGTAATTAGTTCTCTGTCAAACAGATCAACAGACCCCTTCTTAGACCAACACGTAACACATAAGAATTAGGAAAGTTTCCAGAGCAAATTAAACGGTCAGGGCTATTAGCGAGTACATTCAAGGGTTAGGAACTTCGGTATTAAAAGAGTAGATAAGTCTTAAATCTGAAAAGCGTAGAAATAGCAAAAACATGAAAAGAGAGGCAAACCTAAAAAATCAATTTGATATATTAATGCTGAGAGTGACAAATTTGGTGGAGCAAGCGAAATTGGCTTATCTACAAGAGGGAATTAAAAAAGCTAAAAGGAGCGAGAGGAGTGGAACTGCCATTTCAATTTCTGGATTAATGATAGTCACTTTATCTGTTTTGTTTCCTCAAATCATCAAAACAATGCCCTCTCCAGAATATTATGTGCCTTTCTTTTTTGGACTATTTGGCGGGCTATTAATCATCGTTTTGGGGATGGCTTTCAGCATTTACTATGCAGTTCAAAGAGGGGTCTTAATGGATCAAATGAAAAGAATGGCTTCAAAGTGTTCATTCAATAAGTAAGGTTGCCTTGATTCTCGATAATTATTAAGTGGACTGTCTTTTTCTCTTAGGCCCTGTGGAAAATGGAATACAGAGTATAAGCAAAGACGGAGACTATGAAGAGAAGAGCTTAGAGCAAACAAAACACCATTCATACTTAATCCTCTGGTGGATCGGTTAGGAGCTATTACCGAGAACATTCAAGAGTTAAAGATCAATTCAGTAAAAGCTTTATTGTAAGAAGTTATGATTTAGAAAAGACAAAGAGCAGTAACATCAATGGCAAAGTTATCCTATAATGGAAATAAATTTCAATGTCAGAAATCTTGCCATACAAAAATGTTTCAGCGCCTTTGTTTTTTGAGTGCTACACATGCCTTACAATGAGCTTAGGAAAGATTACCTGCTAAACCGCTGGGTTGTCATCGCGACCGAACGGGGACGGCGACCAACCGATTTTGCAAAGCAGAAAACAGAGAATCCCAAAGCGGGGGTTTGCCCATTGTGCGTAGGCAACGAATCCATGACGCCGCCAGCCGCTATGCTGTACCTAAAAGACAATGGGAGAGTGTGTACGGCCCAGGACCCGCTGGTTGGCGAACGCCCCAGGAACTGGCTTGTCCGCTGCATCCCAAACCTTTTCCCAGCCTTTGGCCCTCCCAGACAACCGCAGGACACGGAGCATATCTTTTCAAGCGAAAGTTTAGGTAACGCGATTGGGCAGCATGAGGTTATTGTTGAGTCTCCAAATCATGATGAAGGCCCCGCGGACGCACAGCTGCCTCAGCTGGAACTATTTATCCACGCTTACATTGACAGGCTCAGAGAAATGAGCTCAAAACCGTACGTGAAGTACGTGTCGATTTTTCGCAATTATGGGCAGCAAGCGGGAGCGTCCCTTAGCCACGCGCACAGCCAGATCATTGCTACGCCGATGATTCCGCCGATGATCCAGGACGAGTTGGATGCCAGCAAAGAATTTTACGTTGAACAGGGGAAATGCGTTTTTTGTGATATCATTGAACGAGAATCGAAGAGTCCAAGGCTCGTTTATGATGGGGCAGACTTTGTGGTTTTTGCTCCTTTCGCCAGCATCAACCCGATTGAATTCTGGATTGTGCCCAAAAAACACGCGGCAAACATCCTCAACCTCAGCGAGGGCGAAGTCGCATCATTCGCCAAAACCCTCAAAGCAAGCCTCAAGGCGTTGAAGGATTTGGTGAATGACCCACCTTACAACTACGGATTCCACTTGTCCCTAACCAAAGATGCAGAGCCCCATTACCATTGGCACTTGAAGGTTCATCCTAAACTGTCAATTTGGGCTGGCTTCGAAATTACCACGGGAATCTACATTAACACTGTGACGCCTGAAACTGCAGCCGAAAGCTTACGGCAAACAATAAAATTTTAGGGCGTTAAGCCCGGCTTAATCAGCAGCACGTCTTCGACGTAGGCCCGAAGCGGCTCAGCCACGCTCCACGCCTGCGAGATACAGCCCCTAGCCAAGTTCGGCGGGTCGGCGTCACATATTTCGCTTATCATTCCCATCCCTGCCTGTCTGATTCCGACAATGAAGAAGGGTTCGACAAGCTTTTTCAGGACGTTTTCACGGGCTTTTTTATCGTGGTTTTGGGTTTTGAGGTAGGCAGAGATGTATGGTCCGAGTAGCCAGGGCCAGATGGTTCCGTTGTGGTAGGCTCGGTCTCTGCTGGCTCGGTCGCCCACGCATTTCCCGACGAATTTCAGGTCACTTGGCGACAGCGTCCGCAAACCGAAAGGCGTCACAAGTTCGCGTTCGACAACGTCGATTACACTGTGCCAGCGGTCACGATCAAGGATCGGGTAATCAAGTGAAACCGCAAAAACTTGGTTCGGACGAAGCGATGCATCCTCGCTAGCTTCCAAGACGTCGAAGAGGCAGCCCGACTTCAAATTCCAAAACTTCACTTCAAAACTCACTTGTGCCTTGTTTGCCATCGAAGCGTAGCTTTCAGCCAGCGCGTTCTCCCCGAACCGCTCAGCCAGCAACCGCATAGTGCATAGCGCGTTGTACCATAAGGCTTGGATTTCAACAGCTTTCCCAGCCCTGGGCGTCACCGCTTCTCCCTTGACTTCTGCATCCATCCACGTCAGCCTACCGCCATGCATCAGCAAACCGTCGCTATCCAACCGTATACCGAAGTTGGTGCCCTTCTTGTGGCTGCTAATTATCGCCTGTAGGTTACCCCAGAGCTCAGCATGTATGAATTCGTAGTCGCCTGTGTATTTGAGGTACTGCAAAACTGCGTTGATGTACCAGAGCGTGCCGTCCACGGTGTTGTAGGCTGGTTCACCTGACTTGTCGGCGATGTAGTTTGGGATAAGCCCATCTTTACAGAACCGATTGAAGGTTTGCAGAATATCCCGGGCGGCGTTGAACCTGCCTGTAACCAGAAGCAACCCGGGCAGAGAAACAAATGTATCTCTGCCCCATGGCTCAAACCAATGGTAACCCGCCACGACGGCTTTTTTACCGGCAGCGTTAGCGACTACGAAAGAGTCGCCAGCTAAAAGGATCCAGCTTAGCCAATCAGTTAATGGAACGTCAGATTGCAAGCCGTAAAAGCCGTAGAGAAGATTTCTTCGTTGCAACTGCTCGGCGCCAAATGAAGCATTAACTTCGTTGATCGAGTTGCCGACGGAATCCAAAGCTTCCCATGCAGTTTGCCCTTTAAAGTCTGCAGAGCTAGTGATTGCGAACACTTTCTTGTTCACAGCTGAAAGAGCAAACTCGAAATAGCCAGGCTGAAAACAGTCATCCCTTCTCGATTCACCTCTCTCAGCCTCTGCACGATAGAACAAGCCGTCAACCCAATTGATTTCCTCATGAAACTCTCCCTCGGTCGCATGGCAGACTATTGTTGCCGCTGGGTTTTGGAACGTGATTTCTGACTGTTGGCGGCTGCTTTTTTGGGTAAACTGCAAGGGGTTTTCTGCGCGGTCTACGGTGGTGTGGAAGTGTCTGCAGGTCAACATCGGGTAGACCCTGAGTTTGCACTCTGAGGAGCCGAGGTTTGTGGCTTTGTAGATTGCGGAGACAGCGTTTTTGTTTTTAGGCATAAACAGTGTTTTGGTAACCTGCACAGCGCCTACGTTATATGTGAAAGTAGGAAAGGGTTCAGTTGAGAAACCTGTCAGAAGAGTGTAGCCCTGCGGGTAAATCGAGTCCGCAAATTCATTAGCGCCTAACCTGAAAAGGTCGTTGCCGACGAATACATCTTCATCAAGCTTTGAGAGGCAAACCGTGCGTTCGCCAGGCGGATTTAACGCCGCAACGAGCAAACCATGGTACTTTCTTGTGTTGATCCCTAAAACCGTGCTCGAGGCGTAGCCGCCTATCCCATTGGTTATGAGCCATTCTTTGCCTAGTGCTTCGTGGAAACGGGAAAGCTCTTCGCGATTGAAGACTAAGGCGGGCAACTTCATTTTACGGCATCAGCTTTGCTATGTTCTTGTCGCGCGGAGCACAGAAGTAGTTTGCAACGGGAACACATTTTGTACGGAAAAGCAGCAGATGCGGCTTTGCCAGTTTATATTCTGTGAGGGTTTCAGCGTATCCCATGCCCTTCGCAAATATCAATTCTGCTGCGTCGTAAACTTTGAGGAACTCGGGCGAAACCTCTTTCTTGAGCAAACCGACGGCGTCTGTACCGGTGGTCAAGACGTTGTCGGCTATTGCATCCATGCCTACTAGCGCCACGTCGTCCATGGTGGCGTCGTTAATGACGGAGCCTCCCTTCACGACGTAAGTCACCTTTAGACCCATGTTCTTGAGTTGTTCAACCAGCAAGGTGTCGAAAACGATTTCTCCCGCGTTATCTGCCAAATAAAGGACGCTGTCAACTTTCTTGGCCAATTCATACGCCTTGTCAATGTCGTCGATGAATAAGTCTTTGCTGGCTTCCCGAATGCAGGCGGCTAAATTGTTGAGCGTGAATTTGTGGCCAGGAATGTCGAACTCCATAATATTTCCTACGATAGCGCATAGGCAAGCCTTCTTGAACCGTTCCTGTTGACCGTACCCTGCCTCAACCAGTTTTCTGGCGTGGGGCAGCAGTTTGAGGGCTTTCTCGTTCGCGGCTTTCTTGGTTCTGCTATACGGGTCATTGTTGCCTGTTAACTCCTTTATTAGACGATCCCGCTTCGTTCCAAGGTCCGCTGCGACGGAAGACGATTTGAACTCCCGACTCAGAAGCTTGACGACTTCGGCGAGGCATCGGAAACGCAGCGCTGGGTTTGTTGTCGCCTGGTAAGTTTCGGTTTGCGCCCGGGAAAGCAGGCAGGATTCACATTCAGGTTCAACCTTCAAAGCCAATCACGTATCTATTGTCTTGTTGCGTCGGCAAATGCACGCAGAATCATATATGGGTCTTTCGCCTTGACAATGCCGCTTGCAACAAGAACCCCGCTGGTTCCCAACTTCAACGCTGTCGCAACATCCTCGGCTTGGCTTATACCCGCGCCGCATAAAATCGTTATGTTGGGGTTTACTTGGCGCACCAAGTTCACGGTGTTAGTGACGATTTGCGGCTGCGCCTTCGAAACCGCTATGCCCGTTCCGATAAGTTCGGGCGGTTCAAAGGAGACGATGTCGGGATGCATCGCTGCTATGCTTGCGCTTACCGCTGGGTTGTTAGCGCACACGCAGGACACCAATCCTTTCTCGCGGCACAACGAAATAATCGCCTCTATCTCTGAAAGCTTTAGCTGCCTCTCAGAATGATTAATTAGGGTGCCCACGGCTCCTGCCTCTTTGATTGATTCCGCGAGGACGTGGCCCGTGCAGTTCCCAGGTTTAATCGGGTCAAGATGCTGGGAGAAAACCGGAATCTCAACCGCCTCAGCAACTCGTGCGATATCTGCGAATTGTGGCGCCACAACTATGGATGCGCCTGTTTCCTGCGCGGCTTTTTCAGCGGCTTTTGCAAGTTCAACGGCTTTTTGACCTGTCGATTCAAGGTAAGTTTTAAAATTCACGATTATGACTGGCGTTTTTACCTTCAAGCTGGATGCCCTCGAATAAAGGTTAAACTCTTTTAGCTAATATCATTTGCCATACTAGAGCTTTAAGCAGAGAAAAAGAACAACAATGCGTTTTTCGGTTGTTGTTGATGTTGTTGTTGATATACTAGATTCAAGTTCACGAAAAAATGCCAAGAGGCCTAAAGAAAAAACCACGTTAAATGGAAGAAGAAAAGTGTTTTTTCCGGTTTCTTCTTTCCTCTCCGCGTAATTCTAAGGTTCTATTTGAATAGTTTTCTTTAGAATAAAAAGAAAGAATCGTTTCGCCTACTGTGCGGCGGCTTTTACTTGAATTGCAGCTTTCTTGCCCGCTGGCTCCATAAGCATGCCCACAAGTTGCCCGTTTTTAATCAGCGCAGCCCGCCTGATGCCTTTCTCCTCCATAAGCTTCATCGCAGAAATCATCGTGTCGTTCTCTTGCATGTTTATCAGGGGCGTGTAACTGAGGTCCTTCGCCAGGGTTTTTTCAGGATTCTTGCGTTTTTCAACGATGTCTTTAAGCAGATCACGGTCGTTGAGTACGCCGACTGGCTTCTGCTCGTCAACAATCAGAACCGAAGTGACAGCGTTTTTGAACATTTTATCGACAATCGCTGAGGCGGTTTCGTTTGTTGAAATAGTGACGACGGGAAGTTTAGTTCCAGCTTGGCTGCTTACTTCTTGTATTTCGATGCCTCTTTTCCAGATGTCGGAGAGCATTTCGCCGACTCTTTCAATCTGGCTCGGGTCACTGGAGTAGAACGTGTCAGTTAAGTAGAATGGGGCTTCGGCTTCAAAATCGCTAAGTGGCGGCATTTTGAACATGAAAAGGTGCTTGTTGTCTACCAGCATCATGGTGAGGTAGCTAATTGGAACGTGCTTGATTTCGTAGCGCGCGGCAAGTTTCTGTGCGGGTTCAAGGTTGTCAAGGTCGATGGAAGCCATCACACGAACTTTCAGACCCTTTTTGAAGTAGTTTA
>JBEKPM010000044.1:0-11288 GCA_049520735.1 Bathyarchaeia archaeon | reverse complement strand
ATAAGACAAGAAACCAGCGTCATAGAAGTTGACGACTTGGCCCACCGCTACGAACACTCGATCGAGGTGCAACTGCCTTTTCTACAGTTTCTTTACGGCGATACATTCAAGATTGTTCCCATTTGTTTTCTGATGCAAGATTACGAATCAGCTGTTGAAGTCGGAGGCGCACTTGAAGAGGCTTTGGACGCAACCAACACTGTTGTTATCGCTTCTTCAGACATGACGCATTATGAACCTGCAAAAAAGGCTTCTGAAAAAGACCAAGTAGCGCTCAAAGCAGTTACTGATTTAGATGCTAAACGCTTCTACGATACGGTTGAGTCGCTAAATATCACCGCCTGCGGCTATGCACCCATAGCAGCCTTAATCACCTATGCAAACGGGGTATGTGCTAAGGCTCAACTTTTGAACTACCATAGCAGTGGCGACATAACAGGCGACTACTCCAGCGTCGTAGGCTACGCAGCTGTGAGCTTTAGGAAATAAACCCCCAGCGTTTTTTTGAGTGAAATTCGCCAAGGGCATGGTAGGCAAGCGAGGCAGGGGTTTCCACTACCAAGCGGTTGTGACTTCAAGATGTTACAACATCATCTTATATTCTATTTCTGTGTAGGATGTTTTGAGCGAGAAAGGATTAAGCAAGGGATTGCCAACAAACAGTTGGGCGGTCCGGCTGCTAACAAGGCGATTAGGCGTCTTTGCCCAATCAAATTTTTGCCTGTCCCCTGTTAACACGTGGCTTGACCACCTAACGCTCCTTTTACCCCGCTCATCTAACCTTGATCAAGAAAATATTTTGCGATCCATTTCTAATTTCGGTTTTTCCCAAAAAGAAAAAAACTAGATCAAAAGCATTTAGCTTCGTTAAATTTTATTCTTTACTTTTGATGCAGCTTTCTTGGTGCCTTCAGCTACTTTTCCGCCGGCTTTTTTGATGTCTACTGCAGCTTTCTTTGGTTCTTCATCTGCTCTTATTCTTTCCGTTTTTTGTATTTGGCATATTCCTGCTTCATTCACTTTTCAGGGAACTCCGTATTGAAGATGTCTCTTTTTTTACTGCCACCAAAAAAAAGAGGTCAAAAAAATTCTTTTTTCGTTCTCATACCTGCTAATCAGGATGTACGCTGTAATTCGTTTTGAAATGCCAGAGAGAATTATCCCGACTGCCTACATTTGTAGGCACTTGACAAAAAAGAATGTTTTTATTACAATTGACACAATAGCTCCTTTCATCGGTGAGACTAAATGGGTAAAGGGTCAGGCTACGGCAAAGTAATTTTGTTCGGTGAACACTTCGTTGTCCACGGTGCCCCTGGCATCGTTTCGGCGATTGACTCCACAACCGACGCTGAAGTCAAAAAAACTGTCAAAGGTCTCAACATCAGGGATGAACGGAAAACCGCCAAAGGCTACAGCGAAGAAAAACGTCTCCAACAAATCGAATCAATAGAGAGAATGCTAAATACCATGGGCATCGACCCCAAAATCGGACTTGACATCTGGATCGGCGGGACTCTTCCAGGTTTCAGCGGGTTAGGAGCTTCAGCGGCAAGCAGCGTCGCAATCGCAAGAGCCATCGCGCAAGAGCTGGGTATGCAAGTTTCCGACGAAGAAATTAACCAGGCCGCATATGAAGCAGAAAAGGCTTATGCTGGCAACCCCTCAGGCGTCGACAACACCGCTTCTACCTACGGCGGCTTGATGTGGTTTAAAAAAGACGCAGCTGGAGGATCTGACAAGATTGAAAAGCTGCACGTACGCAGGCCAATCGAGATCGTAATCGGCAGCACAGGCAAAGTTGCTAACACCAAAGCCATGGTTGAAGGCGTAGCAGAACGCAAAAAGAAAAGCCCAGCGAAATATGACCCCATTTTTAGGCAAGCAGAAAACGTAGCTGTTGCGGCGCGTAAGGCGCTTGAGGCGTATGACCTCAAAAAAGTCGGCGACCTGATGAACGAAAACCACCGTTTACTCCAAGAAATCGGCGTATCCAGCAAAGAACTCGACATCCTCGTTGACTTAGCCCGAAAACAAGGCGCTTTCGGCGCGAAGCTCACTGGCGGAGGCGGCGGAGGATGCATGGTGGCGTTAACGCCGGGGAAAGAGTTACAGGGCAAAGTTCTAAGTGCTATCAAACACTTAGGCTTCGACGTGCTCAGTACAAAGGTTGGCGTAGAAAAATACTAGGGGACAGCAAGTTGGGTTTGAGAAGATTCATTGATGTGCTCGACAAAAACGGCGAATTAACCCGAATAACCAGACCCGTTTCCACCGAATTCGAGTTAGCGGGCATAATCGATGCTTTGGGTGAAAAGCCCGTCTATTTTGAGAAAATCAAGGAATCAGCTTATCCTGTCGTCGCAGGGCTTGTCTCATCCAAAGAGTTGATTGCTAGATCACTTGGCATACAAAAGGAAAAGTTACTTCCCAAATTATCAGGCGCAATCGAGCGTCCTGAGCCGCCGCAAACCGTCAAAAAGGGCGCATGCCAAGAAGTCGTCGAAACGGACGTTGACTTAACCAAGCTCCCGATTATGCGTTATACCGAAAAGGACGGCGGACAATACATTGCTTCAGCCATAACCATAATCAAGGATCTTCAGCTGGGACGGAACATGTGTTTCCACCGCCTCATGCTTAAGGACAAAAACCAATTCGTTGCCCGCATCGTCGAAGACCGCGGAACTGACACGGCGCTCAAGAAATCAGGCGGCGAACTCGATGTAGCTATCTGCATCGGAAACTCCACTGCAGTTTTGCTGTCAGCTGCTACATCCCTTCCGAAAGGCGTGGATGAGATGGGAATGGCGAATTCGCTGGAGAAAACCGAGTTGGTGAAGTGCAAAACGGTTGATTTGGAAGTGCCAGCGGACTGCGAGTTTGTGCTTGAAGGCCGAATCACAAAAGAGAAGGCTACTGAAGGACCCTTCTTGGATTTGACGGGCGTCGTTGACCGCATACGCCAGCAGCCAGTTGTGGAAATCAGATGCGTCACGCACCGCAAGAACCCTATTTACCAGACGATTCTCGCAGGCAAAAACGAACACAAATTCCTCATGGGCATGCCAAAAGAGCCAACAATTTACAGGGAAGTCAACAAGGTTTGTCAATGCAAAGACGTCTATATCACGCCTGGCGGATGCAGTTGGCTCCACGCCATTGTACAGATTAAGAAGCAGAACGCTGATGACGGCAAAAAAGCAATCGCTGCCGCTTTTGAAGGCCACAAATCGCTAAAACACGTGGTTGTCGTCGATGACGATATTGACATTTACGACTCTAATGAAGTGGAGTGGGCGATTGCGACAAGGTTCCAAGCTGATAAAAACACGGTTATCCTGTCAAACCAGCCAGGTTCATCACTTGATCCTTCAGGCGACTTGACTGAAGGCAAGAAAGCAACAACCGCAAAAGCAGGGCTAGACGCGACCACACCAATTGTGACAACCGGCAAAGGTTTCAAGAAAGAAGAATACGTTAAAGTTGACTTAAACAAATACCTGTGATAGATATGCATCTGACTAAGGAAGATCAGAAAATGCTTAGCGGCGCCGAAGGTTACGCGGTGCGGAAAAGCATGGAAATCCTTGTTGCGTTAGGAGAAATCTACGGTGCAGAAAGCCTCATAGATGTGGGCAGCGTCCAAGTGTCGGGTGTATCGTATAACAACCTCGGCGACGCGGGGTTAGAATTCCTCGACGAACTCGCAAGAGACGGTAAAGTCCGAGTTCTCACAACCCTCAACCCAGCGGGCATGGACCTAGAAAACTGGCGTAACCTTGGCATCAGCCCAGAATTCGCCGAAAAACAAAACCTCGTCATAAAAGCCTTCGAGAAAATGGGCATACTTATCAGCTGCACATGCACTCCGTACCTAATCGGCAACCTGCCACTTTACGGCGAACACATCGCATGGTCAGAAAGTTCAGCTGTCACCTTCGCGAACTCGGTGATTGGCGCCAAAACCAACAAGGAAGGCGGACCATCCGCTTTGGCGGCGGCGTTCGTGGGAAAAACACCTTGTTACGGGCTGCATCTGGATGAGAACCGCGTTCCCGACGTCCACGTGAAGGTAATAACGGAATTATCGAAGCTTTCGGATTGGGGCGCACTGGGCTACGCGATAGGCAAGAAGGCCGAAAACAAAATCCCCTACATAACAGGCATCAAAGCAGCGAATTTGGATGAGCTTAAATCGTTCTGCGCCTCGGTCGTGACTTACGGTGCCAAACCCATCTTCTACATTAAAGACATAACACCAGCGTCGGAGCAGCAAACAATCCCAAATGTAACGGTAACCATCGAGCAGGCCGATATCAAGAACGCTTACGACAACATCAACGATCAAGTAAACGACATAGAGCTCGTCTGCGTCGGTTGCCCACACTGCTCAATCAACGAGATTGCCAAAGTCGCAGAGTTGGTTAAAGGCAAAAAGGTGGCGGAAGGCACGGAGTTTTGGGTTGCAACTTCCAGAAGCGCTAAGCAGCTCGCAGACAGAGGCGGGTACACGGCGGTTATTGAGGCGGCTGGCGGCAAATTCGCATGCGATACATGTATGGCTGTAGCTCCCCTTAAGGGCAGGTTTAAGTCGTTGGCGACGACCTCTGCGAAAGGCTGCTTCTACTCGAGGCAGAATCTAATGAAAACCAAGATGGGAAGTATCGAAGAATGCGTACAGGCGGCGGTTACTGGAAAATGGAGCAGTTGAAAGGCAGAATAATCTACAAAGGCAAAGCCGAAGGAGAAGCACTCGTGACTAACCAACCAATTTCTTTTTACGGCGGAGTTGACCCAAACACGGGCATAATCATCGAAAAAGGGCACGAGCTGCAGGGGAAAAGCGTCAAACACAAAATCCTCGTGTTCCCAACGGGCAAAGGTTCAACCGTCGGCTCCTACACGCTATACCGAATGAAAAAGAACGACACTGCACCTGCAGGCATGATTAACAAGGAATGCGAAACCGTCGTAGCAGTCGGCGTCATCATCAGCGAAATCCCATGTGTCGACAAAATCGACATCTTGAAGATAAGAACAGGCGATTGGATCCTGATAGAAAACGATGCGGTCAGCAAACTATAGCTGTTTTTTAGTCTATGGGTTTGTTCCATCCGCCATTGCTGAACCTTGCCAAGCAGCCGAAGGGGAACGCCAACAGCAGATCGATTACGGCGATGACGGGCAGAAACGCAAGGTTGAAAGTGACTTGCAACACAAGGTTCAGCGTTGAGAACGCGAGGACAAGCAGGAGCCCGTTGAGCCAGATGCCTACTTGCCAACCGCGGGTTTTATGCAGCGTATTGATCAACGAGATGTTTGCTGCGCCAAGGACCAGCGGCTGAGCAAAGTACATGATGGCGAGAAAGAACGCGAAGCCCAGCGGCGGCATGTAACTCAAGAATGCGGTTTGCACGCTGGCCAGCCAAGCCTGAAACACGATGAGGATGAAGATTGTCACTAAGCCTTGAACGAGAAGTTTCTCCCACAGCCGCATGTTGTTGAGCTGGTCAAGCATTTTGTTGTCACTTCGCGTTTTTTGCAATCCAGTTACCTACCGCTCTCTCTGTCGGGGTGCCACGGATCCCGTAGTTGTCGTAGGCGCTGTTCCAGTACACGATCCAGCAGCCTTTAAGCCCCATGCTCTTGAAGAGGTTGAGTCCGCTGATGATGTAGTTGGTTTGCGCGGCGCTGTCACTTGTCGACATTCCGAACTCCGTTATCACCACGTCTTTATGCGTTATCGCCTGCAGCTTCTCAATGAAAAACGGCGACATAACCAAGAAGGAGTTCATGTAGACATCTAAGCCGACGAAGTTAAGTTTCTTGCTGAATTCTACTGGAAGGTTGCTTCTGACGACGTATCCGATTCCGAAGTTCGTGTAAAGCTGTGCTGAAAGATGATGAGATTCGACGGCTGCGTATATGCTGTCGAAGTGGGAGATGATTTCGTCGTCTGTGAAGAGGGCGCCAACGGTCCAGCTAGATGAGGTTTCGGGTTCATTCATGACTTGGATGTAGGTCAGGTTGCCACCCCATCGGTCGAGGTAGTAGTTGATGCTTTGAATGTAGTTTATGTATTCGATGGTTTCATCGTTTGGAATGACTAGGGCGACGGCAATGTTGTAGTATCTTGTGGATTGGAAGAACATATCCGTCTTCTGGTTTATCGGATCAGAAGGATAAAGGGGGTCGCATGCGAAGTTGATGCGTATGACTTTGAAGCCGAGGTCGTGAATCTGTGCGACTTGCCCATAAATGTCGGTCAGATTATCCTGTTCGTAAACGTAGTGTATGCCAACTTGAAACGCTGAGCTACCGTTTCTATGCCCAGACACGTAATAATCGTAGGGGTAGAAAAGCTGAATGAAAACGAACATGACACATAGGGTGATGACGATGAGATTTTTCACTAAGCTTTTGTTTGTAAACCTCGCCAAACCTTGAACAAGGTTCGAAACAGCCTTCACCATAGCCGTATGTTGTCTTTGTCAGCCCTTTTAAATTTTGATGAAACAAAGGGAAAAAAAACAATCAAGGAACGGCCGATTTGCCGTGGTTTCGGCAAAAGTAATTTATGTTTTAAGAACATATAGCCCAAGCAGGGTTAGCATGAAACGTCTCGCTTGCATCCTCTTAATTGTGACCATTCTGTTCAGCGGGCTATTTCTCATTCAAAACGCTTATGCCCAAGTCAACTCAGGCTTGACAATAAGCGGCAACACAGAATGGACGATGGCTCAAAGCCCGATCAATTTTAACGGAACAGTCACCATAAGCAATAATGTCACTTTAACCATTGACCCAGGGGTGACGGTCAACATGGGAATGTATCCATTCTATGTTTACGGCACATTAATTGCCCAAGGTAGCGCAAACAATCAAATCGTGTTTACAAGCGTTGGCAACCAATCCGTTCCAAACAGTGCCAGTATCCCAATTTATATTGGTCAATATAGTACCTACACAAGTGGCTTAACCAATCCTGAGTCAATTATTCAGTACGCCGTCTTAAACGGAGTAGCCATTAACGTAAATGGCGTAGCGTCCTCAGAAATAGATGGTTGCACTTTTAATTATGGAGCATCATATCAGGCACCCATCGCCACTTATGGCTCTTCGCCACAAATCTCTAACAACGTCATAAACCTCAATGGCAAAAACTCCAATGGCGGCATGACCGGCATAGATGTATACGGGGGAACCCCCCAAATAGTCAACAACCAATTTGAAGGATCTCTTCCAAGCCCTATCAACGTCGGCTCAACCAATGTCGGCATTTACGTTTCATCAGGGTCTCCAGTCATACACGGCAACTCTTTTGCAGCCCAATACGGCAACAACAGCGACGGCATAAAGGTAGCTTCGGGTACTCCTTTGATAACCAACAACCAATTCCAAGGTAGTGGTTGGCTCATCGGAGTTGACGACTTATCTAGTGCCTTCTTCACGATTTCAAACAATGAGTTTTCAAGTTGCTACATGGGCGTAAATGCTGAAACGGGATGCTTATTGTATATCCAAGGCAATCAGTTCTTGGAGGGAACTGATGGAGTGGACATTTCAGGTACGGCGCAAGTGGCAGTTACAGGAAACCTGATTGACGGCAACTCACGCTATGGAATAAACGGAGGAGGAACCATAGGCTCCAACACGATTAGCAACAACCAAATTGGGATTCACAACCCGCCCTTAGGCAACATAAATAACAACAACATCGTCGGCAACACTCTAAACAGCATAACAGCAACCACATCCGATATTGATGCAAAGAACAACTGGTGGGGAATAACCGACACGGCAACAATCAACCGAACAATCTACGACTCAAAAGTCGACCCGCACCTCGGAACAATCCAGTTTGCCCCATTCCTAAATGGGCCAAGCACATCGGCGCCAGCCATCCCCAACGACACTCCGGCAATCACGCCCCTCCCGATAACTCAGGCGCAGTTGCCGCAGCCGACCCCGACTCCACAGCCCGTCTGCACGTCGACGCCTACTCCAGACCAATATTCACACACGTTCGAGTACCAAGTAGGCAGCATGATAAACCTGAATCTTATAACAACAGCCACAGCAGCCGTGCTTGCTCTGGTGTGGGTGGTCGTCGTACTGGGTTACGCTGTTAAGAGAGGCATTTCTAAACACCGAACCAAAAACTAAGCGATTCAATGGCTTGCCCAAGCCCAAATTGCCCTTTTTTGTGCCGTCAAAAATCGGTGTCTTTTTTGGTTCTCGGTAATCCTTTTCAATAAGTGATTTAATACATCATGTAAAGGTGCACGATAATTGAACGAGTCGAAACCAGTAATTCTAAAAATCGGCGGCTCAGCCATCACCGACAAAACAGAACAATTAGCCGCGAAAACAGAAATCATAAACCGCTTAGCCGAGGAAATTAAGAGGGCAGACCTTGATAACCTGATCATCGTTCATGGCGGCGGCAGCTTTGGGCACCCGACCGCAGCGAAATACGGCATAAAAGAAGGGTACAAAGAGGACCCTGCGCAGAAACTCGGTTTCGCCGAAACACACCACGTAATGACCGTTCTCAATGGGCTGGTGATGGATGCGCTTATTTGGCATGAAATCCCAGCTATAAGCATTGCTCCATCGTCCTGCATCTTAACTGATAACGGCAGGATCAGATTTTTTGACGAAACGGTGCTTAAAGTAATAGAGAAAATGTTGTTCAAACCTGTTCTGTACGGGGATGCAGTTTTGGATGATAAGTTAGGGTTCACAATTCTCTCTGGCGATCAACTGGTTGCTTATTTGGCAATCAGATATAAGGCTTCAAAAATCGTGGTAGGCGTTGACACCGATGGCTTGTTTGATTGCGACCCGAAAACTAACCCCAACGCTAAACCATACAAGCATTTGACGTTAGCGGAGCTGAAGCAGATCCAGCCTAAACTCGGCAAAGCAACAGGCACAGATGTGACAGGCGGCATGGCAGCAAAAATCGCCGAGCTTATCCCCGCGATCGAGCAAGGAGTTCATGTTACCGTTACTGGAGCCACGAAGGGATTATCTATTTTCAGGGCTTTAACAGACCAAAGTGTTTTAGGCACGGAGATCGAGAAGTAGCATTATGGTTGAAGATACGCAGAACCGCAAGGCAGATCACATAAGGATTTGTCTCCAACAGAAAGCGCAAGCTAAAAAAGCCACCGCGGGCTTCGAAGACATTCAGTTCGTGCACCGTGCACTGCCAGAACTTGACCGCGAAAAAATCAGCTTGTCCACTTCTTTCTTTGGCAAAAAACTTTCAGCGCCCCTGATCGTCGGAGCCATGACAGGTGGGACACGGGAAGCCACAAGAATTAACGCTTCAATCGCGCAAGCCGTGGAAGAGCTGCATTTAGGCATGGGCGTAGGAAGTCAAAGGGCAGCCATCGAAAACGGAAAACTTGAAGGCACTTACGCGGTTGCCCGTAAAAAGGCGCCGACTGCTTTCTTAATCGCAAACATCGGAGGAGTCCAACTTGCACACGGGTACGGGTTGAAAGAAGCGAAGAAGGCCGTGGAAATGATCGAGGCAGATGCGTTGGCTATTCATATGAACCCGCTGCAGGAAGCAATCCAACCCGAAGGACAAACAAACTTCAAAGATGTCCTCCCGAAAATCGGAGAAATAGCTGCCGAGCTAGATGTGCCTGTAATTGTTAAGGAGACTGGCTGCGGCATTTCTGCTGAGGATGCGAAAGCGTTGGAATCTGCAGGCGCAAAAGCCATCGACGTCGGCGGGGTCGGCGGAACAAGTTTCGCGGCGGTAGAATTTTATCGTGCAGCAAATGAGAAGACTGATGAGGCGTTCTGGGATTGGGGAATCCCCACAACTGTGAGCTTGATTGAAACAACCCAAACCGTAAAAATCCCTGTTGTTGCTTCAGGCGGAGTACGAAACGGCATTGATGTGGCAAAGTCACTAGCGTTGAACGCAAGTTTAGCTAGCCTGTCCCAGCCAGCGCTTGAAGCTGCAGTCAAAGGAGTCGAAGAAACCCGAAAGCTGCTTTCCTGCTTAATCAATGAACTGCTTAACGTCATGTTTCTTGTCGGCGCCAAAAACCTTGAATCCCTCGCGAAGGTGCCAGCGGTAGTGACGGGAAAAACCGCGGAGTGGCTTAATATCAGGGGATTCGACACTGCAATTTACGCTCAGAGGAGACCCGTAACGTTTGAATATTGAAAAGTTTCTTGAAGAAAAGGCGCCGTTAATCGACAAAGCCATCGAAAAATATGTTCCGAGAAAATTCACTGAAGACTCGCTTCTTTTCAAGGTTGACCCGCCCATGTACAGCTACAATCTGCTGCCTCTCAACAAGGCGATTGCGGACCCGATTTGGGACATGCTGGATCGAGGCGGAAAAAGATGGCGCCCGGCTCTTTTCCTGCTGATATGCGAGGCGCTTGGCAACAACTCCGATTACTGCTTGGACTTCTCCATTATCCCAGAAGTCATCCACAACGGCACTTTGGTAATTGATGATATTGAAGACGCGTCTGAACTCCGCCGAGGCAAACCATGCACATACAAAATCTTCCAAATGGACATAGCCGTCAACGCGGGAAACGCCATGTACTACCTACCTCTTCTGCCAATGATGCTGTACAGAACAGACATTGTACCAGAAGTTCAGCGGGACATTTACGAAGTTTATGTTCAAGAAATGATTAATCTCAGCTTGGGACAAGCCATGGACATAGCTTGGCATAGAGGCTTAGCCAACGCTGACCAGCTTCGCGAAGAGGATTACCTACAGATGTGCGCTTACAAAACCGGTACACTTGCAAGGATGGCGGCGAAAATGGCTGCGGTCCTAGCAGACGCAAACAAGCCGCTCGTTGAAATTCCAGATGCAAGATGACATTTTAGATTTGACAGGAGTCGATTTTGCAAAGAAGAAGGGCGGCGTCGGGCAAGACATCACCGAGGGCAAACGAACCCTCATGGTCATTTACACACTTGGAAAAGCCAGCACTGCTGACAAGAAGCGGCTTATCCAGATCCTTAACATGCATTCTTCCGAACAGGCGCTAAGGGATGAAGCCATTGCCCTAATGCAGAAGTACGGCGCCATACAACACGTCAAACGCACAGCGGAAAAAATGGTCGAGGAAAGCTGGACTGAAACTGAAAAGTTGTTACCGACCCCTCAAGCTAAGGAAAAATTAAAAGCGTTCGCTGAATTCTTGATTAAAAGAAACAAGTAGTTTGCGAGCGTAACTGGTTTGGCATTAGAAAACGATAATGACTTAAAAGAGCTTATTCGGAAAGC
>JBEKPM010000043.1:0-11037 GCA_049520735.1 Bathyarchaeia archaeon | reverse complement strand
CGTGTAGGGATGTAGTTGACGACGGTGTCAAGGTTTGCACTGAACCAACCCGTGTTGATGTGCTCTTTATCCTTAAAGCCGACCATCCCGTCAAGCGTGTTGATTGCTCTGAAAGCGATTGCGCCTGTAACGCCGAACAATGCGAAAGACATCATTGGCGAAAGTTTAAAGTCAATTAGGTTTTCCGCCATTGATTCGATGACCGCACTGCCCATTTGCGGACCGTTGAGGTTTGTTGAGTCTCTTCTTGAGAAATGACTGTACTTCTTCGCTTCTGTAACTTCGTCCGCTAGGATTGCTTTGGCTACGGCTTTGGCCCAGTCAGTTTCAAGCTTGATGCATATAGTCATCTTCAATAGTATCATACCAACAAAAGCGTAGACGAAAATGCTGATGTAAATGTAGATTGCCCATAAGCCGAAGTAAGTTGGGATGGCAAACGTGCAAATCACGGTCAGCGCCAAAAGGACGCCGAGGAGCTTCTCCACTTTCGGGTCGGGGTTTTTGAAGTACGCTTCAATCTTCTTGGTATAGTTGCCCATCACAACGGTTGGGTGAAGTCTGAACACCCACTTGTCAGGGTAATTCGGCGATGGGTCTCCGACTGCCAAATCTAAGACGATGGCTAAAGCCATAACGGCAATTGCTACTAATATGTTCAGGAGGAGGACCTTTGACACCAACCAAGATTACGCTAAACATTGTGGCAAAAACTAATATCAATTACGGTTAAGGGCAAAAATGAAAGCAGTTTTCCCTCCGCTGAGCACTGAGGTTTCTTTTGTTTCCTATTTACTAAATCTAAGCTTGATGTACGCAACAAGATTGTATGCGACAACCAGCGCTGTGTTCAGTTTGAATCTTCTTCTTTTGTCGAAGTAGTATCCTCGTCGCAGGTAGAAATGCATGTAGGCAGCTTGTCGCAGTTTCCCAAGTTCTTTCATGCTCATAGTTGGGGTCTCGAAGATGGGGTGGCAGGTGTCGTACATGTCAAAGTCCGTAACTCTAAGCCAGCCTTTCTCTTTAACCATGTCATACATCGGTGTTCCCGGAAACGGCGTTGCAACATTGTAGAAGCCCGTGTCATGAGGCGAAATCTTCTCCACGAACCTGATAGTTTTCCACGCGCTCTCCTTAGTTTCTCCTGGGAATCCCAAGATAACGTTCGGGATAGGCGTCATGCCCAGTTCGCTTAGCCAGCCGAGGACTTTCATGGTTAATTCGGGGGTGATGCCTTTTTTCATCGCATCTAGTACCTGCTGGCTGCCCGATTCGACGCCGAACCAAACGGTGATGCAGCCCGAATTCTTCATTTTTACAAGCAAGTCTTTGGTGAGCATGTCCACGCGTGTTCCGCAGTTCCATTCGATCTTCAAGCCTCGTTTCACGATTTCACTGCAGAGTTCCTCAGTTCTTGGTTGGTCAACCGTGAAGGCGTCGTCGCAGAACGTGAACTTGCTTATGCCATATGTTGAGTGAAGCAACTCTATTTCGTCCACGACGTTTTTTGGGCTTCTCATGCGGTACTTGCGGCCATGCATTCTCACAGTTGAGCAGAATTCGCACCAGTAAACGCAGCCTCGACTTGTCGCAAGGTAAAGAATGTCTTCCAATTCCCGGAAACGTTCCATCGGCCAAAGATGACGCGCTGGAAATGGCAAGGAATCTAAATCTTCAATGTAAGGTCGGTCGGGGTTCCTGACGATTTTTCCATCTTTCCTGCAGGTTGTTCCCACTACGTCGTCGAAGCTTTTTCCTGCTTCAACTCTCTGCGCTAACTCCAAAAGAGTATATTCACCTTCCCTTCTGACTACAACGTCGAGCTGCGGGCATTCCTCAAGCGCCTTATCATCCCAAAAGGTTACGTGGGTGCCGCCGGCAACCGTTATGCATTTTGGGCAAGCCTCTTTCGCGATTTTAGCCAGCTTCATCGCCGTATTATACGTCAGCGTTGAAGAAGTGAACCCCACGATGTCTGGCTGACGCTTAGCAATCTCAGCCCTGAAATCTTCAAACGACAACTTAAGCACCTGGCAGTCAATTACATCGACTGGGAACTGGTTGTTCTCCAAAACCGCCCCTAAATACCCCAGGCCTAAAAGCGCGAATGGCAGGTGCATCACAGCCATAGCTGGAGCCGCTGGGTTAACAAGGGTTAAATGTGGTTTCATTTTGAGGTTCACAGCTTCACTATTTACCCCACAAAAATGTCTGTTTGATGCTTAAACATTTCGCATTTTGCGCACGAAAGAGCAGAAAAGAAGTTTTTGACGGAATTTCTTAGTTGCCAGGCCAATACTTAGGCTTCATGTACTCGTTTTCAATCAGCGAAGGGAATAAATTCAGCGGCCAAGAAGGCGGAATTCTTGTGAGGAAAACTTCCGCAATTTCAACCCCAGTGACCCTTATGATTTTCCCATAGACTTCAAACAGGCTCTCGAAGTCTTCAAGGGGAACAGCGCAATACAGGTCATAGGCGCCCATCTGCCTTATGATGACTATCACATTGGGAATCTGAAGTAACTGCGAGTATATGTCGGGCATTTTGCTGCGGTTCGAAACTTTTATGAAGACGTTGGCGAGTGAATTGTACCCAAGCTTTTGCAGGTTGATCGTTACGGTTGAACGTGTCAACAGAGTTTCCCGAAGTTTCTTATATCGTTGAATTACGGTCGTGCTTGAAATCTTCAATTCTGCCGCGATACTTTTGAATGGGGTACGGGAGTTCTGTGTGAGTATTAACGCGATTTTCTTGTCAACTTCATCAAATTCACATGCTGCTTGGTTTAGGTTGATCAAGGGAGGCTGCTCCACGATTTTCTGGGGGCTCTTCCGATCTAACGGTTTGATAATCAGGTTTTGGGGGAACTCGATGTTTATGGCTTCTGCCCATATGAACGCGTTAACATGGTTGATGTTGCAGTTTGACTCCAAATCTTCAATTATGTCATGCAGTTTGTTTAGGTCACGTAAGGCAACTTTTCCCCAAAAACTGTAATGCCCCAACGGACCGATTAATTCGCCGATGTAGGGTTTGCTTTCGAGAAACTTTCTAATTTCGCCCTCGTTTTCAACCGAAGTTATCATGCCTAAATCCGCGATATGGGGGTAACCTAGGCAGTGAGGATTAACGAGCATTTTTTCGCCGTTGATTACGCCGTCTCTCCATAAACGTTTGTAACGCATCCTGACGGCAGTCACAGTGATTTTGCATTCATAAGCAATATCTGTGAAACTAGTCCGCGATTCTAAAAGTAGGATTTTTATGATTTTCGCATCAATTTCGTCTATTCTTGCTGCCAAATCCGCTTAACCTATGTTGATATCTTATCAGCCAATCATATGAGCGTTTTATATAAGATTTCCCATAAAAATGTTCAATGACTGTTGCCTTTCAGAGAAGAAACTTCACATTTCTGAGTGTGCCGTTGCCAGCAGATTTCAAAAATTATCTGAAGCAAAAATACTTATATCCGGTTAATTTCGTAGCTTCTGCAGTAACACAAAGGCTTGTTTGTTCTTAGGCACTACTTCGATTCTAACGTCATTCTGACGCTTTCAATGTAAACTTTCATTACGAAACACAATAATCTCGCATTTCAGGTTCTCAGTTCGTCTTGAAATCAATTGGGACTAACTTGAAGTTTCGGCTTGTAGACAGATTTTTTGGTGTAAACGTTGAATGTAAAAGGTTTAAAAAGAAACTTTCTTGGGGCAAAAGAAGCGCTGATTTGAATGCACAGCAATAAATTTATAAGTAAACTGACTCGTAGTAGTAATTACCTATTTTAAGGAGACAAGAAAAAATGCAAATTGGAAAAAACAAAACAATCTCTATTGCAATTTCAATACTCTTCATATTCTCAATGACAGCTTCGATGATGCTAATACCCGCCGCTAATGCACACACGCCGTCTTTGCAAATTCCAACATATGCTTTCGTTAACGTAGCTCCTAATCCAATTGGTGTTGGTCAGCAATGTTACGTTATCATGTGGCTGGACAAACTTTATGAAAACGCATACTTGTACACTCCGTATAGATTCCATGGCTATCAGCTAGTCATTACGGCACCCGATGGCACAAACACCACACAAACCTTCCCAATTATCTACGACACAACCTCCGCGCAAGACTACGCGTTCACTCCAGATGCAACTGGCACCTACAAAGTCACATTCATCTTCCCAGGGCAGACAGTAACAGCTTCCAACGCAGCTCCAGGTGATGCATTCATAAACGACACCTACCTACCAAGCAGTGCCTCAACAACTCTCACCGTTCAGTCTTCACCCATCGCAGCAGCAACATCAAGCGGGCCACTACCAACGGCTTACTGGACTCGCCCAATATACGGCGAAAACACCAATTGGTACACACTCTCGTCCAATTGGCTGGGCACAACATGGCCAGGTTACGCTGCTTGGGGTACATTTACTGCAAATTCGCAGTCATACCCAGGCGATGCAGTCGGATCACTTACAAGCCACATTATGTGGACTAAACCAATACAAAGCGGCGGAGTGGTCGGAGGAAACAACTATCCAGCACTTCCAGGAAACACGTGGTTCGAGGGATCGGCCTACAGCCAAAGATACAGCAACCCGATAATCGTCGATGGAATGCTAATCTACACCCCACCGCTCGGATGGTCTGGTGTCGCCGGAGGATTGGCCTCTAACCCAATCAACGCACCAACAACATGCGTCGATCTGCAAACAGGAAAACAGCTATGGAGCAACCCCGACATGGGCGCCATCAGTTTCGCATACATATACGATGCTGAAGACCCCAACCAACACGGCGTATGGCCACCAGTACTGGTCAGATCCACTGTTTCAGGCGGACTCTTCGGAGCGTTCCCAGGCAACTGGTACGCCTTTGACGCCTTCACAGGACAATCGATTTTCAACGTAACCAACGTTCCCGCAGGCACAGTCATGATGGGTCCATCAGGCGAATATCTGTCACTATCCTTCGTAAACTACGGCCCAACCACTATGACTCCATTCGGTCCAGTTCCTTCAGGTCCTGCAAAAGTGTACTTGCAAGAATGGAACTCATCCAAACTCTGGGATAACACATACTCCGGTCCTTCAACAGTGCCAACCCTGCAGCCGCCAGTATCCAACGGAGCCAACCCAAGCTTGTTAGACTTCAACATTTCGTTACCGACTTTTACCAGCGTACCTACGATAAATGATGCTTTCTACAACAAGGAATTGATCGTAAACACCGGCACGTTCCCAGGACCAGGCGATTTCGCTGGATCTCCACCTTGGTCATCGGCACCATACACCTACTACGGCATCAACATGGCAGCAGGCAGCATCGGCACTATTCTCTGGTCCAACACAGTTCAAGCACCAGCAGGCAACGTCTCAGTGGCTGCAGGACCAGCAGATCCAACAGCTGACGGCGGTCACGGTGTCTTCACAGAAGCCTACAAAGAAACCACACAATGGGTAGGGTACAGCATGTCGACAGGCCAGAAACTTTGGGGTCCAACCGCGCCTATAGCGTCTCTTGACTACTACGGCAACCCGGCGGTTCCAATCATCGGCGGAGTTGCAGCTAACGGAAAACTCTACACCACAGGATACGCAGGCATACTCTACTGTTGGGACTTGACTACTGGAAACCTACTGTGGACTTGGGGTAACGGCCAAATCGGCTCGAGCAACAGCTCATTCGCTGGCTTCAACACGCCCTTCGGCGTCTACCCAATGCAGATCAACGCAATAGGCAATGGCGTAGTATACATGGTAACCACAGAGCACACTATCGAAACACCGCTCTTCAAAGGTGGAATTCAAACCGCTATTAACGCAACAACTGGTCAACTCATATGGTCGCTTTCAGGCTACACTGGTGAATTCTTCACAATTTCATATGCTATGGCAGACGGTTATAACAACTGGTTCAACGGCTACGACAACTCAATCTACGTCGTAGGCAGAGGACCAAGCCAAACAACCGTCGACGCACCAAACGTTGCAACAACAGTCGGAGTACCAGTAGTGATACGCGGATCCGTTGTAGATACTGCAGCTGGCACACAGGGAACACAACAGAAAGGCGACTTTCCAAACGGTGTCCCATGCGCTTCTGACGCAAGTATGTCAGCATGGATGGGCTACGTTTACCAGCAACAGGCAATGCCGACCAACTTCACAGGCGTCCAAGTGCAAATCGCAGTCTTAGACTCTAATGGAAACCACTACCCAGTAGGCACTGCAACAACTGACGCAAGCGGTATGTACACCCTATCATACACACCAACAATCGCAGGCAACTTTACAGTATTCGCCACTTTCGCAGGCACCAAAGGCTACTGGCCATCATCTGCAGAAACAAGCTTCATAGCAACCGGAGCACACGCAACCGAAGCACCAACCGCAACACCACTAACCGGCATAGCAAGTGAATCAACAGTCGAATACATTGGCATCGCAATCATCATCGTGATAATCATAATCGGCGCAGTTCTTGCGCTTCTGATGATGAGAAAACACGCATAAAACAACCAAGGGAAAAACCAATTTCCCAACCTCTTTTCTTTTTATCTTATTTTGAAGCAATTTTTTTCAAAATTATTTAAATGTCGAAAGGCGTTTATTGGCAAGACTAACCAGCAATGGTGAGAGGAGTACAGGTTGCTTCAAGAAAAAAGTCTAAAAGAAAAAATCCATAAGGCAAACATGACCGTTCACCATCTTGAAGCCCAATACTATGAACTGCTCCACCCAGAAGTGTACTCTAAACAAGAACAGAAAAGAACAGTTGCTACACTAAAAATGATTGATAAACGTGTGACTGATAACCACAGAGTGGCTTTGGACTTTGGGGCAGGCACAGGTAACCTCACGGGCAAGCTTCTGCAGAAGGGCTACACCGTTACAGCTGTGGATATCTCGATGGAAATGTGCGCCATTCTGAAAAGAAGATACTCCTCCTACTTGCAAAGCACTAAGTTAACCGTAGTTTGCTCGCCCATCGAAGAGTTGTCTTTTGGAGAAGGAGACTTTGACTTAATAACATGCTACTCAGTCCTTCATCACCTGCCAGACTACGTGGGCGCCCTCCACTACCTCTCCGGTTTTCTGAAAAAAGGAGGCGCTATGTATCTAGATCACGAAGCATCTCCTTTCTATTGGAAAAATGAATCAAGCAGCCTCTCTACCATAATAAAAGGACTCTACTTGCATTCAAACCCCTTGTTAAACAGCTTGTATTTTCAAATGACTGGACTCCGAGTTCCTTCAATCGATTATGAGTTGTCAGATTACTGGCACAAAAAAGAGCACCCTCTAGATCATGGCAACATAAGGCACGTGTTCGAAAGCGAAAACTATGACTTTTCACGGCGCATCGACTACTACGAAACCAGCACTTGGATACCTAACCCACTCGCAATCATTTATCGTGTCCTATGTAGCCCCGAAATGAGCTGCTGGATCGCTATAAAATAGCTAGGCGGCTCCCACGGTTTGGTGTGCGCCAGGATTTAGTCTTCGCTTTGCAAAGTTCGCTACGCCTTCACGCCTGATCCTCTTCATGATTTGTTTAGGAGACCTATGAAAGTCCCTGAAGAACCTTCTTTGAACTCCCAGCAATGAATCGTAGTCCCACTCCTTGGTTTTCACGGCCAGCAAAAAGTCGTCCAGTTGAGTGTAGTTTTTTGAATCTAGAACTTCTTGATAGAGTCGACTGTCTGGATTAGCGATGAAAATATTAAATATGCACCAGTCAGGATCCAGTTTCTTAGCAAACTTGAGTGACGCTTCCATTTCTTTGAGTGTTTCGTCTGGTACGCCAAGCATGAAAGAGCAAGCCGTCTGCATGCCGTTTTTGCGGCAGAGCTTGAATGCGGTTTCAATCTGTTCCAAGGTTGTGTTCCTGCCGATGCGTTGAAGAATCCTCTGTGAGCCTGACTCGACGCCGAACCAGATGGTTTTGCATCCTGCTTTGCTCATGGCTTCCAAGAGTTCTTGGTTCACTAAATCGACCCTTGTGTCGCATACCCATTCTAAATCAAGTTTTTCCTTAACCATTAGGTTGCAGAGTTCAAGGGTTTCTTTTTTTCTGAGCGTGAAGTTGTCATTGATGAAGTAAATTCCTTTTGTGCCGTACCTGCTTTGCAAGTCTTTGATTTCGCCGATAACCCTTTGGGGAGTGAATGCTCGGCAAATGTTACCCCAGAGCTTACGGGTTTCACAGAAGCCGCAGTTGTAAACGCAACCTCTTGCGATACTCATGACGTCGGCTGGTTTAACGTTTAGGTACTCTATTGTTCGGTCGTAGAGTTCAAGCGGCAGCAGGTGTCTGGCGGGGTATGGAATTTCATCCATGTTCTCGATGAACTTTGGCGGATTCTTGATGTTTTTGCCTTGGCGTCTGCACGCAACGCCAGCAAGTGCCATGGCTTGAGGTTCATTACCGTTTACAATGCAGGTAGCAAGCCGCGTTACCGCATTTTCGCCTTCGCCCATAACTACATAGTCGATTTCCGGGTTTTCAAGCAGGCTATCAGGCACATAGGATGCATGCCATCCTCCGACGACTATTTTGCATCTTGGAAGGACCTCTTTGATTGCCTTTGCGGTTTCTATGCAACGCTTGTAGGTTGCTGAACCGCATGTAATCCCCACGATTTTCGGGTTAAGCCTTGTAACTATCTGTTTAAGTTCACTTACTGGCTTTTTCATAAGGTAGTTGTCAAGCATTTGCACCTCAAAGCCCGCTTTTTCAAGTGCTGCTGCAACATACATTAAGCCGATTGGAGGCAACCGCTTGCCTAGGTACCATGCACTGTTTTCCGGTGGAGCTGTAGTCATTAAAAGAATCAAATGTTTTTCTTGGTTTGGCACGTTGCGTCTCCTTGAACTTTTGCTATCTTTGATTATTTGCGAGTTAATAGCTTTAACTGAACCCATGCTCGAGCGGGCGTGATTGTTTGTTTTTGCTGTTTTTGCGAGTGTGTGTCCGTGTGGATGGTGTTCATGAAAAGGTTTATAGCCCTTTCAAGTGCCTTTTCCAGACTGAAGAGGGGAAAAGTATGAAAGTTGTTGTCCACTGGAGCGGAGGCAAAGAATGCTGTTTGGCTTATCACAAAGTTATCAAGCAGGGTCATCAGGTTGCTTATCTTCTCACTTTTGAATATATGAAACCCTATGTTTTCCACAGTTTCCCGATGATGGCGCTTCAGTCAAAAACTTTGGGCACCCCTCTGAAGCGCGTCAGAATCAAGAAGCCGTACGAGGATATATTGGGAGCACTAACCAGTTTGCAGAAGGAAGACGGAATCGAAGGCATCGTTACTGGCGATATAGTTGGAGCAGGATGCGCTATTGTCCACTCAAGCTATTATGAGAGCATGGCTAAACAGTTGGGGCTGGCTTTCATGATGCCGCTGGAGAACCCTTCAGGCGACACCTACGACGTTTTGAAAGAAGTCGTCGGCTCCGGTTTAAGACCCATGCTGAACTGCATCAACACAAACTTCTTCGGGGAAGAATGGCTGGGACGCACACTTGACCCCGAGTCGGTGAAAGAACTAAAGAAGTTAGCTGACGGGAAAGGCATTGATGTCTCCAGCGAAGACGGGCAAGGCTACCACAGTACTGTGGTTGATGCGCCGCTTTTCAAAGAATCAATAGGTATAAGTAGGTTCAAGGCGAAGAAAAAGAAAGAGAAATCCAAGAATTGGAAACGCAATTGGCTCTACATGGACATCAAAGAGTGTTATTTGAAGCCGAAACAAATACCCAAGTAGGTTGCATTTTGTTTAGCCGCTTCATCGACGTGATACTGATAATTCTAGGTTCCAACATGAAATTAAACGGTTTTGCATAAAGTAAATGAAGCACAAGGTACAAACTCTAATCCTTCAGGGGAGAACATGAAAACTCGCATAACTCTTGTCAATCCACCTTACCCTGCTGGTTCCCATCAACATCCGCCTTTCATGCCGCTAGGCATCGGATACCTAGGTGCAGTGTTGTACAAGAATCATTTTAACGTTAGCGTGATTGATTGCCAAGCGCAAAAAATCACTCACAGCTTGTTCAAGGCAGAAATCGCTAAAGTTCAGCCTGACATAGTCGGAGTCACCTGCACCACACTCACCTACAAGTCAGCGCTCAAAATAGTGAAGATAGCTAAGGAAGTCTGGCCAAACTGCATAACTGCAATCGGAGGGCCACATGTTACTTTTTGGGATGAACAGGCGTTGCAGGAGGAGCCGTCTATTGACATTGTTGTCAGGAGGGAGGGCGAAGAAACCGTTCTGGAGCTCGCTCAAAGAGTCGAAAACAACAAGTCTTACCTCGACCTTGCAGGCACTTCTTGCAGAAACGGCGCGGCAACAGTGAAAAACCCTGATCGACCTTTGCTGGAAGACCTTGACAGTTTGCCTTATCCGGCGCTTCACCTTTGGCAGCATACAGAGAACCTGCGCAAGTACGGAACGATTCCCTATCCTGTTATGACCAGTCGAGGATGCGTTTACTGGTGCAATTTTTGTACGACTGTGCGAATGTTCGGAAGAAGATACCGAATGCGCAGCCCCAAAAGCGTGGTTGACGAGTTGGAGTTTCTTCACAAAAACTACTATGCAAGCCAATTCACGTTTTACGATGACGCATTTACGGTGGATCAAGCACGAACGATCGCGATATGCGACGAAATCATGCGTCGAGGACTGAAAATAAAGTGGGATTGCGAAACACGTGTTGACATGGTGAGCCAGGAACTGTTTGTGAAAATGAAGGAGGCGGGTTGCATAGCTGTCTGGTTCGGTGTTGAATCAGGTTCAAAGAAGCTTTTGACAAGCATGGGCAAAGGGTTCTCGCTTACCCAGACACGACGTGCATTCAAATGGGCGAAAGAAGCTGGCCTAATGACGGTTGCAGGCGTCATTTTAGGTTTTCCAGGTGAAACAAAAGAGAGCGCTTGGGAAACCATCCGCTTCGTCAAGGAACTTAACCCAAACGACGTGGGATTCTACATTGCGACCCCTTACCCTGGAACGCCCAT
>JBEKPM010000042.1:0-11049 GCA_049520735.1 Bathyarchaeia archaeon | reverse complement strand
TTGCAAGCGGACCTGAATTGACTGCAAGAATCAAAAGCCATACAACCAGCCCCAGCAAAAGCGCTGCCAAGAGCCAGCGCCGGGCGTTCTTACTTAAAGACGGAATGACTATTATTTTCGACTCAGGGTGCGAGAGACGGGGCAATACCATTCTCAAAGCCAACAGCATCGCGACAACCAAACTCACCACGAACAATATTTCAGACGGCCCATTAAGCCACGAATAATTGTAGATAACTGCAGGTTTTTGCTCGAACACTTGAAGATGAATTGTTCCGGAGCTGTTTGAAGTGGAAATGAAAACAGCGTCGTAATAGTCGGGGCTCGCAACAAATGAGTAGGTGAAATTTGGCTGGGTGGAATTATAAGTTATGCCAGTTTTAATCAAAAGAATGTCATTTGAAAGGGGAAGCATAAGTGAAAAATTCTTCTGTAACGAGGGAGACGACTGGACCGCTAAGGTGATGTTTTCGCCTCCGTAAAAAGACCCTAAACCTTGCCTATAGGTTTCGTGTGGGGACAGTTGGAAAATGTTGTTGATTAAGACGTTGGTTTGAATGCTGCGTTTGTCGGGAACAGTGTACAGACTGACCGTCGCAAGGCTTACGCTCAGCACTATGGAAAGCATAACTGCAAAAAGAAGAATTTGGGTGACTGAGCGCTTCATCAACCATGTCGCCTATGACGTAGCTACGAACATTTGCATAATATATGTTAACGCAAAAAGGTTGCTAACTAATTTAGAAACGGAAAATCGCCTTGAAAGTGTAAGTAATATAACTACTGACTTCAGTCCAGCTCAACTTGGATTTCCCACTTTTTCTGTTAACAAATAAGATTGGGGTTTCCCTGACGTTGAAATGCCGCAAGTGAGCTTGCCTTATGGTTTCTATCTGAATTTCGTAGGTGTGACTGTGCAGGTTGCCGATGGTCGCGTTCAGAAATTTTGAGGAGTAGCAGCGAAAGCCGCTGGTGCAATCGAGTGGTTTTAACCCGAGGGAAGATTTCGCGATAAAGTTGGCTGTGCGGCTGATTATTTTTCTGGTGAAGGGCCAATTGGTAATGTGTCCGCCTTTGATGTATCTGCTGCCAACCACGATTCCGCTGTCCGTTTCAGTCATCGTTGACAGAAGCTGCGGAATATCTTTTGGGTTATGCGAATAGTCGGCGTCCATCGTAAAAATGTATTTGGGAGGCAACTTCGAGTTCAAAAAAAACTTGAAGCCATCGGTTATTGCTGTTCCCAACCCGCTCTTTTTAGGTCGAAGACAAAGAAGGATGTTGCCGTATTTACTTTGTTTTTCCCGCACAATTTCTGCCGTTCTATCAGGGCTGGAATCATCAATTACAAGGATTGTGCTGTCTAAATTTAAGCTCTCAATGTCATCAATTAACCTGGAAATGTTTTCTTCTTCCCGATAGGTAGGCAAGATAACCCCTATTTCTGCGCCGGCTGGCGCATTTCCAATTAATTGATAATTCATGTTGCTCTAAACCTCTTTTAGGTAAAGTGAACATATAAATCTTGACTAATTAAAGCAAAGCAATCTTTTGCTTGCGCTTGTAATAGGCAAGTGGATGATAGATGCGGCGGCACAAATCGTCTCTGTTTTTGCATACCCCGTGCGTTTGCAAGAGGGAACATTGAGGGGGAGTGTAACGTGTTGCCGAACCCCTTTCGCCCGCGATGTGCTCGATTTGGTATCGGGTTAATTTTTCATTGTAGTCTGAGAAGGTTTTGAATAATTCATTGACATTTTCCGACGTCATTCCGATGTTAACCAAAAAAGAAGTTAAAGTGAACCGTTCAATATGCGACAGATGATGATTCGACTTCGTAGTCTCCAGCAGATTCATTATGCAGGGGGGATAAGCCGATTGAACAACGATTTTCGGAGTCTCTTCGGTTTCCATCGCGCCAATAACTTCAGAAGCGAGTTTTTTCACCCTTTCAGCTATAAGTCCCAATTCATCCTGAACCTTCGGCAGTTTAACATCCAGCCTTTTCTCAACCCGTCGTCGAATCTCTTCTTCCAGCAGCCTCACAACGTCCTTTTTGTTTAGGTAAACGCATCCATGGGAAAGTATACTGTTAGTTAACTTCCACTTTTTGTCGTGCAGATGCGCCGAATTTCTCAAGTAATCTGTAAAGCTGATAGAAAAGTCCAAGGGGGAATCAGCGCTTTCCTTGGCAAGGTCTATTTTCCAGTCAAAATCCCGGGCTATTTTAAGGATTTTTTCCTTTTGCTCCAAAACCAAATCGCTGGAGGCCTGCTTTGCCTCTGCCAACGCATACCTTTTTTTGATAAACGAGTTTTCAGTCGCTATGACAACGAGCAGAGCAAGCGGGAACGAGGGGATTTCGACATCTATTCTTTTTGAGTTGCGGGTTATGCGTCTATCAATTAAAGCTTGGTTAACCCTTTCTTCTGCACGTTTTACCAGCTCAGTGCCCATGCTTCCTAGGTCATCTATTTGCAGATCTAAGGGTTTAATGTACTCGGCGGTTTCTTTTAAAAAAGGGTATTTTGCCAAATCGTTCTTGGGGAATCCCGCCGATTCAACTTGCAACTCAGTCACTTTATTCTGTTTCGATTCTTGGAGCCAAGAAGAAAGTCAAGCGGCCCTCTTTTGTCTGCTGGAAGTCTATTTTTACGGGCATGTCGGTTGAGAATTCAAGCGTCGCAATATCCGAGGTGGCTGAAGCCGCCTTTATGATTTCTGACAGGTAGCTTAAACTGAAGGTTGCCTTCGCATTTTCCTTAACTTCCAAGTCAAGCAACGCATCGTTGCCCTTCTGTAGAGTTATAGTTGCACCCATTAAGTCGCCTGAAGCACTCAAAGTTAGCTTTTCGGGTTCAGCTTCGATGCGGACGTGGTCACTTACAAGCTGCGCGTCTTCGATTGCTTGGCTCAATCCTTGGGTTGTCGTTTTGGCTTTGACGTTGAAGGTTATTTTTGGAGTGGGAACCTCTTCCTCTGAAGCTTCCAAGGTTGGCATGGTAAAGTTTCTATTGTACTTGCCAGTTATCGTAACCAGTAACCGCCCAGTTTTGTCGTCAAGAGACAGCTCCACTGCCTCATCTTTTCCCGCGCGTTTGAGGAGTTTTAGCAGTTCACTTATGTTGAGGCATATTTTGGCGGGTTCTGTGGAGGTGTATTCTTGAAATATGGTTTTCGGCCATTCAAAATCAATCATGGCTACGCGGGATGGGTCCATCGCTCGAAGTTTCATGCCTTCGGGGTCGATTTTGAAAGTTGCTTCGTCAACTAGGATTGATATGGCTGTAGCCATATCTCTTAGAAGTTTAGCATCGGAGACTTTAAGCTTGAACATGTTACCTTTCTTCCTCGCCTATTGCATATTCCTGTAAAGTTATATAGCTTGTGATAACGATTTTAGCTAATAAAAATTGCCGTATCCTAACCTGAAAACAAGCCCTTGATAGCGTAGAAAACAAAAAACATGGGAGATTGTTAGCTATTTGTCACAAAGGTTGGCTGGTTTGCGGCTTCTTTGTGCATAGATATTTCTTTGCTCTCAAGGTGCACACAGAAAGGAAAAGCGTCCATTGTTTGCAGATATACCTTGAATCTACGGGGCGAAGAAATAGTAAAGGCCAAATTTCTGGGGTCGTTTCAGTTTGATCCCAAACCTTCGGCTTTCAAATCAAGATCTCAAAGCAGAGAATTAAGAATGGGAACTGTAAGTAAATAATTAATGCCACAAAGACTACTTTCTGTGAGAAAGGAAAATGGTGATGAGTTCTCAGCTGTATTCTCTGAACGTGTAACTGCATTTCGTGCAGCGTAGAAACTGGGTTGAAGACTCGTCAGCGCCTCTTGTTTGCACTTGCCAAACGTAAGCTGTGTTGTTTCCACATCTGGGGCATTCAATTCGGACAGTCGGCAACGTGCTTAGTTTCTGCTCTTCTTTTCCAATCACGGCGACAAACTGTTGAGGAGAATGCTGGATAACTTTCGGTGCGACCTCAACTTTTTCGCCGATTTCGGGCTTCCTGTAGCCGCATTTTGGGCACGCGAGAACTAAGGAGGCCTCTTTACCAGTCTTGGTTTTCTTTGGCTCAAGACGAGTACCGCATTTAGGGCAAAATTCCATATTTCCCGAACTCCAATATTCGTGTCCGTTTTTGATTCCCTTAGCACTGTACCTTTTAAACCTTTTCTAAGTCACGCGAAATCAGAGACTGACCCCAGATGCGATAAGATGCGCGACACGGAGGGGTTCAGGAAAACTGCTGTTTGTAGAGGTCAACGTAATGATCTCTTTGGCGTCATCAAGTGAAATTCCTGCCAACTCGACGTAAAGTTTCTTCCCTAGGCAAACTGTTTCATGGATTTCTCCAGCGGCAAGGACGGTATTCCACCGTTCCTCGGCATTTGGCAAATGTATTAGCGCTTTGTGGACTGCTTTTAAGTCGGGTTTTTCAAGGGTTATAACGATGACGGGAAGTTGGGTGTCCATGTTGAGTTTTTTAATGTCTACGACATTGAAGCCGGCAAACGTGATCCCGTTTAGCATTACCAAACGTAGCTGTTTGCAATGAGGAGAACTGTTAATCATAGAAGTCAACTGTTCGGTAGCGTCGAATCCGTCAATTTCAACGTGAGTGTGCATTACGCCGTCGATTGACCAGCCGCCTCGGAAAACAACGCCCACAACAATCGCAGTACCCTCTGTTTGAGGAACGAATTGTCCGTCGTCAACACCGAGGATGCGAATTTCAGGTTTTATCACACGAAAGACTTTTGGCTCCAAGACTTTCCCTAAACCAAAATAATATACCTTTCCGCTTTTAAGCGAAGCTAAAGAATGTCATATCTGAAGAATCAAAAATAAGTTAAGTACTAAAATAGAAATTGCTAAAAAGAATGAAAAAAGACTACAGCTATGCTTTGAGGACGCGGTCTAGCTCTTTGCTGAAAGCGTCGTTTGCCTCTCTGACTTTCTCAACTGCTCTGACCAAAGCGTCTTCAGGCTTAGCTTTGCCCTTCATCCTAAGGTAGATGTTGGGGCTTGACGCTAAAGGATGCGGCACATCGTAGCCAGCAAACTCAACCGTCTTATCTTCTAAGAGACGCTTTGCTAACAAGTTGCAAAGCCCGTGACTTCCGCCTACAATTTCGATCTTTAACTCGTTTCCAGATTTTTTAACAACGTTAATTTTCAACTTAACTCATCCTCTCTAAAGCGCTTCTTTCCCGTAGTCAGGCGCCAGTTTACGTTTTTCAATGTTACCGCATTTTGGGCAGCGCAGATCGTATCGATCTTGTTCCAGCAGGTTACCGTCCCGTGAGCAGAAAGCATCTATGATACCTAAGTTCTTGTCGTTAGTTGTCAAATGGAAGACGCGGTTTTTTTCGCTTATCACTTTGGCTCTTACGATGTCTCCAGGTTTACAGACATCATTCATTGAGGTGACGTACCTGTCAGATACGTCGGAAATGTGAAGGATACCGCCGAATTCGCCGGAAATCTTTTTGTTTCCAACTTTGAAGATTTTCACTAAAACGTTATCAGATTGAGCGTTTCCAATTTGCCCGATTATGGTACTGGAAACTTTCGGCACGACTGCGCCTTCAGCGGCGGGGTAGACGGAGACGCGTCGATTCTGCAAATCAACAAGTGAGCGTCCCACAATTTTGGAGTAGATAACGCCGTCTTTGACGTAGGTTCCTGAATCTGGAACGAACTCTTCAATAACACCTAAGCGTTCTCCAGGCACAACTAAATGGCCACTATTTTGTTGAGGTGACTTTAGACTCATGACAGTTTCCCTTTTTACACTCTTTATTACACTTAAATAAGCCAAACAGCCTGTTTGATAAATGCATATGGTTAGTTTCCAATCTTATCAATAAACCTTTTGATTAATATATCATGTTAATTCTAGACAGAAACCGAAGAAATTTTTCAAGATTTTGATGCTTCAATCACGTATAAGTCAACGACAAAATTATGTTTAGCCTGGGTGTGGAAATCGAAAAGCCGCGGAATCGTTATAGGGATCGCGTAAACTGCTTTAACGGCGCCGCCGTGTTTGGCAACGAATTGTTCCAAGAAAGGAGATGGCTGGACCCGCAAGAATCCGCTGCCTGCTTTAAGCTGCCTAATCAGTTGATTATCAGTTTCGGGGTGATTGTGAAGGGAGTAAACGGATTTTCCCGACTCCAAAGCTTTCATCAAGAAGGCTCGGTCAGCTTCCCGCGTTTGCACGCCAAAAGGCGGATTCTGCAAAACAGTGTCAAACTGGCCTGAGATAGCTTTGATGTCGCCCAGGACCCATTGAACGTTGCCGGCTAAGTCGAGCTTCTTCGAGTTTTCAGCTGCTGCTTCAATGGCTCGTTTATCGATGTCGATACCGACGACTTCTTGAGCTCCAAGGTACGCGGCGCCCAACGAAAGCCTGCCTGTTCCACAGCCCAAATCCAGTAAAGACTTTCCAACAACATCATCATTGACGTAGGCAGCAATGTTAAGCATTATTGCTGCAACCGACTCTGAAGTAGTATACTGTTCAAGGCGGGCTTGAGGCGAGAGCTGAGGAGCAATTTCGGAGAGAAACCGCTCCAAAGCTAGTTTTCGAATAATCCTTCTTTGAGCATGTTCTCCCATGAAGATTCGCCCACAACCACCATAAACTCGTTGACTGTTATTACTGGCTTTGAAAACTTTCCTGGAGCGTCTAAACTAATTCGGGGACATGCTGTGTTGACATAGGCGTCAATAGCTGGAAACTCCAAGAGTGTTTCAGGTGTGATTTCCTTGGCAGCTAACAGTAAAGCAGCAACCCCATGTTTCTGCGCCAACTCCCTTATTTTTAATGCTTGATCAATCTTTTTTTGCCCAGGTTTTAAACCGATCAATACACCGAAGGTTTTTGCTTTTTGTGCCTCTTCAATGCTTGCCCAGCGCTGCTTGATAATTTTCTGAGCTCCATTTTCAATTGAGAAAGCCCTGTTATCATATGGGTCGGCAATGACGGTTGGTTTAGACGTGTTCAACGCTACGCCTAACGCATGGAATAAACCTCCGCCAATGAACAGGAAGGCATCCACTTGATCCGCGATCGATTTCGCGTTGCTGTAGTTGCAGCCGAGAACCTGACCAGGATAACTCATCTGCCCGCTATCGCCGACTACAACGATTTTCCCAGCCTTCGTTAAAATCTCTCGGGCTTGATTAAGCTCCTTTTGATGCTGCACCGAAGTCACCAACCCAATCCGAGCAAACTTGCTCAAAAGCGGCAAAGCCTTCTGCACAGCTTTGTTAACAGTTACGGTAGACTTTGTCTCGATGTAAATCGTGGGAACCCGCCCATGGACCAGAAATTTGGAGTGCCCAAAATGCACTATTAAATCCGCTTCCAAGCTTTCAGCGGCATCCATTGCAATATCGCAGGCTCCGTAGCATGGGTCAGCGGAAATTATGGGAAGAGCACCGGTTTTCTCCACGATATCTGCTAGACGGGGACCTTCAGGTTTTAATCCTTCAGGTAACTGAAGCAAAACCCGCTTAGAGCCAAGCCTAGCTATCTCTTGCTTAAGCCGTTTCTCTTCAAAATCAAAACCCTTCAAAGTTTACTCCGACCACTGACAAAAAGGAAATCAAAAATGAAATATAAATTGGGGTTTGCGTGGCGTTTTAGGTTAGCGTGGCCATTCCCAGTCCTGCACTGGCTTCTTAATCGGTTGCCCTCGAGCTAAGGCAGCTTGTTCTGCAAGCCGTTCGAGAATTATCTTTTGTTCCACGCTTGCAACCTGTTTTTTCGTGGCTATAACTGCGTCGTTGTTTACGGATAAGCTGTCGATTCCGGCTCGGACAAGGAACTCTGCGAAATCCGGAAGGTTTGATGGTCCTTCACCGCAGATTGAGACTGTGCATCCGTTTTCGTGTGCGACTTTGATGAGGTGAGCAAGTATCCTTTTTACCGCTGGATCTCTCTCGTCGAAATAGCCCATTTGTCCTAGTCGTTCTGAATCGCGGTCAATCATAAGTATTCCCTGGGTCATGTCGTTTGAACCGATAGAGAAGCCGTCGGCTAATTTGGAGAATTCGTCGGCCATTATTGCGATTGATGGAGTTTCCGCCATGAACCAAACCTTGAAGTCTTTTGAGCGTTCTAAGCCTTCTTCCTTCATGATTTCTAAGACTTTCTTGGCTTCCCAAAGCGTACGAACCATCGGAAGCATAACGTAAACGTTTTTGAGCCCCCATTCCGTGCGGCATTTCTTGATGGCTTGGCATTCGAGTCGGAAGGCTTGGATGTACCATTTGCTTATGTAGCGGCTGCAGCCTCTCCAGCCAAGCATTGGGTTTTCCTCAACTATTTCGTATTTGTCTCCGCCTTTCAAGCCCCTGTACTCGTTGGTTTTGAAGTCACTAAAACGCACTACGACTTGCCTAGGCTGGATTGCTCTAGCAACTGTGGCTATGCCTTCGGCGAGTTTATCTACGAATTGTTGACTTTGACCTTCATCAACAAATGCCATCGGGTGCTTACCTATGGCGCTGGCCAAGATGAATTCTGTGCGCATTAGGCCAATGCCTTCAAACGGCAGATTCTTGTATTGTTCAATCATCTCCGGAGTTCCGAGATTCATGTAGATTTTTGTAGCTGTCACTGGAGTAGCTTCTGCTTGCATAAAAATGGTCGATCCGTTTGGTGTTGTGGTTGGTTGAACAGCTTGCGCTAAAATGCCTTCGTAGATTATGCCGTTTCTCGAATCAACTGTGTATTCTTGGCCTGTTTTCATTACTTGTGTAGCCGTTTCAGTCCCTACCACGCAAGGAATGTTCAGTTCACGACTTACGATTGCAGCGTGAGATGTGATTCCGCCTTTGTCAGTAACGATTGCGCTTGCCATTTTCATGAAAGGCACAAAATCAGGATCTGTCATGCCAGTAACGAGAACGTCCCCTTTGTGCATGTCTCGATGTGCATCATCAGGGTTTAAGACCACGGTCGCCTTGCCTACCCCGTAGCCTCTTCTACCAGCTGAAATGCCTCTCACTACTACTTTTAATTCTTCTCCAGCTCTGTGGTCGTCGCTTTTTATGGGTGTATCCATTTGTTTTGAGCTCCATACTGTTTCTGGGCGAGCTTGAACTATGAACATGTTCTCTGGATATGGCAAGTCTTGGTCAATTGCCCATTCAATATCCATTGGCTTGTCATAATGTTTCTCAATTCGATTAGCAAGTGCAGCAAGCGCTAAAATTTCTTTGTCACTCATGCAGGTTACTTTCTGCTTATCCTCGGGAACATCCAAATGAACTGTTTTTCCCGTTTTAGGGTCACGGATATATTCTATTGTTTTACGTGAAATTCTTCTTTCCTTAATCGTCACAGTGCTTTTGTCAACAATAAAGTCGTCAGGGTTAACTGCACCTGAAACTACGGTTTCTCCTAAACCATAGTTACCTTCTATAACTATTTCATCGCGATTCCCAGTCACGGGGTTTATTGTAAACATGACGCCGGCGCAGCCGGAGTTAACCATTTTTTGAACCCCGACACTTATGAAAACTTTCTCGTGTGGAAAACCTTTCTCGTTTCTGTAAAAGATTGCTCGTGGCGTAAACAGGCTTGACCAGCATTTAACGACTTTGGCTATAAGGTCGTCGGCACCTTTTACGTTCAGAAAAGTTTCCTGTTGCCCTGCAAACGATGCGTCGGGCAAATCTTCTGCTGTAGCGCTTGATCGAACTGCAACAAAAACATCTTTCAGCTCGAGCCGCTGGTTCAGTTCTTTGTAAGCGGATCTCACGGCAGTTTCTATGTCTTTAGGCATCGGAGTTTTTTCGATAAGTTCACGTATTTTTTTGGATGCCACATCGTACTGTTTGGGGTCGTTGGGGTTAGTTACTGTTTCATTTATAACTTTGTAAATTTGCTCTGCTATATTCTTTTCTTGAATATATTTTTCATAAGAATAAGCTGTTACTGCAAAACCGGGAGGAACAGGCATTCCGGCATGGATCATTTCGCCGAGGCTGGCGTTTTTTCCGCCAACAAGATGAACATCGGTATTTCTTACATCGTCAAACCATAAAACCAGTTCTTTCCCTTTTACGGTCAAGTAGTCTCCGTCTCCGGTTGTTCCTTCTCAGCTACGTCTGACTCTGTTACGTCTGGAGAAGCTTCAATCTTGGAGATAACTATCTTGCAAGGGATGGGAAGTTTTGCGCTGCCTCTTTTAAGGGATTCTTTGGCTGTTTCTGCAGCGCCAGCTTTTACCCTGACGGTTATGATGGTTTGACCCACCTCTACCTTTGCCGCCGTGCCGATAGCTGTTCCGAAGGACCGCCTCATTCCTTGTTGGAGTCGGTCTGCGTGAGCGCCGAAAATCATTTTGTTTTCTCTGAGAATTATGTGAGGATATGGATGGACAATCATGAGGTAATCGTTTATGAGTTTATCAATTAGCACTCGGTTTGTGGCTACGCGCGCCGCTTCTAAAGCGGTATGACGTATCTGGGCTCGCTCGGTGGAAATAAGTTGACCCTCAACTTCAAAGGTTGCTTTAGTATCGCCCATAGTGAATTTCACAATTTTTGGCGGCGGAAAACCTCTAGCGTATTCTTTCCGTGTATACGCTCGGTTCTTCACGTGCCGATAATTTCGCGCATGCATGCAAATATCCCTTTTTAGCTAACGCGCCCAGCGGTATTTAAACAATTTGTAAGTAGCAGCTTAACAATTCCGTTACTATTTAACATATAATCATTTACATTAGAGAGATATTCTTGTTGAAAAGCGCGCGATTTCTTATATACTCAGTTAACTTTTTCATTAACCGATGCTAACAAAACTATTCATTTCAGGAAAAAACTGGAAACTTTCACTAGCCGAAATCGCCGCTTACCTTAGCGCCAGAGAAATAGAGTTCAGTGTAAATTTCTTTTCCAAAGAATTTTTTGCGATTGAATTACAACAAGAAGCCAATCTATCGATAGAAGACTTGGGGGGAACAATAAAAATTGGTGAAGCAAAAACGGAGTTTCCAACCCAAGTTGCAAGGCAA
>JBEKPM010000041.1:0-13560 GCA_049520735.1 Bathyarchaeia archaeon | reverse complement strand
CTTCCAGATGGTGTTCGGAGGAGAAACATTGACCGGCTATACCTATAACCCGTACTCACAAAGTTATGAGAACAGTTTGCCCTCGTTCTTGGTGTCTCCCTATGTTAACGATACAATTCTACCAGCAACAAGTGCAGTGGTTACGCTAACGGTTCAGCAGTCTCCGGTTGGATCACTTCCAGCAACTCCGCTTCCAACAAGCTATTGGCAAACCCCCATAAACGCGATGAACGTCTTAAACTGGTACGCAATTGGCGGTCCATACTTAAGCCTCTACAGTGCTTACGGTGCAGGCAAAGGCGCCAACAACTACAATACGACAACAAACTTTAACCCCTATTCCACCGCTCCTATGTCATCTCACATACTTTGGACAAGACCAGTTTCATTCGGAGGTGCCATTGGCGGAGATGCGGGCGGCACAACAACCTACGGCAACTACTATTCGACATCCCAATATGAACGCAGATACGTTCCAATAGTAATCAACGGCTTCCTCTTCTACACAGAAATTCCTGCAAGCTCAACCACTCCAACAGCGAACATATGCGTAGACTTGTACACTGGAAAAACAGTCTGGACCGACGACGCAAGCAACTATGGCGGCGGCAGCCCATCATTCAACATGCTGACAACGGCCGGCATAGTTACGAACTTGGCATGTGGCCAAGTGCTAGACTACGTATCGCCAAATCAGTATGGAGGAATGGCGTACCTATGGACGCAAGGAAGCCCTGCGTGGTTCACAACATCGGGCGTTGCTACATTGCCTGGCTCGACAACACTCAACCTATTTGACGCAATGACAGGAAAATACATATTAAGCATCGTAAACGGCACAGGCTTCAGCTACGGAAACACAGTAGACTCCGCAGGAAACATAGTAAACTACTATACCAACGGAACTGTTGGCTCGCAAATATACTACAACAAGAATAATGTTCTTCCCAGCCTTGGTCCAGCAGCGACAAAAATCACAAACACAGCGGGTAACGCGCTACTTGAAGCTTGGAACTCAACACAATGCATTTTGTTAGGTTCCGGCTGGACAGCAGGGTCTGCTTCAGGATGGCAATGGAGGCCTGTACAAGGCACTGTGATGTCATTTTCCTATGGAATACAATCCGCTTGGCCAATTCCAGCCACAACGAATTTGCCAACTCCCGCTTGGACCATCATGGGCATCGACAGCGGTGTAGCACTCTTGTATTCGTCCGCAAGCGTATCAATCTACTTCCAGACCGGATTTGCAATCTATACAGCCGTCGACTTGAAAACAGGCACCGATCTATGGGAGAAAAACGTAACCTTCACGCCTTTCACAGCACTCAACCTGGACAACTACGGCAACGTCGGCGACGGAGTCTTCATAACAGTACTCAAAGAATCAGGCGAAGTCCACGCATATAGCACCGCAACAGGCAACCAAGTATGGCAAACAACGCTTCATGGCTACAACGGAGGACCAATCCAACAATACGACACAGTCGGCGGAATCAAAGGAAACATCTACGGCGGGACCTTCCTAGTATTCGGCTTCGGCGGAGACTTATGGTCTCTAAACATGACCAACGGCGCACTCAACTGGTACACCAACACCACTCAACTAACTGGTAACGCGGGCTTTAACACTCCATATGCAGTTTGGCCGATTTGGGTGCAAACGGGCATTGGCGGCGGCGGAGGCATAGAATTCCTCGAAGAAGGTCACGAGTATGCTCCACCGTTATTCATTGGAGCGCAATTGCTGGCTTTGAACACAACCACCGGGAAGCTCGTATGGAGCATAAGCTCTTTCGACGTTGACGCAAACCCCGAATTAGCATACGGCATAATGACCACACTGAACGCTTATGACAACCAAGTATACGCTTACGGACAAGGACCCAGCAGAACAACTGTTTCCGCACCAAGCGTTGGTGTGACAACGGGAACACCGGTCACTATAAGCGGCACAGTTACAGACGTCTCAGCTGGCGCATCACAGGAAGCGGTTGCAGCAAACTACCCCAATGGCTTACCATGCGTGTCCGATGCGAGCATGACAGCGTTCATGGAAAGTGTCTACATGCAGCAGCCGATGCCACATGACATTACTGGTGTTCCGGTGACGTTCTCGGTTATAGATGCTAACGGGAACTACCGAACAATTGGCTCGACAACCTCAAACGGTTTAGGCGACTACTCATTCACTTGGAAACCTGACATATCTGGCAACTACACGGTATACGCCACTTTCGCAGGCACAAACGGGTATTATGGATCAACTGCTTCAGCAGGATTCTACGCCAGCGCCGCAGGAGCTACACCTGCACCGACCGCAACACCGCTCACCGGCTTAGCCTCAAACACCACGGTCATGTACATAGGAATTGCAATAATTATCGTAATAATCATAATCGGCGCAGTACTTGCAATTCTCGTCACAAGAAAACGACCATAAACTAAGAACTGAAAACAAAAACCATTTCCCCTTTTTATTTTTTTTAATTTTAGACAAAAACAACATTTGGAAAAGCCATGGGATCGCTGAGCATGCTGAATACTGTTTTGAAGATTTTCTAAGATTCGCAAAAGCATACAACTGCAACCTTGAGCTGGGAACCTTTGCCTACGCTAACGCACTAGACGGTAATTGGCGAAGCCTTGTAAGGGGGCATCAGCGTGCGCTATCGGCATTTAAAGGCAAAGTGTCTGTTCACGGCGTGTTTCAGGATATTTGCATACACAGCAACGACAGCAAAATAGCCAAAGTCTCAAAACAGCGCATCCTGACAAATATGGACATTGCACAATTACTTAACGCAAAATATGTGGTTTTCCACGCCAACTTCAATCCGTTCGTTTACGGAGAACTTTACAGGAGCAATTGGATCGCGAGAAACGCCGGTTTTTGGAATGAAGTTCTCGACAAATATGAAGCCACGGTGCTCTTGGAAAATTTTTGGGAGCCTTCACCTGAAATTTTGAATGCGCTCCTAAACGAAGTAAACATGCCGTCTCTCAAAGTCTGCTTGGACACTGGGCACGTAAACGCTTTCTCCAAAGTCCCCATTGAAGAATGGATTGCAAAACTCGGCATGCAAGTTCCCTACATGCATTTTAGCGACAACATGGGCAAATCAGATCAGCACCTCGAGATTGGCTCCGGAAACATCAACTGGCAAACATTAACCGCCGCCCTTGAGAAAAACAAAGTTAACCCGGAGATTGCACTCGAAACCGAAACAATAAGGAAAACCTTAGGGTCATTAACGTATTTGGAAAGGAACAAAGTTTACCCCTTCAACCATTAGCCCTAAATTGAAAATTGGTTCAGACTAAAAACCAAGACTGCTTAGATTGCTATGCGGTTTGATTGGGAAATTGCACTGTTGAGAAGCAAAAACGGTTATTAATAAGGAAACAAGTTACGCATTACGCAGACACGAAACCGCGGATGCCCAAAAAATAGGAAGATTGATGCATGAAAATATTGAAGAAATTGGTTATCGCCCTGATACTTGCAATGGTTGCATTGTCAGCAGTAAGCCTGATAACCGGTTCTGTGTCAGCTGCAAGCGGTCTCAGCTTTCAAGCATCTGTCTCCGCAAAATCTTACGCGGTGGGTCAAAAGACATCCTACACAGTCACAATAACAAACGCAGGCACTGAAACCATTGGAAGCGCAAACATAACGGTTCCAACAGGATACAGCTTATTGAGTCATTTTGCTATCACGCAGCAGCCGTCTGGGCAAAATTGGACTGCAACTTTACAAACTGGCAAATACAACTATTTCATTATTGTATATGGGTCAACACAAGGATTAACCCCTACTCAAAGTCTCACCTTCACCTTCGACGCAAGAAACCCCTTGCCATCCGGAACATACAAATGGACCGTCGGCGTCAACGGGAACACCACAACAACGACAGCCAACGTTCCCCAAACGGTAAACATAACCCAAAATTCCTCTATCAAGATTAATTCGATTACGGCTGCCATTTTGATTTTGATTATTGCTCTTGGCATCGCCTTTCTTAACACTGCGTTGAACAGGGTTTTAATCAACTACTTCGTCGGCTGGGAACAGTACCGCGTGATGCAGAAGGAGATGAACGAGTATAGAAAAGAAACCATGGCGGCGGCAAGAGCCAACGACAAGAAACAAATTGAAAAACTCAAAAAGAGACAATCTCAAATCAACAACATGCAATCAAAAATGCTAAAGCCCCAAATGGTTCAACTTGGAATATCTTTCCTCTACATATTCATCTGGATTTTCGTCTTAACACCCACATACGGAAACACCTCACTAGTTTACCTTCCTGGCCTAGGCAGCATTTCAGTAGTCTACTGGTACCCAATCTGCTCGTTCTTCCTCGGGATACTGGGCTCACGCATACTTGGAATAATGCCGATTGAACCCTAACGCAGAAAAAACGGTGACGTCGATGTCCAAAGCACTTCACCCCTGTTTTCCTGACAAAAAATTGGTAATTTGCATTTCAGGAATGGCTGGAACCGGCAAAAGCACTTTGTCAAAGAAACTTGCAAAAAAATACAATCTCAAATGTTATTCGGGCGGAGACGCGCTCAAAGAATTGGCGAAAGCCGAGGGTTACGATGCATCCCATGAGGGTTGGTGGGAAACCCCTGAGGGTCTTAATTTTCTTAAGACAAGGGCAAATGACCCCAAATTTGACAAGGCAGTAGATGCTAAGCTGTTAGAGTACGCTAGCACAGGAAATGTTCTTTTGGACAGTTGGACCATGCCTTGGCTGCTGAAGGATTGTTTCAAGATTTGGTTGATGGCTTCAATTCAGAAGAGAGCTGCTAGAGTTGCTGAACGCGACGGAATGACTCCTGAACAAGCAATCAAGGTTTTAGAAGAGAAGGAATCTAGAACGAAAGCGATTTACAAGGAGCTTTACGGTTTCGTTTTAGGTGAAGACCTTGCGCCTTTCGATCTGGTTTTGGACACTGACGAATTGAATGCTGATGAAGTTTTTGAGGTTCTATGCAGAGTTATAGGTAACGTTGTTATCCCCGATTCTCGGTCCAATTAATTAGAACTGGATTTTCTGGCACATTTAAGAATGGATTGAGCCTTCAGACTGTGATAATTCGGCTTATTCATATTCCATGCCTAACATGAAGTTTTTAGTGCGTTTTCTTGAAAACTAACCCGGCGTTTCTCCATTGGTCAAACGCAACCGATACGTTTCCCCTTGGGCCTCCCTGAAGCGAATAGAAAATATAACACAAGTAATTGCATTGTGAACAATCATGGTAATCGCTTCGAAGGTTTTTGAATTCCTTGCTTTTCCACAGCTTAGGCAAATCGAACACTGAACCTGCGAAGTCATGGCTATGGCATCCAGCGACTCTGCCCATCGGGTCAACGACAAAAAAGTTCTTAAGCGCCTCGCACTTCCATGGTCTTTCACCTTTAGCATAAAAGTTCCTCAAGGTTTTGAGAAGCTTCTTTGTAATCAGGATTTTGCTGTTTTTCTTTTTCATGTTTAGAAGAGAATCCCAGAGTTTGACGATTGCTTGGTTATCGGTGACTATGAACTCATCATTCTCTTTTCCTATTGGGAACAACTGGTTTTCCTTCGCAGAAGACTCATAAGAGTAAAGGCTGTACCAGACAGGAATTCCTTTGTGGGTAAAATATTCCGTTAGTTCAGTTATTTCGTAAATGTTCTTCTGAGAGATGGTCGGAGTAACGGCGACGTTTATTCCCTCGTTGTGCAGCGTTTCAACTGCTTCCATAGCCCTCTTCCATGCGCCTGGGACGGTTTTGATAGAGTCGTTCTTTGCCTCATCCAAACTGTCTATCGAAATAGCGACGAAATCCACATTTCGAAGAAGGTCGATTTTTTTTGCCGCCATGCTCCCGTTGTCATAAACAGTTGTTATGAAAGATTTTGTGGCGTGATCAATTATCTCGCCGATGTCATCTCTGAGAAGAGGGTCTCCGCCTGAAATAACAAGTTCTGCAATTCCAATTTTTTTCAGGACATCTAGCCCTATTGTTATATCCTTAGCAGGCAGCTCTCTTTCATCCTGCTCTTTCCAGACGTTGCAGCCTGCGCAGCGGTAGTTGCATTTTCTTGTTACAAGCCACTGAGCGTGATGAGGTTTACCTGGCGCAAGGGAGCGCGTCGTAACTGAAGCTGCTTTTTTAAGGTCTGGGGTCAAACAATTGTCACTGGCTGGATATTGGATGTTTAGTGTAATAAAATTAGGGTATAAAAACAGTTATCCATTGTCCAATTTTTGAACCTGCCTTTTTCTTAAGAAGAAAGATTGCTTTAGCTTCATTTTCCCGCTTGTTTTCCAGCTGTTTTTTCAAAAAAATGGCTTAGATGGCTTGCTTAGGAGAAGTCAGGCAACTTTCTTTCTTCTGGCTTGTTTTGTGTTTGTTTTTGAGAGGGTTTTTATAAATGATGTGTCTGGTTGTATGCTAGAATCTTTCACTCTTATTAGAGTGAACTTTGGCGGGGAGAACTTGGGAGACGCTTCACAAAGTAACCCAGAGATATTCACGATTAAAGAGAATGTTCCTGTAGCGCAGCCTCCGGTTACCAGCGAAGAAGTTTTGACTCTACCTGCGAATGAGTTGTTGGCTAGGCTTGACACTTCGCCACAGGGTCTTAGCAGCGAAGAAGCAGAACGAAGGATCAACATTTACGGCACCAACGAATTAGCCCGCAAAATGAAACGTTCAGGCATAGTCAGCTTTCTTCTCCACTTCAAAAGTCCCCTTATTCTAATACTTTTGGCTGCAGCAGCCTTCGCTGGCGCCACAGGCGACATTCCTGACTTCACCATAATATTCGTCATCGTATTAATCAGTGTCATCATAGACCACTATCAGGAGTCAAAAGCTGAAAACGCCGCTGAACTTCTCAAAGAAAAAGTCAGCACAACAGCAACTGTTATGCGCGATAACACCAAAAGAGAAGTTAAGCTATCCCAAGTAGTTCCCGGCGACATTATTTACCTTTCAGCCGGCGACATAGCTCCTGCAGACGCAAGAATAATCACCGCCAAAGACCTCTTCATCAACCAAAGCTCTTTAACCGGGGAATCTTTTCCAGTCGAAAAAACAGCTAACAAACTGGATTCCGTCAATCTAACGTCTGGGTCCATAACAGAATGGAACAATTACCTGTTTATGGGAACATCTGTGGTAAGCGGCAGTTCAACGGCGGTCGTCGCTAAAACGGGCGGCTTCACCGAGTACGGGAAAATCGCTAAGAAGCTTGTTGCTAAGCAGCCTGAAACAGAATTTGAACGTGGCGTCAAAGGATTCAGCTACCTTATCATGCAAGTCACGTTTGTGCTAATCATCTTCGTTTTCGTCGTGCTCGCCCTCTTCCATCGAAGCTTAATAGATTCCCTACTTTTTGCCGCTGCCTTGGCGGTGGGGTTGACACCTGAGCTTTTGCCAATGATTATCACGATGAATCTTTCGAAGGGTGCCGTGAACATGTCTAAGAAAGGCGTCATCGTCAAACATTTGCCTTCCATTGAAAACTTCGGCAGTATGAACGTTCTGTGCACGGATAAGACCGGGACTTTGACGGAAAACAGCATATCACTCGTTATGCATGTTGATTTTAAAGGCAAAGACGACGACAAAGTCCTTTTGTATTCTTATCTGAACAGCTTCTACCAAACGGGGCTCAAAAGTCCACTTGACGAAGCCATACTTGTACATAAAGAAATAGACATTGCTGCGTTCCAGAAAATTGATGAGGTCCCATTCGATTTTGTCAGAAGAAGGGTTTCGGTTGTAGTTGAACAACAGCGGGAAAGGGTTTTGATTGCTAAGGGTGCTCCCGAAGAGGTTTTGAAGGTTTCATCTTACTGCGAAATAGAAGGGGTTATCCAGGACGTAAGCGAGGAACTCAGGAAAAGAATCGAGCAAAAATACTTTGATTTAAGCTCTGAAGGCTTACGGGTCCTTGGTGTAGCTTACAAGAAAATGAAGGAAGAAAAGACTATTTATTCAGTAAACGATGAAACCGATATGGTTTTTCTTGGCTTTATCGCATTCTTGGATCCGCCCAAGCAAACTGCTAAAGAATCAATTCAGCTTCTGGCAAAAGAAGGCATAGAACTAAAAATCGTTACAGGCGACAACGAGCTTGTCACCCGAAAAGTTTGCGAGCAGTTGGGTTTCGAAATTAAAGGTGTTGTTTTAGGCGGGGAAATCGCCACGATGCATGATGATGCATTGTCTCGGGTTGTGGAAGAAGCTAACGTGTTTGCCAGAGTTACTCCTGTTCAGAAAGACAGAATCATCAACCAGCTGAAAAACAACGGACATGTCGTCGGCTACATGGGCGATGGCATAAACGATGCCCCTTCCCTTAAAACTTCAGACGTCGGCATCTCAGTTAACAATGCCGTGGATGTGGCAAAAGAGGCAGCTGACATCATCCTTCTGGAAAACGACTTGACGGTGCTGGCTCAAGGTGTAACTGAGGGAAGAAAAACCTTCGGCAACACAATGAAGTACGTAATGATGGGCATAAGCTCTAACTTTGGCAACATGTTCAGTGTCGCAGGAGCTGCATTGTTTCTGCCCTTATTTTATACTGCGCCAAACGCTTTGCCTATGCTGCCCATTCAGATTTTGTTGAACAACCTTTTGTACACAATGTCACAAACCACAATTGCAACTGACAACGTTGACAAGGAATACATTGAGCGGCCCAAACGCTGGGACATTTCTTTCATCCGGAACTTCATGGCGGTCCAAGGTCCCATAAGCTCAATTTTTGACTTCACCACTTTCTTCACAATGATATTGATTTTCCACGCCATCTTACCTGTTTTCCAAACTGCTTGGTTTATTGAATCTTTAACTACCCAAACCTTGGTCGTGTTTGTTATTAGAACCCGCCAGTCTCCATTCTGGAAAAGCAAACCGGGCAAATACGTCACCATTAGCTGCTTCTCAGTGATTGCCGCCGCCATAGCGATTCCGTACACCCCCTTGGGCAGGGTATTCCAATTCAAGCCACCGCCAATCCTCTTCTACGTCACATTGCTTCTAATGGTAGTTGCCTATCTTCTCCTAGCCGAGTTCGCCAAACGCCTGTTTTACAAGAGGCACGCATACAGGATTGAGCAGGTTTTGGTTCCGAAACGGAAAACACTGTACTTAAGTGCTAACACGCGGCTGACTTTGGACATAGCTGCAGATGTTTGTTTGCGTCCAGAAAATGAGATTTCGCTGGATTCCATGATTGAAGACTTAAAAGGTTTAAACTTTCCAGCAGACCCAGACCGCATTTATCAGAACCTTCAGTATCTACGTCGGGCTGGACTGATCGAGGTTGATTGGCATAAGCGTCTGATCAAGAGGACGGGACCAATTGCAGAATATGCGACTAAGAGAGTTGCAGCAAGCGATATTTGGCCCTTGATATATGATGATTGGCTAAGAATAAACAAGGTTATTCAACAGAAATACGGCCAGGCTAACCCAGACTTCCAATATCTCTTAACGCAAAAATAGCGTTAATCAGTTACCGCTATTTTCAGGCTGTTTGTTTGATGCTGTAACATAAAGGATAATAATTCGCATCGTGAAAAGATGAAGTAAACACCTCTGAAAGTGGAGACGCCTGAATGCCGCCATTACCTTTCTTAAGAACAATCAAACAGGTTCCGCAGAAAGGCTTGGTTAGAACTGCGGCCATGGTTTTGGCATTAGCCATTAAAGGCGCAAACGAAAAGCTGACATACCTTCCCAAAAAAACAATTGCCTGCGTAAACAATTCAAAGATGTACCTTTACCCGAGACAAGGCGGCATCAACTATGATCTTTACCTCTACAAGAAACGGGAGCCTATGTGCACAGATTTTCTGATTCACTCCAGCATTCTCAAAGAGGGCGACGTTGTCTTAGACATTGGCGCCAACATAGGATACTACGTGCTAATCGAATCCAAGCTGGTAGGAAAAACGGGTCAAGTCTACGCAGTTGAACCGGTAACCTCCACTTTCGATCTGATGCATAAAAACCTGCAGCTTAACGGTCTAACGAACGTTTCTGCCTCAAATTTTGCATTCGGTGAAAAAGACGGCGAATCAGAAATCTACGTATGCAACGAATCAAACTTGTGTGCAATGAATAAAAATTCCGTCGGCGGCAAAATTGTGAGGGTACAGAGAGTTCCGTTGGTTACTGTGGACACCTTTTTCAGAGGAAAAGCCCCGCCGAAATTGATCCGCATGGACGTTGAAGGCTACGAGTACCAAATCTTCAAAGGAATGACAGAAACCCTGAAGGGCAACACAAAAATCTTCATGGAGCTGCATTACGGGCCTCCGTTCATCAGCCTTGAAAAAATGGATGAATTCTTCCGATTTCTTGAGGAAAACCATTTCAGGGTTAGATTTGCCGTTTTCGAGGATAAGGTTGAGGACATCAGTGTCGTAAGGTCTTTTCTGAAGAAGGCTGGTTACAAACTACCTATCATACTTACGAACGTTTCCGTGCAAGACTTAAAAAGTGTTCTGCGGAAAAACCCGATGAGCCCAAACGTGCTCTTCGAAAAGGTTTCTGCCGACTGACCCCGAACAGCATTTTAGCGCATTCATGGTCAGCATGGGTTTATAGAAAGATTTCTTAATGCTTTAGCGTAAGCTTCGGGTTCAGATTTTGCTTCAACAACTGTCAAGTCAATTACATGGTCTCTTTCGCCATTGGGTAGGCGACGCCACGAACAAACCTAGCCGGGACCCTACCACGGGGCAGGTAGCGACAACAAGCAATTCTCTTCAAAGTTTAATTTTCTGCAGAGTTGGCGGAGTATCATGTTTCCAGACCCGTTTGGCATAGCGCTAACTTGGGCTTTGAACAAAAAGATTTCTAGCTGTTTTTATGCATCCCCTTCAGACGTAATGATTTGGTCAAGCAAGTTGTTTTTTAAGCTGTTTTGCATAGCCTCTATGAGTTGACCGCTAATTAGCGGTTAAGAAAAGGAGATACTTTGGTGGATTCAGTTGACGTTGTGCTGTTGACGAAGAACAGCGACAGGAAACTCAAAGAATGCTTAGAATCCGTGTACGGAAACGTGCCAGTGGCAAGACTCATAGCGGTCGACGGCTACTCAACGGACAAAACCTTAGATGTCCTCAAGTCGTTTGATGAGAAATATCATAACGTAAAAATCATTATGGACAAAGGCAACCGCGCCACAGCCCGCCAGAAAGGCATAGCTGAGGTAAGCACAGAATGGTTTCTGTTTGTCGACAGCGATGTCATCCTCTGCAAAGACTGGTACAAAAAAGCCCAACAGTATATCAGCGCGGACGTTGGTGGGGTTTGGGGAACAGAGGTTTGGTCAACGATCGGCAGCACAGTAACCATGGGAATTTTCTTGCGGATAACTCGAAAAATTTTTGAGGTCCGCGGAGGAACGCATGACACCCTAATCAAGACAGAATTGGTCAAAGATATTCAGATTCCTAAAAAACTTCATGTTTACGAAGATGCCTACATAAAAGAATGGGTTGAACAAAAGGGCTTCCGCGTTGTTCCATGCTATATCCCCTTCTGCATCCACTTTCGACCGCCGAATGTCTGGACTTTTAGGGGCAGCATAGGCTTGATGGCTGAGGCCCTTACGCTTGGGGATACCTGGTTGATTGGCAAGTTGCTGGCTGCCTACGCCTTCTACTCAGGCTACGCCTTGTATGAAGTCGCCAGGCGAGAAGGTCAACGTTAAACTTTACCTTTTTAAGCTCTTCAAGCGTAAATGCATACAAAACCCAAACTTTGAGGCGCCTTGATGGATCAAGTTGATGTTGTAATGCTGACAAAGAACAGTGTGCACATACTGAGCAAATGCTTAACGTCAATTTATGAAAACGTGCCCTTGAAGAACCTTATCGTAATTGACGGCTTCTCAACCGACGGAACCCTGCAAATTCTCGACGACTTCAATAAGGCGCGCGGAAACATCGTTCTTTTTCAAGTCGACGGTTCAAGGGCTAAGGCGCGAACCGAAGGCATCCGGCACGTTAGCACAGAATGGTTTCTGTTTGTCGACAGCGATGTCATCCTCTGCAAGGACTGGTTCGAGAAAGCGCAAACGGATTTGACAAGCGGGGTTGCGGCGGTTTGGGGATTAAACGTCGACGTTATCCCAAACGTGACAGACAAACGAGTTCTTCTCTTGCAAGGCATACTTGCACGAGAATGCTTCAAGCTGCGAGGAGGAACCCACGATACCCTGATTCTAACCAAGGCAGTGGCGGGCATAAGTATCCCCGAACACCTGCATACCTACGAAGACGCCTACATCATGGGACGCATCAAAGATCAAGGCTACGAAGTTTCAGTCGCCTCAGAAGCATACTGCCTCCACTACAAGCCGCCGACCAGCTGGAACGTAAAAACTGGGTTCTCACAAGCAATAGTCGAATTCAAATGTGGCTTAGTCTACTCGCACCTGTACATGTACATGCTCTTCTACCCAGCCTTCCTGCTCAACTGGATCTTCCAAGTACCCCTCAATTGGTTTAGAAACAATTCGAAACCGAAAGTCAAAATCAATCAAAGCACAATCAGGTTGCCGATAGTCTTCCAACCTAAGTGTGGAAAGATGACGCCTTTTTCGGAAAGAAAACCCAGCGAAACCAAAGATTGAATCCTGACATTTTCAAATGTTGTCAGTGACTCAATGCAATCCACAGGTGGTCTGAGACGGGTCTGGGCAGCATCTCGGCCGAGTCGTCCTTATGCATGAGTATGCGTTTGTTCGGGTTAGGGTTAAATTCTCCGATGACTTCCGCATAGATATGCTCTTTGCATAGGCTGTCAATTATTTTGGGTGCGGCTTCCCGCTCAGCGGCAATGAGCAACGCACCTGAACTGATAAGCTGCAGCGGGTCAATTTCATAGAAACGGCAGATTTTAGCGGTTTCAGGCTCAACAGCAATTTTCTCTTCAAAAACCTTTACACCCAATCCTGCCGCATCCGCTAACTCGTGGATCCCGTTTAGAATTCCCCCTTCGGTTGGGTCATGCATCGCGTGGACTCCCCCTGACCCGTAAGCAGTTAAAGCGTCTCTTACCACGCTTATTTGGCTGTAAAAATTTTTCGCGCTGTCAAGGAACGCGGGGTTGAAGACTTTTTTCAGCTGCCCCTCTCGGTCCGAGGCCAATATTGCTGTGCCTTCGATTCCAGCGCTCTTGGTCAAAATCAGTTTGTCGCCGCTTTTTGCGCCCGCAGCGGTGACGTATTTGCCCTTTTCAGTTAATCCCATAATGCAACCCACCACGATCGGGTTCGACAGCCCCGGGGTCGACTCGCAGTGTCCGCCGACGATTGCGATGCCGAGTTCCTTTGCGGCGGCGTTCATTTGTGTAGCAATTGTTTGGACGATTTCGCTTTCAGCGTTCTCTGGTAGCATTAGACAGGAAAAGAAGAATGCTGGTTCAACCCCGAAGGTTGCAACGTCGTTGGCGTTAACGTTGACTGCTTCCCAACCTATTCGTTCAACCGCGCCAGTGATGGGATCCATCGAGACGATTGCGTTCTT